>NZ_AWQP01000028.1:0-54404 GCF_000972175.1 Pseudomonas syringae pv. coryli str. NCPPB 4273 | reverse complement strand
GTGGCTGCGCGTCGCCACTGGCTGGGCCGGAAATGCCTACGGTGGCATCGCCACTCCACGCGTGGGTATGGAAGTGCTCGTCACCTTCCTTGAAGGCGACCCCGACCAACCGCTGATCAGCGGCTGTCTGTTTCACAAGGAAAACGTCGTTCCCTACGACCTGCCGGCGAACAAGACCCGCAGCACCTTCAAGACGCTCAGCTCACCGGGCGGCAAGGGCTACAACGAGTTTCGTATCGAAGACAAGAAAGGTGCGGAACAGATCTACCTGCACGCCCAGCGCGACTGGGATGAAAACATCGAGCATGACCAGAAGATCCACATCGGCAATGAGCGGCATGACACGGTCGAGGCCGATGTGTTCAGCGAGTTCAAGGTGGAAGAACATCGGATCACGCACCTGGACCGCAAGACTGAAGCACGAGCAGATGACCACCTGACCGTCGGCGCGACCCGGCACGTGAAAATCGGCATCGCGCAGTTTGTAGAAGCCGGTACGGAGATTCACTACCACGCGGGCGACAAGGTGGTGATTGAGGCCGGAGTGGAACTGACCGCCAAGGCAGGTGGCAGCTTCGTCAAGCTGGACGCCGGTGGCGTGACAATCAGCGGTCCCGAGGTGAAGGTCAATACAGGAGGTTCTGCAGGTGTCGGGACCGGGATCGGTATTCTGACTCCACTCGTTCCGGGGGCCGCTGGCGCAGCCATTGCGGGGCAATTACTGAGTCCGCCCCCCGTGGGAGAGCTCAGTGCCCAGGCGCCGGCGGAAGAGGAGCTTGAGGAAGAGGAAGAAGAGGTTGAGCTGGAAGAGATCACCTTGCGAATCGGGATGTTCTTTGACGGGACGGGCAACAACCGCACCAACAGTGAGCGGGCGTTTGGCTGCTTTGCGTCAGACGTGAACCTGGAGGAAGCCGCTGAAGATATTCGTCAGTTCTGTGCGGCTCATGGTTTTGACGGCAAGGGAAGCAGCCCGGATAACAGTTATGGCAATGACGTCAGCAACGTCGCCCGGCTGTATGACCTTTACGTAGACCAGCGGAACATAACACTTCCGATTGACGCCAAAACCGCAAACCTGTCCGTTTATTTGGACGGGATCGGAACCAGCAGTACCGCAGGAGATTCCACCTTTTCGCAAGGCACGGGTATGGGGGTGCAGGGCGTCCGGGCGCGAGTTGAAGAAACCCCGCCGCTTATTCTTGAGGCTATACGAACATTTCAAGGCAACAACCCCGATAAGCGCGTGGCGAAAATCGAGTTCGATATTTTCGGCTTCAGCCGTGGTGCTGCCGCAGCCAGGGATTTTGCCAATGAAGTCCTCAAGGGCGAAGGAAGCATTCTGGCTAAGGCGATCCCCGCTGGCACTCCAGGGTTAGTGGACAGCTTTGCCTGGAAGCCGCATATCGATTTTTCCATCAATTTCATTGGCGTTTACGACACGGTCGCGGCCATTGCCAATCCGCTGAAGGGGGACTGGACGGGTAATAACGCTTATAACCCCGGCATTAACATTCATCTGGCGCCAGACGCGGCCCACAAAGTCGTCCAGTTGGTCGCTCGCAATGAACGCCGTTATAACTTTGCCCTCAACAGTCTCGGATCGGCCGATATCGTCCTGCCTGGCGCGCACTCAGACCTGGGCGGCGGCTATTTACCCAAGGCGATGGAGCGCATCCTGCTCAGCAAGCCGCGTAAAACCGCGGTCGAAGAAATGACGTCTTTCGCTGAAGCCAACAGTTACAAGCTTGCCCAGCAGGACTTGAGACGGCTTCAAGACCAACTGGCCCCCTATAACCTTCCGTTGGAAATCCGCACGTGGGAAGTGCCGTTTCGTAATACCGACAGAGACAACCGCAAAGACATGAAACACGTGTATGCCGCCGTAAGCAGCCAGCGCGAAGTCCGCGGTGATCTGTCCTTGATCTACTTTCGGATCATGCGCGAACTGGCCGTGGAAAATGGGGTGCCTTTCC
Source organism: Pseudomonas syringae pv. coryli str. NCPPB 4273 (assembly GCF_000972175.1). NCBI lineage: Bacteria > Pseudomonadati > Pseudomonadota > Gammaproteobacteria > Pseudomonadales > Pseudomonadaceae > Pseudomonas > Pseudomonas syringae pv. coryli. The sequence continues at coordinate 52,428 of NZ_AWQP01000028.1, read as the reverse complement.
GACAAGTTCCGGAGGACGATCCAAGACTTTCGTTACCTGCGGAGCTCGTTCCCATCTCCGAAAAATTGATGGCCTACACTCAAGGGAAAAGCAAGACAACCGGGCTAACCTCGCAGGAGGAGGAACTGCTGTTTCACCGTTATGTTCATATCTCGGATAACTGGAACGCTGCTAAAAATCTTAACAATAGCGACCTGAACGTTATCTTCATTAATCGACCAGACGAAAACTCTGTACGCACGGTGCATCCAAATGATTAATTTTATACGTATCGCGCTTGCCGCGTTTCTGCTCAGTGGCTGTACTTTCGCCAGTAGCCAGTCCATGCCTTACAAATCCTGGTACCTGGGGTTCTCGGTTCCCGACTATATGGAGGTCTGGATCGAAACAGCCGATGTTGTCGATATTCAGGAACAGTTATACCCACGCGCGATGAGTGGTACCGCGTCAATATCAACTCCCCCCAACAACTCAGGCGATCCACGTGGCTGGCCGAAAAGAGCCGGCATAGGTAAAGGTAAGCACGTAACAGGGGCCGACTTGCCCAAACAGATCTATGTCCGTTGGCAATCACTGGCCGAACCGCAAACCTACCAGATGGTGATTAAAATCCCCGAGGCGACCAGGGAGCTTATGCGCAAGGGCGAAAAAGTGTTCTGTGCATTTGATGGGAAATGGATCACGGGTTATCGTAATTCAATCGGCGTAACGCTAGTCCCCGGAGGTATTGCCAAAGTCTGGGTAGGCGGCGCCTGCATGACACCGGTCGAGGTGACTACGGTACACGCCGTGATTGATCCGCGCGGTCCGTATGAAGGTAAGTCTGGTGGTAAGTACGACTCTCTTTCCGATGTATCCAAAGCCTATATTGAGAAGTTTGGTGTGCCGTACGACTCTTGGAAGTAGATCAGCGATAGCCCTTTAAGCATCCTAGATGCGAAGGGCTGGCACGTCACATCTTTAATCGACCAGACGAAAACTCTGTGCGCACGGTGCATCCTAATGAGTAATTTTATCCGTATCGCGCTTGCCGCGCTTCTGCTCGGTGGTTGTACTTTCGCCAGTAGTCAGTCAATGCCCTATAAAGCATGGATGCTGGGGTTCTCGGCTCCTGCCTATATGGAAGTCTGGATCGAAACCGCTGATGTCGTCGACATTCAGAATCATATGTATCCACGCGCAATGAGTGGCATTGCGTCAATGATAAGGACCCCTAACAACACCGGTGATCCACGAGGCTGGCCGAAAAGAGGGGTCATCGGCAGCGGAAAACGAGTACTAGGGGCCAACTTGCCGCAACAGATCTATGTCCGCTGGCAATCACTGGTCGAACCGCAAACCTACCAGTTGGTGATAAAAATCCCCGAGGCCACTCGAGAGATCATGCGTAAGGGGGAGAAAGTGTTCTGCGAGGCTGATGGGAAATGGATCACGGGTTATCGTAGTTCAATCGGCATAAGACTGGCACCCGGAGGCATTGCCAAAGTCTGGGTAGGCGGCGGCTGCATGACACCGATCGAGGTGGCTACGGTAAAAGCTATTATTGATCCGCGCGGCCCGTATGAAGGTAAGTCTGGTGGCCACTACCGACCCCTTTCAGCAGTCTCCAAAGCCTATGTCGAGAAGTTTGGTGTGCCGTACGACTCTTGGAAGTAGATCAGTGATGGCCCTTTAAGCATCCTGGATGCGAAGGGCTGGCACGTCACATCTTTAATCTATCAGACGAAAACTCTGTGCGCACGGTGCATCCAAATGATTGATTTTATACGTATCGCGTTTGCCGCGTTTCTGCTCAGTGGCTGTACTTTCGCCAGTAGCCAGTCCATGCCTTACAAATCCTGGTACCTAGGGTTCTCGGTTCCCGACTATATGGAGGTCTGGATCGAAACAGCCGATGTTGTCGATATTCAGGACCAGATATACCCACGTGCGATGAGTGGCAATGCGTCAATATCAACTCCCCCCAACAACACTGGCGATCCACGTGGCTGGCCGAAAAGAGCCGGCATAGGTAAAGGTAAGCACGTAACAGGGGCGGACTTGCCCAAACAGATCTATGTCCGCTGGCAATCGCTGGCAGAACCGCAAACCTACCAGATGGTGATTAAAATCCCCGAGGCGACCAGTGAGCTCATGCGCAAAGAGGAAAAGGCTTTCTGTTCATTTGGTGGAGAATGGATCACCGGTTATCGTGATTCGATCGGTATAAGGCTGGCTCCCGGAGGTATCGCCAGGGTCTGGGTAGGCGGCGCCTGCATGACACCGGTCGAGGTGACTACGGTACACGCCGTGATTGATCCGCGCGGTCCGTATGAAGGTAAGTCTGGTGGCCACTACCGGCCCCTTTCAGCAGTTTCCAAAGCCTATGTCGAAAAGTTTGGTGTGCCGTACGACTCGTGGAAGTAGGTCAGTGCTGGCACTTTTATCATCCTGGATGCGAAGGGCTGGCACGTCACATCTTTAATCGACCAGACGAAAACTCTGTGCGCACGGTGCATCCAAATGATTGATTTTATACGTATCACTTTTGTCGTTTTTCTGCTCAGTGGCTGCACATTTGCTAGCAGTAGTTCAATGCCTTACAAATCCTGGTATCTGGGGTTCTCTGCCCCCGCTTACATGGAAGTCTGGATCGAAACAGCCGATGTCGTCGATATTCAGGAACACATATATCCACGTGCGATGAGTGGAGTTGCCTCTATGTTAAATCCTCCCAATAACTCCGGCGACCCGCGAGGTTGGCCAAAAAGAATAGCCCTCGGCAGCGGTAAGAATGTAACAGGGGCCGACTTGCCCAAACAGATTTATGTCCGCTGGCAGTCGCTGGTCGAGCCGCAAACCTACCAGATGGTGATTAAAATCCCTGAGGCGACCCGGGAGCTCATGCGCAAAGGGGAAAAGGCTTTCTGTTCATTTGGTGGAGAATGGATCACCGGTTATCGTGATTCGATCGGTATAAGGCTGGCTCCTGGAGGTATCGCCAAAGTCTGGGTAGGCGGCGCCTGCATGACATCAATCGAGGTGGCTACGGTAAAAGCCGTTATTGATCCGCGCGGCCCGTATGAAGGTAAGTCTGGTGGTGAGTACGACCCTCCCTCCAATGTCTCCAAAGCCTATATCGAGAAGTTTGGTGTGCCGTACGACTCTTGGAAGTAGATCAGTGATGGCCCTTTAAGCATCCTGGATGCGAAGGGCTGGCACGTCACATCTTTAATCGATCAGACGAAAACTCTGTGCGCACGGTGCATCCAAATGAGTAATTTTATACGTATCATTTTTGTCGTTTTTTTGCTCAGTGGCTGCACCTTTGCCAATAGCCAGTCAATGCCCTATAAAGCCTGGCGCTTGGGATTTTCTGCTCCCGCTTACATGGAAGTCTGGATCGAATCGGCGGATGTGGTCGATATCAAGGACCAGGTATATCCACGTGCGATGAGTGGCAACGCTGCAATACTAACGCCCCCCAACAACTCCGGCGATCCCCGAGGCTGGCCGAAAAGAGCAGGTTGGGGTAAGGGCAAGTACGTGACAGGGGCTGACTTGCCCAAACAGATCTATGTCCGTTGGCAATCACTGGTCGAGCCGCAAACCTACCAGATGGTGATTAAAATACCCGAGGCGACCCGGGAGCTTATGCGCAAGGGGGAGAAAGTGTTCTGCGCGGCCGATGCGCAATGGATCACCGGATATCGTGAGGCAATAGGTATAAGGCTGGTTCCCGGAGGCATTGCCAAAGTATCGGTAACCGGTCCCTGCATGACACCTATCGAGGTGACTACGATAAAAGCCGTGATTGATCCGCGCGGCCCGTATGAAGGTAAGTATGGTGGCCACCATCGGCCCCTTTCAGCAGTTTCCAAAGCCTATGTCGAGAAGTTTGGTGTGCCGTACGACTCTTGGAAGTAGGTCAGTGCCGGCCCTTAAGCATCATGGATGCGTAGGGCCATTGTGCTGTTTTCGAAATCGCCTTTCGCTGGACACTGCAACTAAAAAAGCCCCGACTCTCACGAGCCAGGGCTTTGTCATACCGCACAAACCACTATTCCTGAACCACCCGCACAATCCGTTGCGGCAGTGGGATCTCGATGCCTGCGTCCTTCAGGCGGTCGCGTGCTTCGATGTTGAACATCGACGTCACGTCGCCCATGTCGCCACTGCTGGTCCAGACGCGCAGGGACAAGGTAATCGCGTTCTCCCCCAGCGCTGCCACGACAGCCTGGGGGGCCGGGTCCTTGAGTACGCGCGGGTCATCGGCCATGTCCAGCAGGACCTGCAAGGCCTTCTTGAGATCGGCATCGTGGCTGACGCCGATGTCGAAGGTGATCTTGCGGGTCGGCTGTCGGTTGGTGTTGGTGATGATGCCGTTGGACAGGTTGCCGTTGGGAATGATCACGGTACGGTTGTCGCCGGTGCGCAGCACGGTGTGGAAGATCTGGATGTTGTCGACGGTTCCCGACACACCCTGGGCTTCGATCCAGTCACCGATACGGAACGGGCGGAACAACAGAATCAGTACGCCACCGGCGAAGTTCGCCAGGCTGCCTTGCAGGGCCAGACCGATCGCCAGACCGGCCGCACCGATCGCCGCCACGAACGAGGTGGTTTCCACGCCGATCATCGACGCGACGCTGACCACCAGCAGGATTTTCAGAATGACGTTGGCCAGGTTGCTGACGAAGCCCTGCAAGGCCAGATCGGCGTGTCGCAAGGCCAGCAAGGCGCCCAGTTTGCCGGTCAGCCGGTTGATCAGCCACCAGCCTACACACAGTGTGACGACTGCCAGCAGCAAGCGGCTGCCGTACTCCATGATCATCGGAATCCAGGCCTGCGATGCTTGCCACAGATGACCGACTTCTGCGTTTAAATCCATCGTTATCTCCTTACTCGTCACGAACTGCGATCAAAACCACGGCGGCCTGCCGTCATTTCAATGCTCAGGGCGATTCGGACTGGCGGGGGAACGCAGGGTTCCCCGGCTTTCAATGCAACGATCAGTCGCGGAAGTTGTTGAATTGCAACGGCATGCCCGAATCGTAGGCACGCAGCGCCGCGATGGCTTCTTGCAGGTCGTCGCGCTTCTTGCCGGTCACCCGCACCTGCTCGCCCTGAATGGCGGCCTGGACCTTGAGTTTGGCTTCCTTGATGTGAGCGACGATTTTCTTCGCCAGCTCCTTGTCGATGCCTTCACGCAGGATGACTTCCTGCTTCATCAATTTGCCGGAAGCATAAGCGTCCTTGATCTCGAGGCACTTCGCGTCGATCTTGCGTTTGACCAGCGCCAGCTTGAGGATTTCGATCATGGCCTCCAGCTGGAAGTCTGCTTCTGCGGTCAGCGTGACAGTCAGTTCCTTGAACTCGAACGTGCCTTTGCCTTTGAGGTCGTAGCGACGGTCCAGCTCTTTGATAGCGTTGTCGACGGCATTCGTGACTTCGTGTTTATCCAATTCGGACACTACGTCGAACGAGGGCATGTATGTTCTCCAGATAAACGGCGTGCGCACAATTCGGGCACGCATGACTTGACGGTGTGAAAGAACGCTCATTATAACGAGACTTTTCCGGCGTTCACTGTGAGCCTTCCATGCACATCCTTGTTTTCATCTTCTGCAGACCGCTTCAGCGCCATAACGTGCCGCTGTGAAGGCGGTGACATGGCATGTTCTCGGTGCGGGCAGCCTGGGCAGTCTCTGGGCGACGCGACTGGCACGCGCGAATCTGCCGGTTCGGTTGATCCTTCGCAACGCGGATCGGCTGGCCGCCTATCAAGCCAATGGCAGCTGCGTGACGCTGGTCGAGAACGATATTGCCCATGCGTACCCGGTCGAAGCGCAGACCGCCGACCATCGACAGCCCATCGAACGGCTGCTGGTGGCCTGCAAGGCTTACGAGGCCGAGCAGGCTGTCGCTCTGCTGGCTCCGCGATTGACGGCGCAGGCCGACGTCATCCTGTTGCAGAACGGCCTGGGCAGCCAGGACGCAGTGGCGGCGCGAGTCCCCCAGGCGCGCTGCCTGTTCGCCTCCAGCACCGAAGGCGCGTTTCTGGAGTCGGACTGGCGCGTCAGGTTCGCTGGCCACGGTTTCAACTGGCTTGGTGATGTATCCGACCCGACAGCCCCCGCGCTTGTGCAGGATTTGCACGACAGTGGCATTCCCCACGAATGGACGCCGGACATCCTGACCCGCCTGTGGCGCAAGCTGGCGATCAACTGCGCGGTCAACCCGCTGACGGTGCTGCACGACTGCCGTAATGGTGGCCTGCTCGAGCACGCCTGCGAGGTCGCCACGCTGTGCGCCGAGCTGAGCGATTTGCTGGGCCGCTGCGGCCAGCCAGCGGCTGCGCAGGAATTGCATGCGGACGTGCTGCGGGTCATCCAGGCGACCGCCGCCAACTACTCGTCCATGTATCAGGATGTGCTTCACGGGCGACGCACCGAAATCAGCTACCTGCTGGGTTACGCATGCGCAGCCGCAGCGCGTCATGGCTGCCCGGCACCGCACCTGCAGCATTTGCAGACGCGTCTGACCGCTCATCTGGCAAGCAAGGGTTTGCGTACCGACTAGCCCGCGCTACCCTGCTCGCATCACCCGCCACTGCGACTTGCCCAATGCCCTTGCGCCAACGCCTGGAAAACCTGCCCGTCGGCCAGAAACTGCTGGCCGCCCTGCTGGTCCTGATGACCACCGTGCTGCTGGTCGCCAACCTGACCTTCATCAGCGCGGCCTATTACATCTCTCAGGAGGCGATGGCTCCGCAGGCCCTGCAGACCATCGGCCGACTGATCAGCAGCGCCAACCTCAACGAGCGGGCCTTGTACTCGCCGGACGAGGCACGCGCGCTGCTCAAGGAGCTGAGAAGCTACGGGCCGTTGCGCGCCGCAGCCCTGTATGACAATGACGGCGAGCGGCTTGAACAGATGCATCAGGGCGAAAGCCTTGAGCTGCCCAGACACTTCAAAGACATGGACAACTGGCGCCTGACCGAATTTCGCAGCACGCAGGTCATTACCGTACCGAAGGGCGATGAGCCGCCAGGGCACTTGTTGCTGGTTGCCAGCAGCGAGCTGCCTCCTGCGTTCTACACCGGCACGCTGACCGCCAGCCTGGGCATTCTGGTGTTCAGCGTGCTGCTGTGGCTGGTGGTAGCGCGACAGATTCGGCGCCTGATCACCGAACCCATTTACCAACTGGAAGAACTGTCCCGGCAGGTGACCCGCGAAGAGAACTATGCACTGCGCGCAGAACCCGGTAACGAGGATGAAATCGGCAGCCTGGCCGAGGCGTTCAACACCATGCTGTCGCGTATCGAAGCACGCGAACAGCAACTCAAGCGCGCGCGCGACGACTCGCAGGAAGCCTACGATCAGGCTCAGGGGCTGGCCGAGGAAACCCGCCACACCAACCGCAAGCTGGAGCTGGAAGTCCAGGTGCGCAGCAAGATCGAGAAGAAGCTCACCGGCTTCCAGAACTACCTCAACAGCATCATCGACTCGATGCCCTCGGCGATGATCGCATTGGACGAACAGCTGTACGTCACCCAGTGGAATCAGGAGGCGACGGCCTTGTCCGGGACGACCCTGGACGAAGCGCTGAACCAGCCGATCTTCCTGGCCTTCGAGCCGATGCGCTCGTTTCTGCCGCAGATCAAGCACACCGTCGAGCGCCATAGCGTGACCAAGATCGAGCGCGTGACCTGGATCAAGAATGACGAGTCCCGCCACTACGCGCTGACGTTCTACCCGTTGACCGGCGATGCCGGGCGCGGCGTGGTGATCCGGATCGATGACATCACCCAGCGCATATCGCTGGAAGAAATGATGGTGCAGTCGGAAAAAATGTTGTCCGTCGGCGGTCTGGCAGCAGGCATGGCGCATGAGATCAACAACCCGCTGGGCGCCATCCTGCACAACGTGCAGAACATTCGCCGGCGGCTGTCCCCGGAACTGCCGAAGAACATCGAGCAGGCCGAGGCCGACGGCGTCGATCTGGCGCAGGTCAACCATTACCTGGAAAGCCGCGAAGTGCCGAAACTGCTCGACGGCATTCAGCAGGCCGGTGCCAGGGCTGCAAAAATCGTCAGCCACATGCTCAATTTCAGCCGCCTGAGCAGTCGTCAGTTATCGCCCTGTGACTTGCCGGCCCTGATCGATCAGGCCGTGGAGATCGCCAGTAACGACTTCGATCTGACCATCGGTTTCGACTTCAAGGGCCAGCACATCATCCGTCAGTTCGACCCCGAACTGGGTCCGGTGCCGTGCATTGCCAACGAGCTGGAGCAGGTACTGCTGAACCTGCTGAAGAACGCCGCGCAGGCCATTCACCAGCGGCCGGAGAGCGAAGAGCCCGGGCGCATTACCCTGCGCACGCGCCTCAATCCGCCGTGGGCCGAGATTCAGGTCGAGGACAACGGCATCGGCATGTCGGAGAACATCCGCAAGCGTACGTTCGAGCCGTTTTTCACCACCAAGGAAATCGGCCAGGGCACCGGACTGGGCCTGTCAGTGTCCTACTTCATTGTCACCAACAACCACAAAGGCCAGATGGAGGTACATTCCTCTCTCGGCACAGGCACCTGCTTTACGCTGCGTTTACCGCTGGTAGCCAACCAGGTGAGCGTTCAGCAGCAGGTCATTTCAAAATCCTGATCAGGAATCGCATCAATGGGCTTTCGTTTGTCGAAGATTTACACGCGCACTGGCGATGCCGGTGAAACCGGTCTGGGCGATGGCCGTCGGGTCTCCAAGGATCATCCGCGCGTCGAGGCCATCGGTGAGGTCGATACGCTCAACAGCCAGCTGGGACTGTTGCTGGCGGGGCTGATCGATGAAGCTCAGCGCGTCCCGGCCCTCAACGAAGTGATCGAGGTACTTGCACCCTGCCAGCACCGTCTGTTCGATCTGGGCGGTGAACTGGCCATGCCGACCTACAAGGCGCTGAACGAAGCCGAGGTCGAGCGACTGGAGGCCGCCATTGATGTCTGGAATGACGAACTGGGGCCACTGGAGAATTTCATTTTGCCTGGCGGTTCATCGCTGATCGCCCAGGCGCACATCTGCCGTAGCCTGGCGCGCAGTGCAGAACGTCGCTGTCAGCATCTGAATGCCGTCGAGCCGTTGGAAGGCGCAGGGCTGGCGTATATCAACAGGCTGTCGGACCTGCTGTTCGTCGCCGCCCGATTGATCGCCAGAAGACAGGGCATTGCCGAGATCCTTTGGCAGCCCGCGCCCAAGCCGGTTTGATGGGCATATCCATTAAACGGAGCATCACAGAAGACATCCTCACGCCAGCGTCCTGGCGTTAGGTATAGGTCTTGCGGGAGTGAGCGAGGCGGGCTCACGAAGACATCGGTCCAGACGCCCCATTTTCAGGGGTTTTACTGGCCTCTTCGCGAGCAAGCTCGTTCCCACGGCCTGCGGCCAGAATCAAGAGCAGACTTGTGTATAACGCTAGTTACTCCGCGTGGGCATGCCGTTCTGGACGCTCTGCGTCCTCTGCTGAGCGTCAGACGATCTCGTCAGGCCAGAACGCGCGAATCCCGGCCACGCCCTGTGCGCCGCTCTCCCAGGCCTGTTGGCGCTCGGCAGGACCTACGCCGCCCAGCAGAAAGGCCGGCCTGTTGAAATCTGCAATCAGTTGCGTTGCCTGCTGCCAGCCCAGCGGTTGCGCATCGGGGTGGGTCAGGGTTGGCTGAACGGGCGACAGGGTGACGAAATCCACGCCCATCTGCTCGGCCAAAGCCAGCTCTTCGGCGTTATGGCACGACGCAGCCAGCCAGCGGTTCTCAGGGAACGGACGCCCGCGACTGGCGTACTTGCGCAGTTGCTCCGCCGTCAGGTGCCAGCCGGCGGACGGAAAGTCGCCCAGCCACTCCAGAGGCCCTTTGAGCATGAGCTGCGCCTTGCCGGCACACAGGCCCGCCGCATCCACGGCCAGGTCACGGTACTTCGGGTCGTAACCACCCGGTGCACGTAACTGGACCAGCTTGATGCCGCCTGCGATGGCTTTCTGCATACCGCGCAACAGCTCGATATTGTCCAGCCCCTCAGGGGTGATCAGGTACTCGCCGGGCAAACGTGCCGCCGCGACGATCGGCTGATTGGCGGCCGGAAAGTCATAATTGGCCAGCTCACGCGGGCTGGCCCAGACCAGCGGCTGCCCTTCTGCACCATGCGCCTGGCCAGTGAAGGCCGAGACTTCCCAGACGTCCAGCAGCACCTGCTTGTCCGGATAGTCGTGACAGACCTTGATCAGCGGACGTGCCGCCGTCACCAGGATACCCAGCTCTTCCTGCAGTTCACGTGCGAGCGCGGCCTGGACGGTCTCGCCCTCCTCGACCTTGCCGCCAGGAAACTCCCAGAGGCCGCCTTGATGCTGAGTGTCGGCACGCCGGGCAATCAATACGCTGCCGTCAGCGCCACGAATGACGGCGGCGGCCACATGAACTCGTTTCACGATCAGGACTCCTCCAGACCGGCCTGCTGCCAGCGTTTGAAGGCAGGCCACTGGTAAATGGTTTCGATGTACTTCAGCGCTTCTTCAGGCAACTCGACACGGTAACTGCGCAGGCGAATGGCTACCGGGGCAAAGAACGCGTCGGCAATGCTCGGCTTACCGAACAGAAACGGACCGCTTTCGGCCGCCGCAGTGCGGCATTCGGCCCACAGTTCGACGATACGGTCGATGTCGTTCTGGGTATCGACCGGAATCACTTCCAGTGCCTGATCCTGGCGCAGGTCCATCGGCATGTTCGAACGCAGGCTGACAAAGCCGCTGTGCATCTGCGCGCAGGCAGAACGTGCCTGGGCACGCGCAGCGGTGTCACTTGGCCACAGGCCAGCGTCCGGAAAACGTTCGACCAGGTATTCGCAAATGGCCAGCGAATCGATGATCGTGCCGTGCTCGCACTGCAGCGCAGGGACCTTGCCGGTGGGTGAATACTTGAGAATGTTCGCGCGGGTGTCAGGCTGGTTCAGGCGGATGACCTGATCGGTGAACGGAGCACCGGTCATTTCCAGCACCAGCCAGGGACGCAGCGACCAGGAGGAGTAGCGTTTGTCGCCGATAATCAGATGCAGGCTCATGGTTCAGCTCCATTGAGCCCGGCGCGAAGACAGGATGCCGGCGCGCCGGGCATTGAATCAGGTGCGATATTCCGCGTTGATCTTCACGTACTCGTGAGAAAGATCGGTGGTCCAGATCGTTTCGCTGCAATCGCCGCGACCCAGCTCGATACGGATGGTGATCTCTTCTTCGGCCATTACCGCCGAGCCCTGCTCTTCGGTGTAGGTAGTGGCGCGGCAGCCCTGACTGGCGATGCACACGCCACCGAGGAATACGTCGATCTTGCTCACGTCCAGATCCGGCACACCGGCACGGCCGACAGCCGCCAGGATGCGTCCCCAGTTCGGGTCGGAGGCGAACAGCGCGGTCTTGATCAGCGGCGAGTGGGCCACGGCATAACCGACGTCCAGGCATTCCTGATGATTGCCGCCACCGTTGACTTCAACGGTCACGAACTTGGTCGCACCTTCACCGTCACGCACGATGGCCTGAGCGACTTCCATGCACACATCGAACACGGCTTTCTTCAACGCCTCGAACAACGGACCTTTGGCCTCGGTAATTTCCGGCAGATCAGCCTGACCGGTGGCGACCAGCATGCAGCAATCGTTGGTCGAGGTGTCGCCATCGATAGTGATGCGGTTGAACGACTTGTTGGCGCCGTCACGAATCAGGTCCTGAAGCACGCTCTGCGCCACTTTGGCGTCGGTGGCGATGTAACCGAGCATGGTCGCCATGTTCGGGCGAATCATGCCTGCACCCTTGCTGATGCCGGTCACCGTGACGGTCACGCCGTCATGGCTGAACTGACGGCTGGCGCCTTTGGGCAGGGTGTCGGTGGTCATGATCCCGGTCGCCGCAGCGGCCCAGTTATCCACAGACAGATCATCCAGCGCGGCTTGCAGGGCGCCTTCGATCTTTTCCACCGGCAACGGCTCGCCGATCACGCCCGTCGAGTAGGGCAGCACCGCCGAAGCATCGACGCCGGTCAGTTGCGCCAGCTTCTCGCAGGTCCGCCGCGCCGCCACAAGACCTGATTCGCCTGTACCCGCATTGGCATTGCCGGTGTTGGTCAGCAAATAACGCACGGTGCCCTGGACACGCTGTTTGGCCAGAATGACCGGCGCTGCGCAGAACGCATTCAAGGTGAATACGCCGGCCACGCTGGAGCCTTCGGCACAGCGCATGACCACAACATCCTTGCGCCCCGGGCGTTTGATGCCGGCAGAAGAAATGCCAAGTTCAAAACCGGGAACCGGGTACAACGCAGGCAAAGGACCAAGACCAACAGCCATCGGGGTGCTCCTCATGGAGTGTGGCGCCGTCCGCATCGGTACGGCAATCAATGAAAAAACGCCGCGACGGGCAAGCCGGTCGCGGCGCAGGTATTACAAAGTCAAAGGCTTAGTTGATCTGGCCGTGACAGTGCTTGAATTTCTTGCCCGAACCACACCAGCACAGTTCGTTACGGCCCAGTTTCTGGTCGTTGCGAACCGGCTCGGATGCAACGGCAACAGGCGCTTCGCCACCCTCTTCGTCGAGCAGCGGTTGCTCGATGCCCGGTGCAGGCGCGTGTTCGAACTGCATGCGACTGGCCAGCTCTTCGGCGTCCTGACGCAGGCGTGCTTCTTCTTCCTCTGGATCTTCGCGGCGAACCTGAACATGCGAGAGCACACGGATGGTGTCGCGCTTGATCGAGTCGAGCAGTTCCTGGAACAGCGTGAAGGACTCGCGCTTGTATTCCTGCTTCGGGTTCTTCTGAGCGTAGCCGCGCAGGTGGATACCGTGACGCAGGTGGTCCATGGTCGACAGGTGATCTTTCCACAGGTCGTCCAGCACGCGCAGGAGGATCTGCTTCTCGAAGGAGCGCAGAGCTTCGGCGCTGGCCTGGTCTTCCTTCTCGTTGTACGCCACCAGCAACTGCGCCATGATTTTTTCGCGCAGGCTGTCTTCGTGCAGGTTGTCGTCTTCGTCGAGCCACTGCTGGATCGGCATTTGCACCGCGAAGTCGGTATTGAGCGCCGATTCCAGGCCAGCAACATTCCACTGCTCCGGCAGGGACTGTGGCGGAATGTGCTGGATGATCAGGTTGTTGAGCACTTCCTCGCGGAAGTCGGCAATGGTCTCGCCAATGTTCTCGGCGGCCAGCAACGTGTTACGCATGTGATAAATCACTTTACGCTGTTCGTTGGCCACGTCATCGAATTCCAGCAACTGCTTGCGGATGTCGAAGTTGCGACCTTCCACCTTGCGCTGCGCTTTTTCGATGGCGTTGGTCACCATGCGATGCTCGATGGCCTCACCGGACTGCATGCCCAGCGCCTTCATGAAGTTCTTCACCCGGTCAGAGGCAAAGATGCGCATCAGGCTGTCTTCGAGCGACAGGTAGAAACGGCTGGAGCCGGTGTCGCCCTGACGGCCGGCACGACCGCGCAGCTGGTTGTCGATACGACGCGATTCGTGACGCTCGGAGGCGATGACGTGCAGGCCGCCCGCTTCGATCACCTGCTGATGGCGCTTCTGCCAGTCAGCCTTGATCTGTGCGATCTGCTCGGGAGTCGGGTCTTCCAGATTGGCGACCTCGACCTCCCAGTTGCCGCCCAGCAGGATGTCGGTACCACGACCAGCCATGTTGGTGGCGATGGTCAGCGCACCCGGACGACCGGCCTGCGCAATGATTTCCGCTTCCTTTTCGTGGAACTTGGCGTTCAGAACCTTGTGCTCGATACCTTCCTTGTTGAGCAGACTGGACATGTGCTCGGAGGTTTCGATGGTCGCCGTACCCACCAGCACCGGACGGTTTTCCGCGATGCAGGCCTTGATGTCGGTGACGATGGCGGCGTACTTCTCTTCCGCCGTCAGGTAGACCAGGTCGTTGAAGTCCTTACGCGCCAAAGGCTTGTTCGGCGGGATGACCATGACGGCCAGGTTGTAGATCTGGTGGAATTCGAACGCTTCGGTGTCGGCCGTACCGGTCATACCGGACAGCTTGTTGTACAGACGGAAGTAGTTCTGGAACGTGGTCGATGCCAGGGTCTGGCTTTCAGCCTGGATGTTCAGACCTTCCTTGGCTTCGATGGCCTGGTGCAGACCTTCGGACAGACGACGGCCCGGCATGGTACGGCCGGTGTGTTCGTCGACCAGCAGCACTTGACCGTCCGAAACGATGTATTCGACGTTGCGATTGAACAGCTTGTGCGCACGCAGACCGGCATAGACGTGGGTCAGCAGGCCCAGGTTATGCGCCGAGTAGAGGCTCTCGCCTTCGGCCAGCAGGCCGACTTCGGTGAGCATTTCCTCGATGAACTGGTGACCGGCTTCGTTCAGCTCGACCTGACGGGTTTTCTCGTCAACGGTGAAATGACCCGGCTTGGTGACTTCGCCTTCCACTTCCTCGATATGCTGCTCGAGCTTGGGGATCAGGCGGTTGATTTCGGTGTACAGCTTGGAACTGTCTTCAGCCTGGCCGGAGATGATCAGCGGCGTACGCGCTTCGTCGATCAGAATCGAGTCGACTTCGTCGATCACGGCAAAATTGAGTTCACGCTGGAACTTGTCGTCCATGCTGAACGCCATGTTGTCGCGCAGGTAATCGAAACCGTATTCGTTGTTGGTGCCGTACGTGATATCGGCAGCGTAGGCGGCGCGCTTCTCTTCTGGCGGCTGGAATGGCGTGACGATGCCTACGGTCAGGCCGAGGAATTCGTACAGCGGACGCATCCAGTTGGCATCGCGGCGCGCGAGGTAGTCGTTCACGGTAACGACGTGAACGCCCTTGCCGGACAATGCGTTGAGGTAGACAGCCAGCGTACCGACCAGGGTTTTACCTTCACCGGTGCGCATTTCCGCGATCTGACCTTCGTGCAGGGTCATGCCGCCGATCAACTGAACGTCGAAGTGGCGCATGCCCATGACGCGCTTGCCCGCTTCACGAGCGACAGCAAAGGCTTCCGGAAGCAATTGATCGAGGGTCTCGCCTTTGGCTATGCGGGCCTTGAACTCTTCGGTCTTGGCGCGCAGTTGCTCGTCCGAAAGGGCCACCATTTGCTCTTCGAAGGCATTGACGATCTGTACCGTCTTGAGCATGCGTTTTACTTCACGCTCGTTCTTGCTTCCAAAAAGTTTTTTCAACAAAGGCGCAAACATATCGACAGGATCTTCCACACATAGGAATGGAGGGCGGCCCCGTGAGTCGCCCGTGCAGCCCATATGGCCGCATGCGAACGAGCATTCTACCCGGAAACGATGGTGAGGAAAGTGGCGTTATTCCACGATGCTGGCACAGCGCTGTGACGGGGCAGGTTTACAATGGGGCCATTTTCAAGCACTTCAACCCGTTAGCCGGGGAAGTTACTCATTGATTTGCATATGAAAGCACGGAAATGCCCTGAAAAGCAGCCGTCAGAACGCTTTCTGTTAAGATGTTCATCTTGTTACCCAGGCATCCCTCCATGGCCTTTCGTCCTCTGAACGCCCGCCCGCCCGCGGTTTTGCTGCGTGAAGCCAAGCCCCTGAAGGCTATATTTCGCCACGCCGAGCGATTGAGCCACTTGCAGCGCCTGCTCGAAAGCCAGCTGCAGCCTGCGGCCCGCGAGCATTGTCGCGTGGCCTCGTGGCGCGAAGGTACCTTGTTGCTGATCGTGACGGATGGTCATTGGGCCACGCGCCTGCGCTACCAGCAGAAACGCCTCCACCGGCAAATGATGGCCTTCGACGAATTCATCAACCTGACGCGCATTGTGTTCAAGGTGCAGCCGCCTGAAGCGCCCCGCGGAGCCGCCACGCACACGATCGACCTGTCGGCAGTGGCTGCCGAAAACATTCAGGCCACCGCTGAAGGCATCACCGATCCGCGCTTGCGCGCCGCACTGGAACGGCTGGCCAGCCATGCGAAGGACAGGAAGTAGCCGTGTCTGATCGCTGCACGCCCTCCGCGAGCACTGACTTTCCCTGAAAAAGCCCATAAAAAAAGGCCACCCGAGGGCAGCCTTTAAAGAACAAAAGGAAAGAGAGTAAAGCTTGCTTACACCGCCGCGACAGGACGCATGTAAGAAATAGGTGCCGTACTGGCATCCTCGAAAGTCACCACTTCCCAAGCGTCTTTCTGGTCGATCAACGTGCGCAGCAGACGGTTGTTCAGTGCATGCCCCGATTTGAAACCCCGGAACTCACCAATCAGGCTGTTGCCCAGCAGGTAGAGGTCACCGATGGCGTCGAGGATTTTGTGTTTGACGAATTCGTCCTCGTACCGCAGGCCGTCTTCGTTCAGTACACCGTCCTTGTCGACCACGATGGCGTTTTCCACGCTGCCGCCGAGTGCGAGGTTGTGCTTGCGCAGGTACTCGATATCACTCATGAACCCGAAGGTCCGGGCACGGCTGACTTCCTTCACGAAGGAAGTACTGGAAAAGTCCACGCTTGCACTCTGGGTGCGGTCACGGAAGACGGGGTGATCGAAATCGATCTCGAAACTGACCTTGAACCCTTCGAAAGGCACGAAAGTAGCGCGTTTACCGCCCTCCTCCACTGTGACTTCACGCAGGATACGGATGAATTTCTTCGGCTCGTCCTGTTCTTCCAGGCCTGCCGATTGAATCAGGAATACGAAAGGGCCTGCGCTGCCGTCCATGATAGGAACTTCGGAGGCAGAGAGCTCGACGTAGGCGTTATCGATGCCAAGGCCAGCCATGGCCGAGAGCAAGTGTTCTACCGTGTCGACTTTGACATCACCATTGACCAGAGTGGTCGACAGAGTGGTGTCACCGACGTTTTCCGCACGCGCAGGGATCTGCACGACGGGATCAAGGTCAGCTCGGCAAAACACAATGCCGGTATTCACAGGTGCGGGCTTGAGGGTCAGGTAAACCTTCTCCCCGGAGTGCAGGCCTACACCTGTGGCACGGATAATATTTTTCAGGGTGCGTTGTTTTATCATGGCATGGGCCGCTTCAGCGCAAGTTGCGAACTGGTATCAACAAAGGCTGGCGATGATAGCAGACCATGCCTTTGCTGAACACCAATCACCCTAATACCCCTGATACATTTCATCAATCGGCCTGACGACGCAGGAAAGCCGGGATGTCCAGGTAATCAAGATCATCGTTAGGATTCATCTTCGCCGCGGCTGTAGCGCCTGCGTGTGCCTGGTTGCGCATCACGGTAGGACGATCCAGGTCACGGTAGTTGACCGACGGTGCTTCCTGGCGGGACGCCTGCTGGGCAGGAGCCTGCTGGGTGGTCTGCAGCGTGTTGTCGATGACCTTGACAGGTTTCTCGATTTTCGCGCCCAGGCCGGTGGCAACCACGGTCACGTGCAACTCGTCACGCATGTCCGGATCGATAACGGTACCGACCTTGACCATCGCGTGCTCGGAAGCGAACGCTTCGATGATGCTACCCACGTCCGAGTACTCACCCAGAGACAGGTCAGGACCGGCAGTGATGTTGACCAGGATGCCGCGAGCGCCCTGCAGGTTGACGTCTTCGAGCAACGGGTTGCGGATCGCCGCTTCGGTCGCTTCACGTGCACGGTTAGGACCGCTGGCGCAGCCAGTGCCCATCATCGCCATGCCCATTTCGCTCATCACGGTACGCACGTCGGCGAAGTCGACGTTGATCATGCCCGGACGCTTGATGATGTCGGAGATACCGCGAACGGCACCGGCCAGTACATCGTCAGCCTTGGCGAAAGCCGACAGCAGGCTGGCGTCTTTACCGAGGATGGTCAGCAGCTTCTCGTTGGGAATGGTGATCAACGAGTCGACGCTTTCGGACAGCATGCGGATGCCTTCATCGGCGATCTGCATACGCTTGCGACCTTCGAACGGGAACGGACGGGTCACGACTGCGACCGTCAGAATGCCCATTTCCTTGGCCACTTCAGCAATGATCGGTGCTGCACCGGTACCGGTACCGCCGCCCATGCCAGTGGTGATGAAAACCATGTTGGTGCCCTGCAGAACTTCTGCAATGCGCTCACGATCTTCCAGTGCGGCCTGACGACCGACTTCAGGGTTGGCGCCAGCGCCAAGGCCTTTGGTCACGCCGGTGCCCAATTGCAGAATGGTCCGCGCGCCGATGTTTTTCAGCGCTTGAGCATCGGTGTTGGCGCAGATGAATTCCACGCCTTCGATGTTGCTCTTGACCATGTGATTGACAGCGTTGCCGCCACCACCGCCTACGCCGATAACCTTGATAACCGGGCTTTGCGGGACGTTGTCTACGAGTTCGAACATTTTCTCTCTCCTTCCGCTTTCTAGTTAGTTTTGCCTACTGCCTGCCGATACTGCTGGTGAAGCCCTGAATCTGAAGCTGTGAAACCGTTGAACGTTGAAACTTAGAAATTGCCCTGCACCCAACGTTTGATACGCTCAAGCACCGGTGCCTTGGTTTCGTCGCTGTAACTGCTGTTGCCGACAATCCCGGACAGCGAAATGCCATCCGATTGTTTTTGCAGCCCGTACATCAACAGGCCTACGCCGGTTGAGTAGATCGGGTTGCGCACGACATCAGCCAGCCCTTTGACGCTGTGCGGTACGCCCAGGCGGACCGGCATGTGGAAGATTTCCTCGGCCAGTTCGACCGCACCTTCCATTTTCGCTGTGCCCCCGGTCAGCACGATGCCGGCCGGGATCAGGTCTTCGTAGCCGCTGCGGCGCAGTTCGGCCTGGATCAGGGTGAACAGCTCGTCGTAACGAGGCTCTACCACTTCTGCCAGGGCCTGACGCGACAACTCGCGAGGTGGACGGTCGCCCACGCTCGGCACTTTGATGGTTTCGCCCGCACCGGCCAGCTTGGCCAGCGCACAGGCATAACGAATCTTGATTTCTTCGGCGTACTGGGTCGGAGTGCGCAACGCCATGGCGATGTCGTTGGTCACCTGGTCGCCCGCAATCGGGATGACCGCCGTGTGGCGAATGGCGCCTTCGGTGAAGATCGCGATGTCGGTGGTGCCGCCACCGATATCCACCAGGCATACACCCAGTTCTTTCTCGTCATCGGTCAGCACGGAATACGCCGAGGCCAGTTGTTCGAGAATGATGTCGTCGACTTCCAGACCGCAGCGACGTACGCACTTTTCGATGTTCTGCGCCGCGTTCACCGCACAGGTCACCACATGAACCTTGGCTTCCAGACGTACGCCGGACATGCCCAGAGGCTCACGCACGCCTTCCTGGTTATCGATCACGTAATCCTGAGGCAGGGTATGCAGCACACGCTGGTCGGCAGGAATGGCCACCGCCTGAGCAGCATCGAGCACACGCTCCAGATCCGCAGAGCTGACTTCGCGATCACGAATCGCCACGATGCCGTGCGAGTTCAGGCTGCGAATGTGGCTGCCTGCAACGCCCACGAATGCCGAGTGGATACGGCAGCCGGCCATCAGTTGCGCTTCTTCGATTGCGCGCTGGATCGACTGCACGGTCGATTCGATATTCACCACCACGCCCTTTTTCAGGCCGCGGGAGGGATGGGTACCGATACCCACGATTTCCAGCGAGCCATCGGCCGCGACTTCGCCTACCAGTGCCACCACCTTGGAGGTACCGATATCCAGCCCGACGATCATTTTGCCGCTTTGCACATTTGCCATGGTCCTGCCTCTTATCAATTCTTCGCGACGGCGGGTTTTTCCGTCGCCGGCGCTGCCTGTTCGCGCCAACCGACCGCAAGGCCGTTGGAGTAACGCAAGTCGACGCGCGCGATATTCGTTATTTGGTCTTTCAGCGTTTTGTCGTAAATCGCGATGAAGCGGCGCATTTTTTCGACAAGGTGGTCGCGTCCAAGCAACAATTCGATACCCGGGCCAGCACTACCGGCACCTGTTGTCAGGAACCAGCTGCCACGCTCGCGCAGTTCCAGGCGCACGATGGAGAAGCCCAGCGGGCGCAACATCTGACTCAACACCTGATACTGCTGCATCACCTGCTGCTGGGCCCGCTGCGGGCCGAACAACTGGGGAAGATGTTCGTAATTGGACAGTTCACGCGGTGTGAAAGCCTGCCCCTGGTTATTCAACAGCGCTTCATCGCCCCAACGGGCAACCGGCAACTGCTCTTCAAGACGAATCACTACCTGATCCGGCCATACACGACGGACCTCGGCGTGCGCGATCCATGGCATCTGCTCAAGCTCGGTGCGCATGGCAGCCAGATCGATCTTGAAAAAGCTCGACGCCACATAAGGCGCAATCCGCTGCTGCACAGCCTGCTGGCTGATGTAACTCAAATCGCCCTGCACGTTGATGCGGGTAATCGGGCGGTCGGCGTACGGCAGCAGACGCTGTGCTGCCTCATAAGTACCGAAGCCCAGAACCACCAACAGCACAGGCCAGAGCAGACGCTTCAGAAAACTGAAGTTGGCCTTGGGCAAACGCGCCGACAAGGGCTCCTTGGCCACCATACGGCTGGCGCCGCGCGGCACCGGCTTGTTGCGGCCGGGTGCAGGTGGCTGAGGACGTGTCGACGGGCCGTACATGCCTTAACCCCTCGCCTGAACGCTGTCGGCCAGAATCGCCAACACCAGTTGTTGAAAATCCAGACCTGCCGCACGGGCCGCCATAGGCACCAGACTGTGATCGGTCATGCCCGGTACAGTATTGACTTCCAGTAACCAGAACTTGCCTTGTTCGTCCTGCATGACATCCGTGCGCGCCCAGCCTGCAATGCCGATGGCTTCGCAAGCACGTGCTGCAAGTTGTTTGAGTTCCTGTTCCTGCGCATCGCCAAGTCCGCACGGAATCCGATACTGAGTATCGGACGCCAGGTACTTGGCATCGTAATCATAAAAACTGTGAGGAGTGCCCAGGCCGATGGGAGGCAACACCTGGCCACGCAGAGACGCGACAGTGAACTCAGGTCCCTGAATCCATTGTTCGACTAATACTTGCGAATCGTAGGTACTGGCGGCTTTCCATGCGGCGATCAATTCATCGACGCTGTTCACCTTTGCCATACCGATACTTGAACCTTCATGGGCCGGTTTGACGATCAAAGGCAAGCCCAGTTCCGTCGCGGCGCAAATACAATCACTCTCGTTTTCAAGAACGGCATGCAGCGGTGTGGCGAGGCCGAGACTCTGCCAGACCTGCTTGGTGCGCAACTTGTCCATCGCCAGTGCAGAAGCCAGTACGCCACTGCCGGTATAAGGGATTTCCAGGCACTCCAGCAGGCCTTGCATGGTGCCATCTTCACCGCCACGTCCGTGCAGAACGATAAAGGCGCGGTCGATTTTCTCGCTGACCAGTCGCTGCAGGAAGTCATCGCCCACATCAATGCCGAACGCATCCACGCCTGCCTCGAGCAACGCACTGAGCACGGCGTTACCCGAGTTCAGCGAGACTGCCCGCTCGGCACTCTTGCCACCGAAGAGCACGGCGACACGGCCGAAGCTTTTCGGCTCGAGTGTCGAGCGCAGGGAGGACTGGGCGACGGCTGTCATTTCAGCTTCCCTTCGGTGGAGGCCACTTTGGCACCGGCGAACAGCGGGCTTTTCAGCAGCTGTGGCGCAAGACCGCCGATGTCGCCAGCGCCCTGGCACAGCAGGATGTCGCCCGCGCGCAGCAGCGGTTTGACAAGCGGCGCCAGCTCGACACCACGCTCGATGTAGATCGGGTCCAGTTGGCCACGCTGACGAATGCTGTGGCACAGGTTACGGCTGTCCGCACCGGGAATCGGTTCTTCACCGGCCGGGTAGACCTCCATCAGCAGCAGCACATTGGCGTCCGCCAGAACCTGGACGAAATCGTCGTACAAGTCACGGGTGCGGCTGAAACGGTGTGGCTGGTAGACCATGACCAGACGACGATCAGGCCAGCCGCCTCGCACGGCGTTGATAACGGCAGCGACTTCACGCGGGTGGTGACCGTAGTCATCGACCAGCATCACGTTGCCGCCATCGACCGGCAGCTCGCCGTAGACCTGGAAGCGCCGACCGACGCCCTGGAAGCCGGAAAGCCCCTGAACGATGGCCTCGTCGCTGACGCCCTCGTCAGTAGCGATGGCGATGGTCGCCAGCGAGTTGAGTACGTTGTGATTGCCGGGCATGTTCACCGACACATCCAGCGGCTCGCGGTCGCGGCGCAGTACGGTGAAGAAGGTCAGCATGCCGTCCTGACGCACATTGATTGCACGTATATCGGCAGACTCGCTGAAGCCATAGGTCAGCGTCGGACGCTTGACCAGCGGCAGAATTTCACGCACCACCGGATCGTCGATGCACATTACCGCCAGCCCGTAGAACGGCAGGTTGTGCAGGAACTCGACAAAGGTCTTCTTCAGTTTGTTGAAGTCGCCTTCGTAGGTCGCCATGTGATCGGCGTCGATATTGGTGACCACTGCGACCAGAGGTTGCAGGTGCAGGAAGCTGGCGTCGCTTTCATCGGCTTCGGCGATCAGGTAACGGCTGGTGCCCAATTGCGCATTGGTGCCCGCTGCATTCAGACGGCCGCCAATCACGAAGGTCGGGTCCAGGCCGCCGGCAGCGAATACCGAAGCGATCAGGCTGGTGGTGGTGGTCTTGCCATGCGTACCGGCAACGGCGATGCCGTGGCGATAACGCATCAGCTCGGCGAGCATCTCGGCACGCGGTACGACCGGGATGCGGCGCTCCAGCGCAGTGGCCACTTCCGGGTTGGAGGTGTTGACGGCACTGGACACTACCAGCACGTCGGCACCGATGGTGTTCTCGGCACGATGGCCAATGAAAATCTGTGCGCCGAACGATTCCAGGCGTTCGGTCACGGCCGAGCCCTTCAGGTCGGAGCCCGACACTTCGTAGCCCAGGTTCAACAGTACCTCGGCAATCCCGCACATGCCGACACCGCCGATACCGACGAAGTGGATACGACGGATACGGCGCATTTCAGGTTGTGGCATGGCGCGTTGATTCTCAACCATGGGCCACCTCCACACAGACGTTGACGACGGTGCTGGTTGCATCAGGCCTGGCCAGGCTGCGTGCAGTGCGGGCCATGCTGTTCAATTGTTCGGGTTGCATCAAAACCTCTTTCAGGCGTGCTGCCATCTCGGCGGCGCCAGTTGTCGCTTGCGGCATGACGAAGGCTGCGCCTTCGCGAGCAAGATAGTCAGCGTTACGTGACTGATGGTCATCAATCGCGTGGGGCAGCGGTATCAGCAACGACGGCAGGCCGGCGGCGGCCAGTTCGCTGATGGTCAATGCGCCTGCGCGGCAGACCACCAGATCGGCCCAGCCATAGGCTTGGGCCATGTTCTGGATGAACGGCGCAACCTGCGCCTCGACGCCCACGTTGCGATAGCGCTCGGCGGTGACTGCGTCATGATTCTTGCCCGACTGATGAAACACTTCGGGCTGGATGTCCTGAGGCAGCTGGGACAGCGCCTCGGGCAACAATTTGTTCAACGGCTCCGCGCCCAGGCTGCCGCCCAGTACCAGCAGACGAGCCTTGCGTCCGGCCAGTGCCTGACGCGGTGTTTCCAGAAACAGCTCGACACGCACCGGGTTGCCGGTGGTGCGACGCTTGGACGAATCCGCAAAGGTGTTCGGGAACGCTTCGCATACCCGGCTGGCAAACGACGCCAGACTGCGGTTGGCCGTACCGGCCACGGCGTTCTGCTCGTGAATGATCAACGGTACGCCTGCCAGCTTCGCCGCCAGACCGCCGGGGCCGGTGACGTAGCCACCAAAGCCGACCACGCAGACCGGTTTCACCTGACGCACGACCTTGCGTGCCTGCATCAGGGCCTTGAGCAACATGAAAGGCGCCTTGAGCAGCGACAGGCGGCCCTTGCCGCGCAGGCCGGTGACATTGATCAGGTGCAGCGTCAGACCGGCCTGCGGTACCAGTTCGTTTTCAATACCGCGCGGCGTGCCCAGCCAGTGGACCTTGTAGCCACGTGCCTGGAACTCGCGCGCGCAGGCCAGCGCCGGGAATACATGCCCGCCGGTCCCGCCCGCCATGATCAGCACGTTAGCGTCCATTGGGCGTGTCCTCGGCGAAGTCGCTTTCCTTGAACTCGGCTTCTTCACTGCCCATGTTGTTGCGCGATTCCCACTCGATGCGCAGCAGCAGCCCGAGACTCGCGCAGCAGATCACCAGCGAGCTGCCGCCGTAGCTGAGGAACGGCAGGGTCAGGCCCTTGGTGGGCAGCAGACCGACGTTCACACCGATGTTGATCAGGAACTGACCGATCCACAGGAACGACAGACCGTAGGCCACGTAGGCACCGAAGAACTGCTTGGCGCGCTCGGCCCACATGCCGATGTACATGCCGCGAATACTGACGAACAGGAACAGCGCGACGGTGATCAGCGAACCCACGACGCCCAGCTCTTCTGCAAGGACCGAAAACACGAAGTCGGTGTGCGCTTCCGGCAGGTAGAACTGCTTCTGCACGCTGTTGCCCAGCCCGACGCCGAACCACTCGCCGCGACCGAAGGCGATCAGCGCCTGGGTCAATTGGTAGCCGGAGCCGAACTGGTCGGCCCACGGGTCGGTAAAGTTGGTCAGACGCGCCATCCGGTAAGGTTGGGCCTGAACCAGCACCACAACAGAGGCAACCGCCAGTACCACCATCAGCGAGAAGCGGAACAGGCCGACACCACCGAGGAACAACATGGCCGCCGCAGCGCCCATCATTACCACGGTCGCACCGAAGTCAGGCTCCATGAGCAGCAGACCGGCCATCGGCAACAGCACGATGAACGGCTTGAAAAAGCCCATCCAGCTTTCGCGAACTTCCTGCTGCTGACGAATCAGGTAGCCGGCAAGGAAGATCACCACAAACACCTTGGCGATTTCCGACGGCTGCACGTTGAACGCGCCGAAGCCGATCCAGCGCATCGAACCGTTCACCTCGCGCCCGATCCCCGGCACCAGCACCAACAGCAACAGGCCGAACGCGCCAAGCAGCATCATCCAGCCCAGACGCTGCCAGGTGGCGACCGGGATCATCATGGTCACGCCGCAGGCACCCAGGCCGATCAGCAGATAAACCAGGTGACGGGTCATCATGTACAGCGTGTTGCCCGACTGCACTGCGGCCACTTCCGACGAGGCCGAGGTAATCATCACCAGGCCAAGGCCGAGCAGCGCCAGGCAGCCGACCAGCATCGGGAAGTCCAGGTCGATGCCGCGCCCGCTGATCAGTGGCGATGGATAAGGCTTGATCACACCGAAGATCATGACAAGCACTCCACTGCCTGCGCGAACACACGTCCGCGCTCTTCATAATTCTTGAACATGTCCAGACTGGCGCATGCAGGAGAAAGCAATACGGCGTCGCCACGTTGCGCCAGTTTTGCGCTGTGCTCGACAGCCGCCTGGACGGTGTCGACACGCAGCAGCGGAACGGCGTCGCCCAATGCCTGGGCAATCAGTTCGGCATCACGTCCGAGCAAGACCGCCGCGCGGCAATGCCTGGCGACTGGCGCACGCAAACCGCTGAAGTCAGCGCCTTTGCCATCGCCGCCGGCGATCAGCACCAGCTTGCCGTCGATATCCGAGCCCAGCCCTTCGATGGCAGCCAGTGCGGCGCCCACGTTGGTGGCTTTGGAATCGTTGTAGTAATGAATGCCGTCGTGCTCGCGCAGCCACTGGCAGCGATGCTCCAGGCCGGTGAATTCACGCAGGCTGGCAAGCATGGCGTCGAACGGCAGGCCGACTGCATGCCCGAGCGCCAAGGCGGCGAGCGCGTTGGCCTGATTGTGTGCACCGCGCACTTTCAGCTCACGCACCGACATGAGGTTTTCAAACTGGAAAGCCAGGTACTTTTCGCCTTTCTCTTCACGCAGGCCGAAACCATGGAAATCGGGCTTGTTGAGGCCGAATGTCCAGCACGGCAGGCCTTCGCCAATCAACGGACGGGACAGCGCGTCCTGACGATTGACCACCACTTGCCGCGCGCCACGGAAAATCCGGTGCTTGGCCAGGTGGTAAGCAGGCAGGCCGCTGTAGCGGTCCATGTGGTCTTCGCTGATATTCAGCACGGTCGCCACTTCAGCATTGAGCTGGTCGGTGGTTTCGAGCTGAAAGCTGGAAAGCTCCATCACATACAGCTCGACATCGTCGCTGAGCAGGTCCAGCGCCGGAGTGCCGAGATTGCCGCCCACTGCCACATGCTTTCCAGCGGCAGCGGCCATCTCACCGACCAGCGTGGTCACGGTGCTTTTCGCATTCGAGCCGGTAATGGCAATCACTGGCGCCTTCGCGTAACGCGCGAACAGTTCGATGTCGCCCGACAGTTTGACGCCGCGTGCGTGCGCCTGCTGCAGGGGCGGGGTCGCCAGGGCCAGACCGGGGCTGACATACAGCTCATCGGCACGGCAGAGGAAATCCACGTCCAGCTCGCCACAACGCACTTCCACCTGCGGATAGTCGCGACGCAAGGTCGCCAGCTCAGGAGGATTCTCCCGCGTGTCGGCCACAGCAAAGGACACGCCCTGGTTCGCCAGGAAGCGAACCAGGGACATGCCGCTTTTGCCTAGACCCACGACAATGCGGAAGCGGTCGGAAACGATCAGGGACACTCGTTCTACCTCAGTTTCAGCGTGGCAAGGCCAATGAGCACCAGAATCACGGTGATGATCCAGAAACGGACGATCACACGTGGCTCGGGCCAGCCTTTGAGTTCAAAGTGGTGGTGGATCGGCGCCATGCGGAATACGCGGCGGCCGGTAAGTTTGAAAGACGCAACCTGAATGACCACTGAAAGGGTTTCCATCACGAACACG
Source organism: Pseudomonas syringae pv. coryli str. NCPPB 4273 (assembly GCF_000972175.1). Classification (NCBI taxonomy): domain Bacteria; kingdom Pseudomonadati; phylum Pseudomonadota; class Gammaproteobacteria; order Pseudomonadales; family Pseudomonadaceae; genus Pseudomonas; species Pseudomonas syringae pv. coryli. The sequence continues at coordinate 25,659 of NZ_AWQP01000028.1, read as the reverse complement.
CCGCCCATGATGAACAGGACCATTTCCTGACGAACGATCACCGCCATGGTGCCCAGCGCCGCGCCGAGCGCCAGCGCACCGACGTCGCCCATGAACACCTGCGCCGGATACGTGTTGAACCAGAGGAACCCGAGCCCCGCGCCAATCAGCGCGCCTGAGAACACAATCAGCTCGCCCGCCCCCGGCACGTAGGGAATCAGCAGGTATTCAGCAAATTTCACGTTACCCGACAGGTAGCAGAAGATGCCCAGGGCACCGCCCACCATCACCGTCGGCATGATCGCCAGACCGTCCAGCCCGTCAGTCAGGTTGACTGCGTTGCTGGAGCCGACAATCACGAAATAGGTCAGCACGATGAAACCGATACCCAGCGGGATGCGCACATCCTTGAGCATCGGCACGATCAGCGTGGTTTCAGTCGCCGACGGTGCAGTCGTATAAAGGAAGATCGCGGCACAGAGGCCAAACACCGACTGCCAGAAATACTTCCAGCGGCTCGGCAGGCCACGCGAATTCTTTTCGATCACCTTGCGGTAGTCATCGACCCAGCCGATGGCGCCGAACAGGAAGGTCACCAGCAACACAACCCACACGTAACGGTTGCTCAGGTCAGCCCACAGCAACGTACTGATACCAATGGACGAGAGGATCAACGCGCCGCCCATGGTCGGCGTACCCGACTTGGACAGGTGCGATTGCGGACCGTCATTACGCACCGACTGACCGATCTGACGCATCTGCAGGGTGCGGATCATCCACGGCCCCAGGCACAGCGACAGCGTCAGTGCAGTGAGCACGCCAAGGATCCCGCGCAATGACAGGTACTGAAAGACCGCGAAGCCTTTGTAGAACTGTTGTAAAAACTCGGCCAACAGCAGCAGCATTAATGTTTCTCCAGGCTAGAACCGCACAAGGCAGCCACGACGTGTTCCATCGCAGCGCTACGCGAGCCCTTGATCAGTAAAGTGGTATCAGGGTCCTGCTCGGCGCCCAGCGCCGCAATCAGTTCAGCCTGACTGGCAAAGTGGTAAGCGTGCTCGCCAAAGGCGCTGACGGCGTGAGTCATCAGCGGGCCGACGGCATACAGCGCCGACACCTTGCCAGCGGCATAGGCACCGACTTCGCGATGACCCTGCTCGGCCCAGTCGCCCAGCTCGCCGATATCACCCAGCACCAGTACGGTACGACCGGTGAAGCCGGTGAGGATGTCGACGGCCGCGTTGATCGAGGCAGGATTGGCGTTGTAGGTGTCATCGATGACGCGCGTGCCGTTGCTGGCGATTTGCGCCACGGCACGGCCCTTGACCGGCTGCACGTTGTTCAGTCCGGTGACAATCCCTTCCAGCGGAACCCCCATTGCGCAGCCGGCAGCCGCAGCGGCCAGGGCATTGGACACATTGTGCGTGCCGAGCAGGTTCAGTTGAACCCGGGCAGTGCCGAGCGGGCTGTTGAGGGTGAAAGCCGGGCAGCCCCGAGCATCACGGCTAAGCTCGCTGGCGTACACGTCAGCCGCAGAGTCGGTCAGTGCGAAGGTCAGGACATTACGATTGCCAGCGCGCTTGCGCCAGATCGGGAACGCCTTGTCTTCCAGGTTCAAGACTGCCGTACCACCCGCGTCGAGACCTTCCAGAATCTCGCCCTTGGCTTCGACAATTCTGTCCGGGCCGCCAAACTCGCCAACATGGGCGGTGCCGGCGTTGGTGATCATGGCGACGTGCGGCTTGGCGAGGCTCACGGTGTAGGCAATCTCGCCAACCCGCGACGCACCCAGTTCGATCACAGCCGACGTGTATTCAGGGGCCAGTTCCAGCAGCGTCAGTGGAACGCCCAATTCGTTGTTCAGGTTGCCTCGGGTCGCGAGCACAGGCCCGCGCGTGCGCAGGATGCTCGCGAGCATTTCCTTGACCGTGGTTTTGCCACTCGACCCGGTGACCGCAGCAACCGGCCGGTCGACGAACGCATTGCGATTCATGGCACCCAGTTGGGCAAGTGCCTTGCGGGTATCCAGCACGATCAGTTGCGGCAAGGCGGCGCCCTGCACTTCGCGCTCGACCAGAGCACCGACCGCACCTTTGGCAGCCACTTGATCGAGGTATTCATGACCGTCGAAACGCGGGCCGGTCAGGGCCACGAACAGCTGGCCAGGCTCGATGCCACGGCTGTCGGTGCTGACGCCGGCAAAGCTGCAGTCGCCGCCGACCAGACGGGCGTCGAGAGGCACAACCAGTTCGCTGAAGGTCATTGGCTTAAGCATTCGCAGGCTCCCATACAGCAAGCGCACTGGCGGCTTCTTGCAGGTCGGAGAACGGCTGCCGCTGACCGTTGATTTCCTGGTAGTCCTCGTGGCCCTTGCCGGCAAGCACCACGACGTCATCGGCATTGGCGCTGGCAATCAGCTCGGCAATGGCCTGACCGCGACCTTCGATGAAACGCACCTTGTCCGCAGCAACGAAGCCAGGGCGTATATCGTCAAAAATACTGACAGGCGATTCGGAGCGCGGGTTGTCATCAGTGACCCATACACCGTCGGCCAGACGCTCGACCACTTCAGCCATCAGCGGACGTTTGCCACGGTCACGATCACCGCCGCAGCCGAAAAGGCACAACAAGCGGCCCTTGGCGTGCGGGCGCAGTGCTTCGAGTACTTTTTCCAGCGCGTCCGGGGTGTGCGCGTAATCCACGACCACCAGAGGCTTGTCGGCACCACCCAGACGCTGCATGCGTCCGACCGGGCCTTCGAGTTTCGGCAGCGCCTTGAGAATTTCGTCCAGCGCGTAATCCAGGCCCAGCAGCGCGCCGACCGCAGCCAGCACGTTGCTCAGGTTGAAACGGCCCAGCAGGCTGCTGCGCAGGAAGTGCTCGCCCTGAGGCGTGACCAACGTGGCACGCACGCCATCGTCATCGAACTTCGCATCGCGGCAATACAGGTAGGCAGAGCTGTCCAGCTGGCTGTAGGTGATCAGGCGCGACTCTTGTTTGACAGCGGCCAGTTCACGGCCGAAATCGTCATCCAGGTTGATCACCCGGCATTTCAGATCGGGCCATGCGAACAGCTTCGCCTTGGCGGCAGCGTAGGCCTCCATGGTGCCGTGATAATCCAGATGGTCGCGGGACAGATTGGTCAGCACCGCCACATCAAAGGCCAGCGCCGCAGCGCGTCCCTGATCAAGACCGTGGGAGGAGACTTCCATCGCCACTGCGCGCGCGCCGGCCTGTCTCAGGTCGGTCAGCGTTGCCTGCACGGCAATCGGATCAGGCGTGGTGTGGCGGCCGCTTTGCAGCGAACCGTAGAAACCGGTGCCCAGCGTACCGACGATCCCGCAGCGTTGGCCGAGGGCATCAAGCGCCTGAGCCACCAACTGGGTCACGCTGGTCTTGCCGTTGGTGCCGGTAACACCCACCAGATTCAGACTGCGGCTCGAATCGCCATAGAAGCGACCCGCGATCGCGGACAACTGCGCGGCGAGCCCTTTTACCGGAATCAGCGGCACGTCAGTGATCGGCAGAACGATCGACCCTTCGACTTCATAGGCTACGGCAGCTGCGCCACGCTTGAGCGCGTCGGCGATGTGCGCGCGGCCATCGACCTTGATGCCCGGCACTGCCAGAAACAGGTCGCCCGGACGCACATTGCGGCTGTCGAGAGTCAACTCGCGAATCAGCGCATCGCGGTCGGTGTGAGCGAAAAGCTTGCTCAGATTAAAGGCCATCAACCACGCCCTCCTTTGGCTGCCGGTGCGGCGTTGACTTGTTCAGGTGGCGCAAGGTTGTCTGGCGTCACGTTCATCAGACGCAACGTGCCGGACATGACCTTGCTGAATACCGGGGCCGAAACCAGACCACCGTAGTAACCACCCTTGCTCGGCTCGTCGATGACCACCACGATGGCGTAGCGCGGGTTACTCATCGGGCCGAAACCGGCAAACAGCGAGCGATAGGAATTTTCCGCGTAGCCCTTGGTACCGATGGACGTCTTGCGCGCCGTACCACTCTTGCCAGCGACGTGGTAGGACGGCACACGGGCGCGATAGACGCCGCGCGGGTCCTCGATAACCTGCTGCAACATGCCTTGCAGGGTCTTCGCGGTTTTCTCCGGAATGGCCTGGGTCGATTCCGGCTCTTTATCTGTTTTGAGGATGGTCAACGGCACGATGCGGCCGTTGTTGGCCAGCGCGCCGTAGGCATGCACCAGTTGCAAGGCGGTAACCGACAGACCGTAGCCATAGGACAGCGTGGCGGTTTCGGCCTTGCGCCATTCGCGGTAGTTGGGCAGGTTGCCGACGCGCTCGCCAGGGAAACCGAGGCCGGTGTACTGACCGAACCCGACGCGCTGCATGGCACGGAAAATCGCCTCACCGCCCACATCGAACGCGACCTTGCTCATGCCGACGTTACTGGAGTTGATCAGAATGCCGGTCAGATCGAGAATCGGGCCTTCGGTCTTGGTCACGTCACGAATCGTGTATTTGCCGATCTGCAGGGTGCCCGGATAAACCTCGACCTTGTCGGTCGGCTTCCAGCGGCCACTGTCCAGCGCCGCAGTCATGGAGATCGGTTTCATGGTCGAACCGGGTTCGAACACGTCGATGATGGCCCGGTTGCGCATGGCGGCAGGCACCATGGTGCGGCGGTTGTTCGGGTTGTAGGTCGGCTGGTTGACCATCGCCAGCACCTCACCGGTCTTGACGTCCATGATCACCATGCTGCCGGCCTTGGCCTCGTTCTCGACGATGGCATTGCGCAGTTCACGGGTGGCCAGGTACTGCAGGCGCAGGTCAATAGACAAAGCCAAGGTCTTTCCGGCCTTGGCATTCTTGGTGACCTGAACATCCTTGATCAGTCGGCCACGCCGGTCCTTGATGACCTGACGCTTGCCGGGCACACCGGCGAGCCAGTCGTCATACGCCAGCTCGACGCCTTCCCGGCCATGGTCGTCAAGGTCGGTAAAGCCGACCATGTGTGCAGTAACATCGCCGGCAGGATAAAAGCGGCGGAACTCTTCGATGCCATAGACACCCGGCACTTTCAGGTCGATGACCGACTGGCCCTGCTCTGGCGTCAGGCCACGCACCAGGTAGATGAATTCCTTGTTCGCTTGCGAATCCAGGCGCTCGGTCAATGCCTTGAGATCCTGACCCAGCGCGGCGGCCAGCATCGGCCACTTGGACTTGTCCTGCTGCATTTCACGCGGGTTGGCCCACAGGGTGGTCACCGGCGTACTGACGGCCAGCGGCTCGCCGTTACGGTCGGTGATCAGGCCACGGTGTGCCGGAATAGGAATATGCCGAAGGCTGCGTGCATCGCCCTGCTCCTTGAGAAAGGTATGGTCGATGACCTGCAGGTCGACGATGCGCCAGCAAATGGCGAGCACGAGGGACACCAGCAGCCCTACGACTACGCGAAAGCGCCACGGATAAAGAGCACCATCGAGTTTCATCATGGCGCCACCATCCGTACTTCGGCTGCGCTCGGGATGCGCATCTTCAGTTGTTCGGTGGCCAGATTCTCGATGCGGCTGTGTGCAGTCCAGGTGCTCTGCTCAAGAATCAGCCGACCCCACTCTGCCTGCGCCTTGTCGCGCACGCTCATTTCCGAATACAGCGAGTTGAGCAGTTGACGATTCCAATGTGCACTATAGGAAACGCCAATCGCCGAAATCAGGACAGCAATGAACAGCAGCAGCATAATGAAGCTGCCGCCGGGCAGAGGTTTCAGAAACAGACGGCTCACCTGAGCTTCTCCGCTACACGCATGACAGCACTGCGCGAGCGCGGGTTTGCTTTTGTTTCGACATCCGAAGCGAATTGAGCCTTGCCGTGAATTTTGATTTTCGGTTCGAACGGTTTGAACTGGATCGGCAGATTGCGCGGCATGTTGTCGGCTTCGCCCTTGGCGAGCTTGCGCATGAACAGCTTGACGATGCGATCTTCCAGCGAGTGAAAGCTGATGACGACCAGACGGCCACCCACTTCCAGCGCATCCATTGCCGCTTCGAGGCCGGCTTCAAGATCGCCCAATTCGTTGTTTACGTGAATACGCAGGCCCTGAAAGGCACGCGTTGCAGGATTCTTGCCCTTTTCCCAGGCAGGATTGGCAACCTTGAGCACCTCTGCCAAATCGGCTGTGCGCTCGAAAGGCTGGACTTCGCGACGCGCGACGACCGCGTTGGCCATGCGCTTGGCAAACCGCTCTTCGCCGTATTCCTTGAAGACGCGGGCAATTTCTTCAGCCGGGGCAGTCGCGATGAACTCGGCAGCGCTCACGCCACGGGTAGGGTCCATGCGCATGTCCAGAGGACCGTCATTCATGAAGCTGAAACCGCGCTCGGGATCATCCAGCTGCGGGGACGACACACCCAGATCCAGCAGAATGCCACTGACCTTGCCCGCCAAACCGCGTTCCTGAGCCTCGGATCCCAATTCGGCAAAGCTGCGCTGCACAATGACAAAGCGGCCGTCTTCGGCCGCTAGCGCTTGCCCGGTGGCAATCGCTTGAGGGTCCTTGTCGAATCCCAGAAGCCGACCATCGGGGCCCAGCTGGCTGAGTATCAGACGACTATGCCCGCCACGTCCGAACGTGCCGTCCAGATAGCAGCCATCGGCGCGCACCGCGAGAGCCTCCACGGCTTCTTCGAGCAGCACGGTGATGTGGGTAAAGCCGCTATTCATAGTCACAGGATCAAATCACGTAATTCGTCGGGCATCGCGCCAGGTTTTTGAATGGCAGCCAGGTCAGCATCAGCAAGAGCATTCCAGGCGTCCTCGTCCCACAGTTGAAACTTGTTCAGCTGGCCCACCAGCATTACGCGCTTATCCAGCTTCGCGTACTCGCGCAGGCGCGGCGGTACCAGAAAACGCCCACTCCCGTCGAGTTCCAGATCGACAGCATTACCAATCAGAAGCCTTTGCAGACGGCGGTTCTCTTCACGAAACGTCGCCAGATCACGAAGTTTTGCTTCTATCAGCTCCCATTCGGAAAGCGGATAAAGGCAAAGGCATGGATCAACAGCATCAATGGTCACGATAAGTTGGCCGGCGCTACGCGAATCCAACTCGTCACGGTACCGGCTCGGCATAGCGAGACGGCCCTTGGCATCGAGATTGATCGCATTGGCACCACGGAACACAGGCGCATTCTCCGAATATTAGCTTTTTGCGCTAAAAAAACCCACTTCGTGCCACTTTCTGCCACTTGCGCACACTATAGGAACGCGCCCACCACACCGTCAAGGCACGGTCTTAAGGAAAACCCTTACATTTCGGAGATTTAGGAGAGGTATTGGGGATAAAAGGGTAATTCTGCGAAGGATCCGACGGATAAATCCCACGCTACTCAAATCGTTGCGACTCGAAGTTAATGTAATTTATGAGCTGTAAGATTTTTTTGGTATTACGGAGGGGTTTTGCTGCGTGAAACGAAGGGGAAGAAAAAAGGTGGAGAGTCGATCTGTAAGCCGGGTTCTGTCGAGAACAGTCATTCCTCTACGACGGCCATCACTGGACGCCTTTAGCAACCTACCCGGTTCCAGCGCGGGCCACGCCTAGGAACCCTATTTGGTCTTGCTCCGAGTGGGGTTTACCTTGCCACGAACTGTTACCAGACGTGCGGTGCGCTCTTACCGCACCTTTTCACCCTTACCGGCACCGAAGTGCTTAGGCGGTTATTTTCTGTGGCACTTTCCGTAGGCTCACGCCTCCCAGGCGTTACCTGGCACTCCGCCCTATGGAGCCCGGACTTTCCTCCCCCCCTTGTTGCGGAACAACAAGAGGCAGCGACTGTCCAATCGACTCTCCGCCGACAAGGTTAGCGGCACACGCCATCAAGAACAAGCTTTAATAGCATGCGTGTCCCCCTTACCCCTTTCAAAAGCAGGCCGCTACTCCTTCTGCTTCTCCAGCGCCACCTGATACAACAGGTTCTTGCGCACGCCGGTTATTTCGGCAGCCAGCGCCGCGGCACGCTTGAGCGGCATCTCTGCAAGCAACAGATCCAGCACCCGACGAGCCTCCTCACCAATGACGTCCTCGTCATCCGGCGGCGTCCAGCCAGCCACCAGCACTACGCACTCGCCACGCTGCTGATTACTGTCGGATTCAACGAATGCCCGCAGCTCACCTAAAGGCAGACCCTTGAGGGTTTCGAAAGTTTTGGTTATTTCACGCGCCAGCAACGCCTGACGGTCAGCACCGAAGACCAGTTCCATATCCTGCAGACACTCCAGGATGCGGTGCGGCGCTTCATAGTAGATCAGCGTGCGCGGTTCTTCTTTGACACGCTCGAGCCTGGCCTTGCGACCCGCAGACTTGGCAGGAAGAAAACCCTCGAAAATAAATCGATCCGACGGCAGCCCGGCCGCAGACAAAGCCGCAATCAAGGCACACGCACCCGGCACCGGTACGACCTGCACACCTGCGGCACGCGCCTGGCGCACCAGGTGATAACCGGGATCGGAGATCAGTGGCGTGCCCGCATCGGAAATCAGTGCGACGTCATCACCGGCCAGCAGACGCGTGATGAAACGACTACCCTCATCACGTTCGTTATGTTCGTGGCAGGCAGCCAATGGCGTCGAGATGCCGAAGTGCTGCATCAGCCGTGCGGAATGACGCGTGTCTTCAGCCGCAATCAGCGCGACGTCACGCAACACCTTCAAGGCTCGCACACTCATGTCGTCCAGATTGCCGATAGGAGTCGCCACTACATAAAGCGAACCCGGAGTGGAATTCGAAACAACCGGAACAGTCAAAACGCAAACCTCGCAGGTTAAAACAGGTGCTTGGAAAAAACGCATTGTACAGGCTGCGGCCCGGCGGAACGGTTCGCGCCTCAGGATGCCGACAAAAAAGGAATGAAAACATGTTCAGACCCGAGCCAGAAACGCGGCGCACCTCGCCAATTGAACGATTTGGCCGCCAGATGACCTTAACGCGACTGATATCACGGCTTTAAATACCATCGACATCGCACCCCGGCCAGCGCTTGGGTACAATCCCCCGTTAATTCGCTCGAGTTTCAGGAACATACCAATGATCGCTTGTCTGCGGCTGCTCTCTGCCCTCTGCCTCGCTGCCCTCCTCGCAGCCTGTGCCAGCTCGCCCTCGTCCAGTCTTGGCGAGCTGCCTCGAACCCCTGATGCCAGCATCGAGCAATTGCTCGAGCAGGCCGCCAGCGCCAAAACACCCGAGCAGGCCGCAACGCTGCGCTTGAGTGCTGCCGATCTGGCCAGCCGCCAGAATGACGCAGGACGCGCCGCGCAAATCCTCGGACAGGTGCAAATCGATCAACTCAAGCCCGGCTTGCAGGTTTTCGCCAGTACACTGTCCGCTGAGCTGGCGATGGGCCGTAATCAGCCCAAGGCAGCGCTGACCGCCCTGAATCATCCAAGCATGCAGCGCCTGGGCGAGCTGTCGGTCGAGCAGCAGATTCGTACACACATGGTCAAGGCACGCGCCCTGGAAGCCGATGGCCAGGCGCTCGCAGCCGCCAATGAACGTGTTTACGCCGGCCCGCTGCTGCAAGGCGCAGACGCCAGCGCCAACAATGACGCGATCTGGACACTGGTATCCGCCCTGCCTGCCGAACAACTGCAGAGCACAGCCACCGACGATATGGGCGGCTGGCTGAATCTGGCTCGCTCGATCAAGGGCGCAGGCACGCTTGAGCAACAACAGGCTGCCATCGACAGCTGGAAAGCGCAGAACCCTAAACACCCTGCTGCACTGCAACTGCCAACCGCCCTCGCGCAGTTGCGTGCACTGACCAGCGAGCCGATTACCAAAATCGCCCTGCTGCTGCCGCAGGACGGTCAGTTGGCCGCAGTTGCCAAGGCATTGCGCGAAGGCTTCATGGCCGCGCACTTCCAGGCTCAGCAAGCGGGCGAGAATCCTCCGGCCATCCAGGTCTTCGACAGCTCGCGAATCACCTCGATGGACGAGTTCTACCGTCAGGCTCAGGCCGCTGGTGTGCAACTGGTCGTCGGTCCGCTGGAAAAGAACCTCGTCAAACAGCTGAACAGCCGTCAGCAGCTGCCTATCACCACCCTGGCGCTGAACTACAGCGACACCAGCAACGAAGGCCCTGCCCAGCTGTATCAGTTCGGCCTGGCCGCAGAAGACGAAGCCCGCGAGGTTGCACGTCGCGCCTGGGCAGACGGCAAGCGCAGCGCCGTGGCGATGGTTCCGAAAGGCGAATGGGGCGACCGCGTACTGGACGCCTTCCGCAAGAGCTGGCAGGCCAAGGGCGGCACACTGATCGCTGCAGAGCACGTTGATCAGCCTGTAGAACTGGCACAGCAGGTCGCCGATCTGTTCCAGCTGCGCAACAGCGAAGGCCGCGCGCAGCGCCTGCAAAGCACGGCCGGCACTCAGGTCGCCGCTCAGCCAAGCCGTCGCCAGGACATCGACTTCATGTTCCTCGCCGCGACCCCGCAACAAGCGCAACAGATCAAACCCACCATGGTCTTCCAGTACGCAGGTGACGTTCCGGTCTACGCCACTTCGCACCTGTTCACCAACAGCAACGATCACGCGCAATACATGGACCTGAATGGCGTGCGCTTCTGCGAAACGCCATGGCTGCTGAACGCCGAAGACCCGCTGCGCCAGCAGGTCACCGCGCAATGGCCACAGGCCGCAGGCAGCCTGGGTCGTCTGTATGCGATGGGTATCGACGCCTATCGTCTGGCACCGCGCCTCGCCCAGCTCAAGGCGATGCCTGACAGCCGCATTGACGGGCTGTCCGGCAGCCTCAGCCTGAACCCTGGCCGTCGCGTCGAACGCCAGCTGCCATGGGCCGAGTTCGTCGACGGCAAGATCCAGCGCCTGCCGGACACCGCTCCTTGATGCAACGCAGCACCCGCCAGCAAGCAGGGCGCGAGGCCGAAGCCTTCGCCCTGCAGTTTTTGCAACAACAGGGCCTGCGCCTGATTGAACAAAACTGGTTATGCAAACGCGGCGAGCTTGATCTAGTCATGCTTGACGGCGATACAGTAGTATTCGTCGAAGTTCGCTACCGGCGCCATTCAGGCTGGGGCGGCGCCATGGAAAGCGTCGATTTTCGCAAGCAGGAGAAACTCGTCACGGCCGCACAGCTTTTTCTGCAGCACGCAACGGCCTGGGCCAATTCCCCCTGCCGTTTCGACGTGGTCGCCATTGAAGGCGAGCCCGGTAAGGCTGCACCGCTGAACTGGATCAAGAGCGCTTTTGACAGCTGACCTGGCGCAGTGAAGCAGCAATCCGACTTGAGTCATGACCTGCAATACACTACAGCCCTCACCGATTTCGCTATTTGTTTTGCCGGCTGCACACCTTGTGTGCCGGATAGCTCCCGGGAGAACCCGGCGCATCCGTCCCGCCGCCGTACGCTCTAATTAAGGTCACATTGATGGACATGCAATCCCGAATTCGCCGGCTGTTCCAGGCCAGCATCGAAACCAAGCAACAGGCGATGGAAGTCCTTGCACCCTTTATCGAGCAAGCCAGTCAGGTCATGGTTAATGCCCTGCTCAACGAGGGCAAGATGCTCGCGTGCGGCAACGGCGGTTCAGCTGGCGACGCACAGCACTTTTCCTCGGAACTGCTCAACCGCTTCGAACGTGAGCGGCCGAGCCTGCCGGCAATTGCACTGACCACCGACAGCTCGACGATCACCTCGATCGCCAACGATTACAGCTACAACGAAATCTTCTCTAAACAGATCCGCGCGCTGGGCCAGCCAGGCGATGTATTGCTGGCTATTTCTACCAGCGGCAACTCGGCGAATATTATTCAGGCCATCCAGGCCGCACATGATCGCGAAATGATTGTCGTAGCATTGACGGGACGCGACGGTGGCGGCATGGCCTCACTGCTATTGCCTGAGGATGTGGAGATCCGCGTACCCGCCAATGTCACGGCACGCATACAAGAAGTCCATCTGCTGGCGATCCATTGCCTTTGCGATTTGATCGACAGCCAACTGTTCGGGAGTGAAGAATGACCCCTAATCGTCTCAGCCTACTGGTTCTGACACTGTGCCTCAGCATCACCGGATGCAGTTCGGTGATCACGGCCACTCGCGAAAAACCGATCGAAGATGATCGCGGCACGCGCACCTTCGGCAGCAAGATCGATGACTCGCTGATCGAGACCAAGGCAGCCGTCAACATCTCCAAGGCCAGCCCTGACCTCGCAGAGGGCTCGCACATCGTCGTGACCAGCTTCAACGGCATCGTGCTGCTGGCTGGCCAGACACCGCGTGCCGACCTCAAGGCTATGGCCGAACAGGCCGCCAGCGCCGTTCAGCGCGTCAAGAAGGTCAACAACGAACTGCAGGTGATGGCACCCTCCTCACTGCTGGCGCGCAACAACGACGCCTGGCTGACCACCAAGGTCAAAAGCCAGATGATCGCTGACGCATCCATCCCCGGCTCACGCATCAAGGTAGTGACCGAGAACGGCATCGTGTTCCTGCTGGGCCTGGTAACCCAGGACGAAGCCAATCGCGCCACCAACCTGGTGCAGGGCGTCTCCGGCGTACAGAAGATCGTCAAACTCTTCGAGTACATCGACTGACGGGTAACCGACAGGCATGAAAAAGGCGATCCGAAGATCGCCTTTTTTATTGCCCGTTTTTTACTTCACGACCTTCAGACTCGGCCTGCCACTCGGACGCGGCGGTTCGCTGTCTGGCGGAGGCGTATCGTCTTCGATCTCGATCTCGATTTCTTCGCCCTCTTCCATGGAGGGCTCCAGATCGAAAACCATGCCCTGGCCGTTCTCGCGGGCATAAATACCCAGGATGGCAGCGACAGGCACATAAAGCGTATGCGGCACACCGCCGAAGCGGCCTTCGAAGCTCACCGCTTCGTTATCCATATGCAGATGACGCACGGCACTCGGCGAAACATTCAGGACAATCTGCCCGTCATTGGCAAACCCCTGCGGGACCTGCACAGCCGGGTAATCCGCATTGACCAGCACATGCGGGGTGCAATCGTTATCGACGATCCACTCGTAAAGAGCACGAACAAGATAAGGGCGACTGGAGTTCATTAACGGCTCCTTAAGCCTTAGCGCATTTCACGTTCGGCAGCAGACAGACTCGTCTGAAAAGCCTCACGCGCAAATTGGCGCTCCATGTAATCAAGCAACGGCTTGGCAGGCCGCGGCAATTCAATACCCAAAATTGGCAAACGCCAGAGTATGGGGAGTAGACAGCAGTCAACAAGACTTAGCTCGTCGCTCATGAAAAAAGCTTTTTCCGCGAACAACGGGGAAACCCCGGCCAGACTCTCGCGAAGCTCCTTGCGCGCCTGAACACGAGCGGGCTCTTTGCTGCGCGTATCCAGGATCAGGTCGACAAGGCCGCACCAGTCTCTCTGAATACGATGGATCAGCAAACGGCTATTGGCACGGGCAACCGGATAGACGGGCAGCAGAGGCGGATGTGGATAGCGCTCATCCAGATACTCCATCACCACGGTCGACTCGTACAACGCCAGGTCACGATCGACGAGGGTCGGCACGCTGCCGTATGGATTTACTTCAATCAGTTGCGGCGGATGACGACCTGCCACCACTTCAATGATTTCGGCGCTGACACCCTTCTCGGCGAGCACAATGCGTACGCGATGAGAATAGTGGTCGGCGGGGTCGGAATAGCAGGCCAACCGGTTGGTCACGCCCATGGCGATCCTCCTCGCTTGTTAAAATTTATCGGACAGACGAACGAACGCGCTTCAAGGGCGCATCCGATAATGAACGCAACAGGACAGGTGTTCGTCGCGGGCCACAAGATAGCTCATTTACGCGATGTAAATTCCGTAATCTTCGTCGACAGGCGGATAAATTTCACAATATCGACGTAAAACGAGCACCGCGAAAAAATCCTGACCGAAAAAATCACGACCATAAAAAAACGCCCAGCCCCGCGAGGGGATGGACGTTCTTTTTTCGAACGAAGAGCGTATTAACGCTTCGAGTACTGCGGACGCTTACGCGCTTTACGCAGACCGACTTTCTTACGTTCAACTTCACGAGCATCGCGAGTCACGAAGCCTGCTTTACGCAGAGCGCCACGCAGTGTCTCGTCGTACTGCATCAGAGCGCGAGTGATACCGTGGCGGATTGCGCCAGCCTGACCACTTACACCGCCACCGATAACGGTGACGTAGATGTCGAACTTTTCAACTGTCTCGGTCAGTTCCAGCGGCTGACGAACTACCATGCGGGCAGTTTCGCGGCCGAAGAAATTGTCCAGGGAGCGGTTGTTGATCGAGATGTTACCAGTACCCGGACGCAGGAAAACGCGAGCGGTTGCGGTCTTGCGACGGCCAGTGCCGTAATTTTGAGTCGCCGACATAATGAACTATTCCGTTAAAACTTCAGTTCTTGGGGCTGCTGAGCAGTATGAGGGTGTACAGCGCCCGCATAGACTTTCAGCTTACGATACATGTCGCGACCCAGCGGGTTCTTAGGCAGCATGCCTTTGACCGCGGTCTCGATCACGCGCTCAGGAGCTTTGGCGATCAGCTTTTCGAAGTTGATCGACTTGATCCCGCCCGGAAAACCGGAGTGTGAGTAGTAGATCTTGTCGGTGGTCTTGGCACCAGTAACGCGGATCTGCTCGGCATTGATCACGACGATGTAGTCGCCGGTATCAACGTGCGGAGTGTATTCCGGTTTGTGCTTGCCACGCAGACGGCTCGCGATTTCGGTGGCCAGACGACCCAGGGTCTGACCAGCAGCGTCGACGACGAACCAGTCGCGCTTAACTGTTTCCGGTTTAGCAGTAAAAGTTTTCATTCTTTATAGCCTCAGGGGCCGCCCTGAAAATTAGACGGCGGATCTTACTGAATAGTGCGTACTTTGACAAGTCAAAGGCAGCCGGAAACAGACGCTATCGGGGGCTCGGGTCAGCGCGTCCGTTATACGGCAAGATTCTTCGGCAGACGGCGCATCACTTCCACTGCAAAGAGCTGGCGGATTATACAGACTGTAAAAATAACCTCAACCGGATTTTTTGTTCACATTCTGTTTATTGCCTGCGAGGCGTGGATTGGCGGATATTGACCCCCTTAGCACAAAGCCATCATGGGTGCCCTGCCGAGGGCACCCACGTAACGAGGCTGGACAGTTTTGGCAAAAAATAAGACGATCCAGCCGTAGCATGACCATTTACCCATATAAGAATAACGATTATGCCGATCCGACACGCCACTCTTCTGCGCCGCGTAAGCATCCTGACCACAGACAAGATGTTTGCCTCCACTGTCATGCAGGCCAAGGATTTCTTCCATCTGGCGAGCCTGCGCTACAGCAAGCAACTGGGCCATGGCCTGGTACCCGCCTTCGAAACGCGCCTGGTCAGCCCGGACGGGCTTTCGGTCAGCAGCTTCAGCGACGTCACCCTGCCGGTCGACGGCGCGCTGTGCCAGAGCGACATCATCGTCATCCCGGCCTTCTGGGACGATTTTGAAACCCTCTGCCAGCGTTACCCACAGATCCTGCCGTGGTTGCGCGAACAGCACGCCAACGGTGCCGTACTCTGCGCCGAAGCCACCGGCGTCTACTGGCTTGCCGAAGCCGGCTTGCTGGACGGCAAGGAAGCGACGACCTACTGGCGCTTTTTCAGCGCATTCGCCGAGCGCTATCCCAAGGTCCTGCTCAATCAGGAAAAGCACCTGACCGACGCCGACAACGTGTATTGCGCGGGCGGCACGACCTCGGCCTGCGATCTGTACATTTATCTGATCGAGCGCTTCCGCGGCGCCAATGTCGCCCAGGCCGTCGCCCGCGACATCCTCTATGAAGTGCGTCGCACCTACTCGCCGGGGCGAATCGGTTTTGGCGGTCAGAAGCTTCATCAGGACGTGGTCATTCTGCAGATTCAGCACTGGCTGGAAGAGCACTTTGCCGACAAGTTCCGCTTTGAAGACGTGGCCCGCGAGCACGGCATGAGCATTCGCAATTTCATGCGCCGCTTTCAGACAGCCACGGGCGACAAGCCGCTGCATTACCTGCAACGGCTGCGGATCGAAACGGCGAAGGGGTTGCTCTCGGGGACGCGCAAGAGCATCAAGACCATCAGCTATGAAGTGGGCTACGACGACGCCAGCTTCTTTGCCCGACTGTTCCGCCAGCACACCGAGCTGTCACCCAATCAGTATCGGCAACAGTTCGAAGGTCATAAAGAAAGGCTTTGAGGTGCAAGCAGAGTGGTCGAGCTTCAGGCCTGTAGCCTGAAGCTCGCCGACTTTTCGTATACAGCCTAGGGCTTGTGTGCCCGCGAGAGGAATTCGTGGGATTGCATTTCCAGCAGACGGCTGAGGGTACGCTGGAACTCGAACATCAACCGGCCGCCGGTGTACAGGTCCTTCAATTCGACCTCGGCCGAGATGATCAGCTTGACGTTGCGATCGTAGAACTCGTCGACCATGTTGATAAAGCGTCGGGCAATGTCGTCAGTGGCGACGTCCATCTGCTCGACGCCGCTGATCAGTACGGCATGGAAGATCTTGCCCAGCTCGATGTAATCGTTCTGACTGCGCGGGCCGTCGCACAACTCACGGAAGTCGAACCACGCCACATCGTCACAGGTGCGCAGCGCACGGATCTCGCGGTTTTCGATCATCAACACATCGTTTTCGATGGTTTCCGCGCAATCCGGAGTCAGCGCCTTGAAGCTTTTACGCAGGCTTTCCTGTGCAACTTCGTTGAGCGGGAAATGGAACAGTTCAGCCTGCTCGAGGTGACGCAGACGGTAATCGACGCCACTGTCGACGTTGACGATGTCGGTGTTCTGCTTGATCAGCGCGATGGCCGGCAGGAAACGCGCCCGCTGCAGGCCGTCCTTGTACAGGCCGTCCGGAACGATGTTGGACGTCGCCACCAGCGTCACGCCGTTCTTGAACAGCTCTTCCATCAGCGTGCCGAGGATCATGGCATCGGTGATATCGGAGACGAAAAACTCATCGAAACAGATGACCCGCGCCTCGTCGGAAAACCTCCTGGCGATGATCGTCAGCGGGTTTTTCTCGCCCTTGAGGGTCTTCATCTCTTCGTGCACGCGCTTCATGAAGCGGTGGAAGTGCGTACGGACCTTGTCCTGAAACGGCAGTGCGTCAAAGAACGTATCGACCAGATACGTCTTGCCGCGGCCTACGCCACCCCAGAAGTACAACCCCTTGACCAGCGTCTGCTCTTTCTTGCCGAACAGTTTGCCGAATAGGCCGGGCTTGCTGTCGTGAGCGGCGATCAGATCGTCGTACAGGCGCTGCAGATGGCGCACAGCGTTTTCCTGCGCGGCATCGTGAAAGAAGTCCGGGCGTTTCAGATCAGCTTGATATCGTTCTAGGGGCGTCATAATTCGTTAGCAAGGCAACAAAAACGGGTCGTCACTGTAGCGACGACCCCGGGGATTGGCAATCAGTCCTGTTGAGGAGCGAGCGCCAGCTTGAGAGTTTCGATGGCACTGTCGCGCGCGGCAGCGTTGGCGAATACCGGACTGTCAGCCACGCAGGCGCCGTCCAGCCACAGCGTGAAGCGATCGTCTTCGCTGCGCAGGTCCAGTTCGCCGCCCTGCTGCAACTGCTTGCTGACCACGCCTGCAGCCTTGCCATCGGCAAAGTTGCGCGACAACAGCAACTGCTCGCCATCGGCTGCCAGCAGACGGAAACGGAAGCTGCCGTCGTCTTCACGGAAGCTGACGAAACGAGCGCCCTTACTGGCCTTTTTCTTGCCGGTGTCGGCGTTCTGCACCACGGTACGGAACGACCGCAGGCCTACCGCCTCGCGCAGTTCCTCGAGGAATGGGGTGGCGACACGTCGGGCTTTCTGCGCGCCAGCGAGCAGGATGTCTTCGAGATCGGCAGGACGCTCGATCAGCCCCAGATACTTTTCACGCGGCTCGCTCAGCTGTGCATCCAGCAACGTGAACAGACGATTCTTGGCTTCACCCCAACCCAGGCCCTGCAACAGGTCAGCGCGGAACTCGGCGCACTGCTCGGCCGTCGAGAAAGCCTGGTACAGGGTAAACAGGTGCGAGGTGTCCGGATCTTTCGCTTCGCCCGGCGCACGCGAGTCGGTGACGATGCGCGAAATCGCGCTTTTCATGTCCTTGGCACCGCTGAACAACGGGATGGTGTTGTCGTAGCTCTTGGACATCTTGCGACCGTCCAGACCTGGCAGCGTAGCCACGCTCTCTTCGATCAGCGCCTCGGGCATGACGAAGAATTCCTTGCCATTGCCGAACAGGTGATTGAAACGCTGGCCGATGTCGCGGGCCATTTCAACGTGCTGAATCTGGTCGCGGCCTACCGGAACCTGGTGTGCATTGAACATCAGGATGTCGGCAGCCATCAGCACCGGGTAGCTGTACAGCCCCATGGTGATGCCTGCATCCGGGTCTTCGCCACCTTCCACGTTCTTGTCCACCGACGCCTTGTAGGCGTGGGCGCGATTGAGCAGGCCCTTGGCCGCGACGCAGGTGAGCAGCCAGGTCAGTTCCGGGATTTCAGGAATGTCCGACTGGCGATAGAAGGTCACACGATCAACGTCCAGCCCCGCTGCCAGCCAGGTCGCGGCGATTTCCAGACGCGAGCGCTGAATGCGCAGCGGGTCATCGCATTTGATCAGCGCGTGGTAGTCGGCCAGAAAATAGAACGAGTCGAAATCGCTCTGACGGCTGGCGACAATGGCCGGGCGAATGGCGCCCGCGTAATTGCCCAGATGGGGAGTGCCGGTGGTCGTGATACCGGTCAGGATACGAGTGGTCATGGCAGGTCGCTTATCAATAGGATGCAATACGGGCTGCAATCAGCTGGAAAGTCGCGGCAGGAGCAGATCTTTAAGATCAGTCAGCTTGCCGTGAAAAAAGTGTCCGCATTCTGCCACTTTCAGCAGCTCATGGGGACGTTGCAACGCGGCGGACCATGCATAGACCGTCTCGGGGTCGATCACTTCGTCGTTCTCCGGCTGAATGATCGTCAGCGGGCAAGCCTTGGGCAGTACGCTCTGGTCCTCGAGGCGCGAGGCCGCAGCCGCAATCAGAAACACGTGCGTGAGCTTTTCACCCTGCGCTTCCAGCCTGCCACCCAGGTTTGCAGCAACGTAGCCGCCAAAGGAAAATCCGAACAGGGTCATCGGCAGATCAGGATGTTGCGCCCGCAGCCATTGGGCGGCAGCCTGGGCATCATCAATCTCGCCCGGCCCGGCAACCGAGGTACCGGCACTGGCACCGACGCCGCGATAATTGAAGCGCAATGTGATCAAACCCTGATCGCGTGCGGTACGCTGCAACGTCGAGACGACTTTATTGAGCATCGTTCCGCCCTGTATCGGGTTAGGATGGCAGATCAGTGCAACACCTCGGGCGTCGGGGACGTCCTGATACAGCGCTTCGAGCTGGCCTTCAGGGCCATCGATAAATAATGGGGTTTCACGCATGAGCAAAACAGAACTCCGTGACCTCGAAATGGGTCGACTCGTCTAGCTGATTGTCTGCGGCATGCATATCAACGATACGTCGCGGGTATACAGCGCAGGTTCGAGCCGTTAACGTAAAGCAAAGCCGTTTATAGAGGAAGGACTCGTGGAACACTCGCTCTTAGTCTGGTTGTTGCCGACGCTCGCCCTGGTGGCCGGTGTCGTCATTGGTTTTCTGGTGGCACGCCTGCTGCCCAACACCGTTCCGAACAGCACCCAGCGCCAGCTGGATGACATTCAGGAGCGTTTCGACGCCTATCAGAACGAGGTAGTCACGCACTTCAACAGCACGGCCAATCTGGTCCAAAAGCTCTCACAGAGCTATCAGGACGTTCAGGAACACCTTGCCGAGGGCGCCAACCGTCTGGCTCTCGACGAGCTGACCCGCCAACGCCTGCTGGCCGCCCTGCACCCTGAGGCCAATCATGCGCACCGCGATCATCGCGACCGCCTGACCCCGCCACGCGATACTGAAACACCCAAGGATTACGCCCCCAAGTCGCCCAACACCCCGGGCATGCTGGACGAGCATTACGGCTTGAAGAAGTAAGCTTTCGCAGCCACACAAAAAGCCCGCCGCAGAGATTGTCTGCGGCGGGCTTTTTTGTGGCCTACCCCTTCGCGAGCAAGCTAAGCGAAGAGGCTAGTACAGGCGCTGAAAACCATTGGTCATTCACGCCTGCATGCGTATCAGATCGCGCCGCGGCTGCGCAGCAGATCCAACACCTGCCTGACGCTTTCTTCCACGTTGAGTGTCTGCGTGTCGATCACCAGATCGGCATTCAGCGGCACGTCATACGGGAAGGACTCGCCAGGGATATTGTCGCCATCAGCGGCATACAGGCCCTGTGGATCACGCTCGCGGCAGACCGTTGGCGACGCCTGTACATAGACGGTGAGCAGGCGATCCTTGCCGATCAGCGCCTTGGCGCGCTCACGCCCTTCGGCGTCCGGCGCAACGAATGCCGCCAGAGTCAGCAGGCCGGCTTCGTTGAACTGACGCGCCACATGCGCGGCACGGCTCCAGTTCTCGTTACGACCGGCACGGTCCTGTGGCAAGCCCTTGTTCAGGTCATGACGCAGGTTCTGACCGTCCAGCACATAGACCGCACGGCCCATGTCAAACAGCTTGCGCTCGACCGCATAGGCCAGCGTGCTTTTGCCCGCGCCGGACAGGCCGCTGAACAACACGGTGGCCGGTTGCTGACCGAAGCGCTGCGCGCGCTCTTCGGTGGAGACGTGAGCCAGTTCGCCATGGTGCTGCGAGCCGCCACCTGAAACAGGCTTGGCGATGATCATGCCCGCCGCAACGGTGCCATTGGTCAAACGATCGATGACGATGAACGAACCCGTGGTGCGGTTGCTGCTGTAGCCGTCCAGCGCGATGGGCGCGTCGAGGCTGACCTTGACGCGGCCGATCTCGTTCAGTTGCAAC
Organism: Pseudomonas syringae pv. coryli str. NCPPB 4273; assembly: GCF_000972175.1. Classification (NCBI taxonomy): domain Bacteria; kingdom Pseudomonadati; phylum Pseudomonadota; class Gammaproteobacteria; order Pseudomonadales; family Pseudomonadaceae; genus Pseudomonas; species Pseudomonas syringae pv. coryli. The sequence goes on along the minus strand of NZ_AWQP01000028.1, from coordinate 4,761 downwards.
GAGCTGGCAGGGCCTTCCTCCAGTGTGTTCACATCGACCCGATGGGTGATGCTGGCAATGGAGCCTGGCACATAGCTGGTGGCGCGCTTGATGTCGTACTTCTTGCCCGGCAGCATTGGCTCTTCGGCCATCCACACCAGCATGGCATCGAACGCATCGCTGACCTGCGGAACGTTGTCGGCATGCACCAGCAGGTCACCACGGGAAATGTCGATCTCGTCTTCCATGGTCAGTGTCACCGCCTGACCCGGCCCCGCCTGCTCCAGCTCGCCTTCAAAGGTGACGATGGACTTCACACGGCTGCTCTTGCCCGACGGCAGCACGACGATCTCGTCGCCCTTGTGCACGATGCCGCTGGCCAGCGTACCGGCGAAACCCCGGAAGTTCAGGTTCGGACGGTTGACGTACTGCACCGGGAAACGCAGGTCCGCATAGTTGCGATCGCTGGCGATTTCGACCGTTTCGAGAATTTCCATCAGCGACTGGCCGGTGTACCAGGGCGAACGCTCGCTCTTGTTCACCACGTTGTCGCCCTTGAGCGCCGACATAGGTACAAAAGCCATGGTGGTCGGTTTGAACGCGATGCCCTCGGCAAACTTCAGGTAATCGGCCTTGATCGACTCGAAAACGCTTTCATCGAAGCCGTTGAGGTCCATCTTGTTGATGGCGACGACGATATGCTTGATGCCCAGCAGCGAGGCGATATAGCTGTGACGACGGGTCTGGGTCTGCACGCCATAGCGGGCGTCCACCAGAATGATCGCCAGGTCACAGGTCGACGCACCGGTGGCCATGTTGCGGGTGTACTGCTCGTGGCCCGGAGTGTCGGCGATGATGAACTTGCGCTTGGCCGTGGAGAAATAGCGATAAGCGACATCGATGGTGATGCCCTGCTCCCGCTCGGCCTGCAGGCCATCCACCAGCAACGCCAGATCGACGTCATCACCCGTGGTACCGGACTTCTTCGAGTCACGGGTGATAGCTTCCAGATGATCTTCGTAGATCATCTTGGAGTCGTGCAGCAAACGGCCGATCAGCGTGCTCTTGCCGTCATCGACGTTGCCACAGGTAAGAAAGCGCAGCATTTCCTTGCGTTCGTGCTGGCCCAGGTAGGCGAGGATGTCCTCGCTGATCAAATCAGATTGATGCGACATGTGACACCCCTTAGAAATAACCCTGACGTTTCTTTTCTTCCATCGAGCCAGCGCCGTCATGGTCAATGACCCGGCCCTGGCGTTCGGAAGTTCGCGTCAGCAACATTTCCTGAATGATGTCGGTCAGGCTGGTCGCTTCGGACTCGACAGCACCGGTCAGCGGGTAGCAGCCGAGGGTGCGGAAACGGACCTTTTTCTTGACGATGCGCGACTTCTCTTCATCGGTGAGATGCTCGAGGATGCGCTCGTCGTCGATCATGATCAGCGTGCCGTTCTTCTCGATAACGTCGCGCTCGGCGGCGAAATACAGCGGCACGATCGGGATGCCTTCAAGGTAGATGTACTGCCAGATGTCCAGCTCGGTCCAGTTGGAGAGCGGGAACACACGGATAGACTCGCCTTTGTTGACGTTGCCGTTGTAGACGTTCCACAGCTCGGGACGCTGGTTTTTCGGGTCCCAGCGGTGCTTGCTGTCGCGGAACGAGTAGACGCGTTCCTTGGCCCGGGACTTCTCTTCGTCGCGTCGGGCACCGCCAAAGGCGGCGTCAAAACCATGCTTGTCGAGCGCCTGCTTCAGGCCCTCGGTCTTCATGATGTCGGTGTGTTTGGCGCTGCCGTGGGTGAACGGGTTGATGCCCTGTGCCACGCCATCGGGGTTGATGTGGGTGATCAGGTCCAGGCCCATTTCTTCGACCATCTGGTCGCGAAAGCGATACATCTCCTGGAATTTCCAGCGGGTATCGACGTGCATGACCGGGAATGGCAGTTTACCGGGGAAGAATGCCTTGCGTGCCAGGTGCAGCATCACGGCCGAATCTTTGCCGATCGAGTACAGCATCACCGGGTTATCGAACTCGGCGGCGACCTCGCGGATGATGTGGATGCTTTCCGCCTCCAGCTGTTTCAGATGCGTCAGTTTGTCAACCATGGCTACTCACGGATTGCGTTCGTTATGGACCGGGAAACCCCGGGGCGGCCAGCGGGCCGTATTCGAGCCGCGCACTTTAACATGCGTGATATCGCTAATCAGCGATGCAACTAGATCGAAACGATCTATGCATATGCCCTGCTGTTTGATCGTTCAAATCGGGTTCGGACAGTCGATAAAGATATGTTCGAGCGCAAATCGCCGCGCCAGATAATCGCCCAGTGCCTGAACGCCATAGCGCTCGGTGGCATGATGGCCGGCGGCGATGAAGCTGATGTCGTTCTCTCGTGCGCTATGAAACGTCTGCTCCGACGCTTCGCCACTGAGGAACAGGTCGACGCCCTCAAGCACCGCCTGATCGATGTAGTTCTGCCCCCCACCCGTGCACCAGCCGACACGGCGAATCATCTGACTGCCTTCGATGAGCAATGGCTCACGCCCCAGCGCGTCCTGCACGCGACGAGCGAAATCCCGCGCAGTCATGGGTTCGGACAGCGAACCGATCAGCCCGACCACGCGCGGGTTTTCGGGGTCCAGAGGACCTTCGACCGTGATGTCCAGTTGACGGGCCAGTTGCACGTTGTTGCCCACCTCGGGATGCACATCCAGCGGCAGGTGGTAGGCCAGCAGGCTGATGTCATGCTTGAGCAAGGTTTTCAGGCGACGCTGCTTCATGCCGACGACACACGGGTTTTCGCCCTTCCAGAAATAACCGTGGTGGACCAGAACCAGATCAGCCTGAGCGTCGACTGCCGCGTCCAGCAGGGCCTGACTGGCCGTCACGCCACTGACGATGCGCATGACTTGCGGCCGCCCTTCGACCTGCAGGCCATTGGGGCAGTAATCCTGAATCCGGGCACTGTTCAGATAGCGGTCGGCTTCTTCGACCAGGGTGCTCAGGGCAACAGCCATAAAAGACTCCTAAATATGCAGTTCAGAGCTGCGTTGTACTCGTATAATGCCCGCCATTATGGCGCACCCGTGGCAAAACTTTCTGCGCCCGCAACCATCAGGACTTGTTAAATGTTCAAGGCACTGCGTTTTTTCGGCTGGCCATTGCTGGCTGGCGTGCTTATCGCCATGCTGATTATTCAGCGCTATCCGCAGTGGGTCGGTCTGCCGAGCCTGGATGTCAATCTGCAACAGGCCCCACAGACCACCAATGTCATGCAAGGTCCGTCTTCCTATGCCGACGCGGTCATTGCCGCAGCGCCCGCGGTGGTCAACCTCTATACCACCAAGATGGTCAACAAGGGCAACAACCCGCTTTTCGAAGACCCGCAGTTCCGACGTTTCTTCGGCGATAACACGCCCAAGCAGAAGCGTATGGAATCGAGCCTGGGTTCTGGCGTCATGATGAGCCCCGAAGGCTACATCCTGACCAACAACCACGTCACCACCGGCGCTGACCAGATCGTGGTCGCGCTCAAAGACGGCCGCGAAACTATTGCCCGGGTCATCGGCAATGACCCGGAAACCGACCTGGCGGTGCTCAAGATCGACCTGAAAAACCTGCCGGCGATTACCATCGCGCGCTCTGACAGCATCCGCATCGGCGACGTGGCACTGGCTATCGGCAACCCGTTCGGCGTCGGCCAGACCGTGACCATGGGCATTATCAGTGCCACAGGGCGCAATCAATTGGGCCTCAACACCTATGAAGACTTCATTCAGACCGATGCGGCCATCAACCCGGGTAACTCGGGCGGCGCACTGGTGGACGCCAGCGGCAATCTGATCGGCATCAATACCGCGATCTTTTCCAAGTCCGGCGGCTCGCAGGGCATCGGCTTCGCCATTCCGACCAAGCTGGCCATGGATGTCATGAAGTCGATCATCGAGCACGGTCAGGTCATTCGTGGCTGGCTGGGCATCGAAGTTCAACCCCTGACCCAGGAACTGGCCGAATCCTTCGGGCTGAAGGATCGTCCAGGCATCGTCGTGGCGGGCATCTTCCGCGACGGACCGGCGCAGAAAGCCGGGCTGCAACTGGGTGACGTGATCCTGAGCATCAATGGCGAACCTGCCGGCGACGGGCGTCGTTCGATGAACCAGGTGGCGCGCACCAAACCCAAGGACAAGATTGCTATCGACGTAATGCGCAACGGCAAGGAAATGCGCCTTAGCGCCGAAGTCGGCCTACGCCCACCACCCGCCCCGACACCCGTCGCAGCACCGGAGTGACGCGTCAGTACCTGAAAGTACGGTACGACGCAGATCTGTGACGCCGGGAATAAAGGGCTTCCAGGCTTCTGTCCGAAGGGCGTGAGAGCGAGGTGTTTTCGGGCGATGTGAAACACTCACACAGGTCCGGGGTGTTTTCGGGCCATGTGAAGCACTCACACAGGTCCGGGGTGTCTTCAAGCCATGTGGATTACTCACACAGGTCGGCTGTGTTTCGAGCCGTGCGAATGCCCTGCGGCACTGATGACCTGGTGGGAGCCAACTGTCTTTCATCATCCCCCGATGAGTGGGCATTTTATAATGCCATCGCGGATAGATTCCGCGATGGCGGGCAAAGCCCGCCCCCATTCAAACCGCATGATCACGCCATGGTGTTCCGTCGCGCACCATGGCGTTCAGGCGTATCAGCAACACCCGCATGCAGGCCACAAGGGCCACTTTCGCGCACTTGCCTTTGGCACGCAGCCTCGCATTGCGCTCCTTGAAATCGGCGTT
>NZ_AWQP01000027.1:0-28216 GCF_000972175.1 Pseudomonas syringae pv. coryli str. NCPPB 4273 | reverse complement strand
GGGCTAGCCGCACCGCGCCATGGATAGCGCGTTGCGGCGACCCCCGGATCAGTGACAGGGCGAAGGAACCCGACGAAGTCGGGCCGGAAACGGAGCTGCGGGTTTTGCCTACTTTGGCCCCATCAAAGTAGGTCGCCGAGGGGCGAAAAGGTGACCTGAGCCGAGCCTCAATCTATCTGACATCACAGAACCGCTGTGTGACGCGGAGCGTCACGAACTGCATTCCCACGCGGAGCATGGGAACGATAGTCAACCGTCCGACTTTTTGGGGTCAGTTCACTCCAGCGTGGGCATGCCTTTCTGGACGCTCTGCGTCCGCTCTAGAGTGCGCGGCGCGAGTGTCGCTTAAAAATCTCCGCGCAGGGTCAGCACGTAGTTGCGCGGGTCGCCGTAGTAGTTGCCGCGGTCGATGTCGCCGGTGGCCTTGTAGTATTTGCGATCCAGCAGGTTGTTGCCGTTGAGGGCCACCGACCAGTGTTCGTCGATTTTCCACGCGACCCGGGCATCCCAGACGGCCCGGCCAGCGTTATCGATGGGTTGGGTCGACTCGTGTTCCGAGTAGCCGCTCTGCGCCGACACTCCGCCGCCGACGCTCAACCGACGCCAGGCGCCGGGCGGGGTGTAGCTGGTGGTCAGGCGCAGCATATGCCGGGGTGTTTCTGCTGAAATCGATTGCCCGTCACTGCCGCGGGTGATGTTGAACGTGTACCCGGCCAAAGTCTGCAACCCCGGTAACGGCTCGCCGCTGACTTCCATGTCGATGCCCTTGCTGCGCCGGATATCACCGTTCAGGTAGCAGGTCCCATAGGCATCATTGCTCAGGCACTGACCCGCATTGGCATCATCTTCGACGGCCACGTCCTTCTGCTTCACATAGAACAGCGCCAGTGACACGTTCAGACGTTTGTCGAACAGCTCGCCCTTGATTCCGGTTTCATGGCTGGCGCCGATGGCCGGATCAAGCAGCGTGCCTGAGGCGGTTCGATAGGCGCTTTGCGGCAGAAAAATATCCGTGTAACTGGCGTACCACGACCAGTCCCGGCTGAGGTCGTAGATAACCCCCGCAAACGGCGTGACCTGATTGTCCTCCTGCGCGCGACGGGTTACGCCTGCGGACGTGGTCTGATCGTCATAGCTGCTGACCCGGCCACCCATCACCAGGCTCAACGATTCTGTCAGGCTCAGGCGCAGGTTGCTGTAGACGCCATAGCGCTTGTCGCTGTAGTCCGTGCTGCTCCAGGCCGGGCGCGTAGGCTCGGCAATCGCATCGTGGTCGGGGCTGAAGATAGCCAGCGGCTGATTGGCGTTGACTGTGGCATAGCGCGACTCGCGTTTCTGCTCGGACCCATTACCGCCGACGGTCAACTGGTGAGTCAGGCCAAAGGCGTCGAACCGGCCGTCCAGGTGCGCGTCGATGCCATTGCTATGGATATCGTCCGAGCGGAACAGGGTTCTGACCAGTCGGGAACCGCTCTGCGTCGCTGGATCAATAGCGCCCTGTGCGTAGGCCACCTTCTGATCGAAAGCGCCATCGGAGTGGGTTGCCGACAGTGTGCCGCTCCAGTTCTCGTCAAAGCGGGTTTCCAGCTCGCTGAACACTTCGTCGGTGCGGGTCTGGTGGCGGTTCCAATCCTGGGCCAACGACGTGGAGCGCGGCAGGTCGATGGCCTTGCCGTTACTGTAGCGGGGCAGACCGAAGATCGAAAAGCTTTTGGTGTCCGCGTTCTGATGGCGCACGCCCAGGGTCAGGGTGGTGTCTTCGCTCAGGTCGGTTTCCAGGATGCCGTAGAGCAACGGTGCGGTTTTCTGCAGACCATCGGTGAAATAGCCGCGGTCTTCATAGGACGTTACAAAACGCCCGCGGACGCTGCCTGACTCGTTGAGTTTGCTGCTGCCATCCAGATCGACCCGGTAGTTGTCCCAACTGCCTGCGCGGGTGGTAATCGACAACTGCGGCAGGGCGGTCGGGCGCTTGCGCACCAGATTGACCGCGCCACCGGGGTTGCCTGCGCCGATCAGCAGACCGGCCGCGCCGCGCAGCACTTCGACGCGGTCGTAGATTTCCATGTCCGGGGTCATCCAGCCGGTCACGCTGTAACCTTGGCCAGCCACGCCATCGATGATGTAACTCTCGTCCTCCAGCGCGAAGCCTCGAGAGCTGAAGACATGAGAGCCGAAGTTACGTTGAGAAAAGGTGATGCCGGGCGTTTGGGCCATCACTTCGTCGAGGCCGGTGAGGTTTTTGTCGTCCATCACCTGGCGGGTCATGACGGTGACCGACTGCGGCGTTTCGCGCAGCGACTGAGCGGTCTTGTTGATGCTCACGCCAGTGGCCGCATACGCGCCGCTGCCTTCGGTGGTGATGCCGAACGAGTCGCCCTTGATCGCCACCGGCCCGAGATTCATGGTGTGTGCGGAGGCAGCCGCGCCAAGGGTCAGGGTGTTGTCTTCAAGACTGTGCGCTACGTTGGCTTTTTTCAGCAGGTCGGCCACTGCCTGTTCGGGCGTCAGCCTGCCATGCACCGGGCTGCTGAGCTTGCCGTTCAGGTCGTCTGGGTTATAGAGGATTTGCAGGTCGCACTGGCGGCCCAACTCCTTCAGGGCACTGCTCAGCGTCTGGGCCGGGATATCGAACTCGAATTCTTCCGCCAGCGCCTGTCCCTGGACACTCAACGCCAGCAACAACCCCACACCGCCCAGACGCAGGCCGAGCGTTTTCACGCGGCCTGTGCGCAGACGGCTGGAGGATGTTTGCATGGGAGGGATGGCTCGTTGAGATCAATGGCGAAGGATAATGCATTTCCGGCAGCCCGGTCGCGTGCAGAGCGCTGTATCACGAACCGAAGCCGCTCCGCGCGGGGCATAGGCACGATGGTGCCGCGCCGCGCGATCAACGCTTCGCTTGCTCGCGAAGGCCTGTCCAGTCCGTGAAATCAGGGCGTTTGAACCATTGCCTTCGCGAGCAAGCTCCCACAGGGATTTCCATAACGCTGAGCTTAGATCAGAAATCCCCCCGCAAGGTCAGGACGTAGCTGCGCGGTTCGCCGTAGACGTTGGAGCGGTCGGTGGCGATCGAGGTGGTGTAGTACTTGCGGTCGAACAGGTTTTCGGCGTTGAGTGACACTTTCCAGTTTTCGTCCAGTTTCCATGACGCCCTGGCATCCCAGATGGCCCGACCGGCCACGCCCAGTTCTTTGTTGGACGGCACTTCGTAACCCGAATCCGCCGACACTCCAGCACCCAGGGTCAGGCGGTTCCAGGCACCCGGCAGGTTGTAGCTGGTGTTGAGGCGCAGCATGTGTTTCGGCGTTTCGTAAGCCACATCCGAGTCGCCGTTGTTGCGCAGCATGTTGTAGGTGTAACCGCCGAACACTTGCAGCCCTGGCAGCACTTCACCGCTGGCCTCGACATCGACGCCCTTGCTGCGGCTGATGCCGTCCTGCAGGTAGCAGGAGCCGTCGGAGCTGGTAGGGCACAGTTCAGTGGTGTTCACATCAACGGCAGCCACATCTTTCTGCTTGATATAGAACAGCGCCATCGACAGGTTCATGCGCTTGTCGAACAGCTCGCCCTTGAAGCCGGTTTCGTAGTTGGAACCGATGGCCGGATCCAGTGGTGAGCCGCCAGCGGTGACGTAGTTGGCCTGTGGCGTGAAGATGTCGGCATAGCTGGCGTACCACGACCAGCTGTCGTTGATGTCATAGATCAGGCCGGCGAACGGGGTGAATTCCTGAGTCTGCTTGGATTCGTAACTATTTGCCGCACCGGTTTTGACGTCGTACTTGTAGTCATACCAGCTGAGGCGCGTGCCCAGCACTACGCTCAACGGTTCGCTCAGGTGAATACGCGTGTTGGCGTACAGGCCCGCACGTTCTTCGGTGGTGTCGATGTCATTTTGCCAAGCGGGACGGGCCGGTTTGGCAAACGCATTCTCGTTGACGTCGAAAACGTTGACTGCGGTGCGTCTGGTCACGGTCGCCTGATGCGTGTTGGCGTTCTGCTTCGACCAGTCGGCACCCAGGGTCACTTGATGTTCAAGGCCGAACGCGTTGAAATTGCCTTCCAGCTGGCTGTTCAGACCGACGCTGTCGACCTCGTCCTTGCGGAACAGCGTGCCCTGGAAGTTGGAACCCGCCAGCGTCACGGGATCCACTGCGCCCCGTGCGAAGGCAATGTTCTGATCGAAGCCACCTTGGGAATAGGTCAACGACGTCCGGCTGGTCCAGTCCTCATTGAAGCGATGCGCGACTTCGGTGAACACCTCGGTCATGTCGCTTTCATGGCGGTTCCACTTCTGCGCCAGGTTGGTCGAGCGCGACAGGCCCAGCGACTGGCCGTTGCTGTAGCGCGGCAGGCCATAGATCGAGTAGCCGTTGATAACCTGTTCCTGACGACGCAGGCTCATGGTCAGGGTGGTGTCATCGCTCAGGTCGGCTTCGACGATGCCGTACAGCAGCGGCGTGCGGCTGTCGCGACCGTCCAGGTAGGAACCGCTGTCATCGTAGGCCGCGACCATGCGCCCGCGCAGGGTGCCGGAATCGTTGAGCTTGCCGCTGCCATCCAGGTCGACCCGGTACTGGTCCCATGAGCCGGCGCGGGTGGTGATCGAAAATTTGTTCTCGGCTGTCGGGCGTTTGCGCACCAGATTGACCGCACCGCCGGGCTGACCGGCACCGACCAGCAGCCCTGACGCGCCGCGCAGCACTTCCACGCGGTCGTAGATCGCCATGTCCGGCTGCATCCAGCCGGTGATCTGATAGCCCTGACCGCCAATGCCGTCGACCAGGAAGCTTTCCGCCAGCAGCGAGAAGCCGCGTGAGGTGTACACGTGGCCGCCGAAGTTGCGGTACTGGAAGGTGATACCCGGAGTGTCTTCCAGCACGTCGCTGAGGCTGGTGAGGTTGTTGTCATCCATGACTTGCCGAGTCACCACGCTCACCGATTGCGGTGTTTCGCGCAGCGATTGCGGTGCACCCTTGCCGATACTCACTGCGCCGGTGGTGTAGGAACCGGTGCCGTCGGTGCTGGTGCCCAGGTAATGCGAGTCGATTGCGGTCGGGGCCAGATTGACCGTGCCCGTCGTGTTCGAATCGTCTGCGACGGTTTCCTGCGCCTGGCTGGCCACCGGCATGCACAGCGCAAGACCCATGGCCGCCATGGATGGCCGGGAGCGGAACATCTGACTGAGCATCAACGCTTTGCTGAGCGGGGTGAGTCGTGACGGGTTGTGCATGAATTGGCTCTTTCCAGTGAGTATCGGCAAGGAGATTGGGGGCGTCGTTCAGGTCTGCGCAGTCGGGTCCAGCCGTCGACCGGGCAGGCGTGAGCTACTTTTTTATGGGGCGCTGCGCGAGAGATGGCTGGGCGCGCAATTCGCTGTTAATGAGAACGAAAGCGAATAACGTTTATTTAATGTTTTTTTCACAATTCACAAAAAAACATGGCGTTTGGCTAGCAATTGAGCGTGGCGCGGAGTGCACAGGCAAAAAAAAGCCCCGCTCACGGACGTACCGGGCGGGGCGTTCAAGGCGTGGGTGAATCACGCCGGAATAGTTTTGTCGCGGGTTTCGCTGTGAACCTGTTCGACCTGAATCTGCCCGGCCTGCATCCGCACCAACTGGTCGGCGACGTAGAAATAGCGGTCGTCATGGGAGATCACGATGATGGTCTTGCCCTGTTGCTTCAGTTCCGGCAGCAGCTCGGTGTAGAACACGCGACGGAACGCCGGGTCCTGATCGGCGGCCCACTCGTCGAACACCAGCACCTGACGCTCGTCCAGCCACGCATTGATCAGCGCCAGGCGCTTGCGTTGACCGGTCGACAGATCGGTGGTGGTGAAGGCACCGTTCTCGATCCTGACCTTGTGCGCGATGTCCAGGCGCTCCAGGTATTTCCCCGCGTCCTGCGGCAGCGCGGCCTGGCCCTGCAACGGCTCGTCGAACAGGTAGTAGTCGGCGAAGATCGTGGTGAACAGCTGGCGGTAGTCATCCAGGTTTTCCGCGCTGACGGCCTGGCCATTGAGGCGGATCTCGCCCTGTTGCGGCGTGTACAGGCCCAGCAGCAGCTTGATCAGCGTGGTCTTGCCACACCCGTTCTCACCAACGATGAACACGATGTCGCCCTGTTTGATGCTCAGGTCGACCGGGCCGAGGTGAAAGGCGTCGCTGCCCTCGACCGGCGGGTAGTCATAGCGCAGGTTGTGCAGCTCCAGCGTGTGCATGCTGGCCAGCGACGTCGGGCGGTCACTGACCAGCAGGTGCGGTTCGGGGCTGGAGAATTTCCATGACAGCTCGGCAATGCGGCGCATGGCGATCTGCGCACGGCTGATGCCGGGCATGGCAGTAATCAGGCGCTCCAGCGGGCCTTTCATGTACAGCATCACCAGCACGAAGCCGCCCAGTACGGTCTTTTCGGTCGTCGGCCAGAGCGCTTGAAAGGCAATGGCCATGCCGATCACCGCAAAGAACAGCATCGAGCCGAAGGTTTCCGCGCTGACGAAGATGTTGGCAGCGCGAATGTTCGAGCGGCAGATGTGCTCAGTGGCCCCGTGAATCTTTTCGTCGAGCATGTGCTGACGACGTTTGCGCTGAATGCGCAACTCCTTGGCGCCTGCGGACAGCGCCTGATAGTGTTTCTGCAATTCGTCTTCGCTGTTGCGCGCGGCCAGAATGCTGCGCATGCCGAACGCATGCGCCAGGTATTGCGCGCCGGTGCCGAGCACTACGGTGAGTACCGTCAGTGCCAGAATCTGCCAGGACAGCACGGCCAGATAGGCCAGGCAGCCTAGGGTGACGGTAAACGAAATCACCATCGGCGCGACCGACAGGGCAAAGGTGCTGATGGTGTTGACGTCGTTGAGCAGCACCGGGATCAGGCGGTGCGCGCGATAGCGTTCCAGCTGCTCGATGGGCGCGACCAGCACCTTGGCCGCCAGCTCGCGGCGCAGGTTGGCGACGACTCGCTGGCCGACGTAATTGGTCGACAGGTTGGACAGGGTCGAGCACGCCAGGGTCAGCACACACAACCCGGCGAACAGCAGCGCGGTCTGCGTGTCCGGCCCGCCGGGCATGTTCATCGCGTTGTTGATGGTGGCCAGCAGGCCGGTGACGCTCAGGCCGCTGACAATCCCCAGCAAGGTCGATAGCGCCACCAGCCACCAGAATGGCTTGAGGATTCTCAGGGTTTCCCGGGCGAGGCTTTCAGTTGTGCGGGTCATGGTGTGTCTCGTCAGTGTCCGTGAGTGCGGCGTGGGCTTGTTCAGGCCGGGGCGCGCATGAAGTCCGTCAGAGGTCGCGGGCGACCCGGAAACCCAGCCAGTCACCCCGTACATCCGGCTGGCGGCTGTTGCGGTTGCCGGAGCGCGAGAAAATCGGCGCTTCGGTCCAGTCATTGCCGCGAATCATCTTCCAGGTGCAATCACCGGCCAGCCATGCGCTGCCATCGGTGGGCGCGCCGTTGTAGTTGCTGGTCTCGCAATCGGCAGTCCATTCGTAGACGTTGCCGTGGGCGTCGTAAATGCCGAAATCGTTGGGGCTGTAGCTGCCAGCGGGTGCCGTGTAGCTGAAGCCGTCTTCCGGGCCGTAGGTGTTGGCGTGTTTGGCAATGCTGTAAGGCTTGCCTTCGTCCATCGGAAACGGGAAGGAGCCCTTGCTGCCGCCGCGTGCCGCGTATTCGCGCTGGGCTTCGCTGACCATGTGGTAGGACTTGCCGGTCTTTTTCGACAGCCATTCGACATACGCCTTGGCTTCGTTCCAGTCCATGCACACCGCAGGCTGACGCGGGCTCAGCGGGTAGCGCGGCGTGCCGGCTTTGCACTCGCGACCCGGCCGGGTATCGCCGTCCGGCATTTTGTAGCCGGAGCTCTTGATGTAGGCATTCCACTCGCCGCTCAGCACCTGAAAACGGCTGATGGCGAAGGGTTTGGCGAAGGTCACGTCATGCAGAGGACCTTCGTCCGGCTGACGACCCAGTTCCTCTTCGGGCGCACCCATGGTGAAGGTGCCCGCAGGCAGCACGACCATTTCCGGGCAGTCCTTGCAGTCCTTGAACACCTTACCGGGCGCGGGTACCGGCGTGGCGGCCAGGGCGCTGTCGCAGAGCAGAAGGCCGAGCAGGGCGGACAGGGGCAGCAGTGTTTTTTTCATGACGGGTCTCGATGGAAAACGGAAAACAGGTGATCGGTGCATTTGTGTCAGGCGCGCCTGGCGAGCAGCGTCATGAAACGGTCGATTTCGGCTTCGCTGTTCAGCAGCCCCGGCGCGGTGCGCACCACCGGGCCGACGTCGCGACTCACCGCGTCAACGACCATGCGCTGCTTCATCAGCCAGGCCGCCACGTCGTCGCACGACTGGCCCTTGAGCCGGAAGAAACTGAAGCCCGCCGACAGCGCAGGGTCCATGGGCGTCACCAGCTCGACATTGGGCTGGGCCTTGAGGCGCTGTTTGAGGTAACCGTTGAGCTGGTGAATACGAGCCTGCACATCGGCCTTGCCCAGTTGCAGGTGCAATTTGAACGCCTCGTTCAACGCCCAGCGGTGTTCGAACGAGTGGTAGCCACCGGGCGTCATGATCGTGCTGAAACCGGTGGCTTCCGAGAATGTCGGGATCAGCGGCGTGAGGTCCTTGACCTGTTCCGAACGGGCGCAGACGATGCCGGTGCCGCGTGGTCCGAACAGCCACTTGTGGGTGCCTGCGACATAGAAGTCGCACTTCATCTCCGGGAAATCGAGGTTCTCGACGCCAAAGCCATGCACGCCGTCGACCACGTAGAGGATGCGGTCCTGGTCGTCACGGTTGCGGTTGTGTTCCTCGACCAGATCGCCGATGTCCCCGATGGGCAGTTTTACGCCGCTGCCGGACTGCACCCAGGTCATGCCCAGTACCCGCGTTTTCGGCTGGATACTGCGCGCGATGGCGCCGATGATTTCATCGGCCGAGACGGTAGCCGGGTCCTTGAACAGGCGAATCTTGCGCACTTGCGTGCCGTCGCGCTGCTGACGGAATTTGAGGATGTCGCGGACGCAGGAGTGCTCGTGCTCTGTGGTCAGAATCTCCTGATCCGGGCGCACATGAAGACCGCCGTAGATGATCGCCAGGCCTTCAGTGGTGCTGCCGGTCAGGGCGATCTGGCCGGGCTGGGCGTTCAGGTACTTGCCGGCCCAGACGCGAACCTCGTGTTCGCGGCGCTCGGTCTCTCCCAGGTCCCAGTCCATGGCCAGACCGGGATTGCGGTCGATATGCGCGCGATGCTGTTCGATGGCCTGGCGAACCGGTGCCGGGTGCGAGGTGACCAGAAAATTGGAGAGGTGAACGTAGTCCGGGTCCTGATTGAACAGCTGTTTCAGGCGCGTCCATTTATCCGTGGAGGCCGGTTGAGTGGCTGGCGTCATGGCCGCCGTTGCCAGGCCGGAGCCCAGGGGCAGGGCCGCCGCGAGCAGCCCGGCCTGTTTGAGGAAGGTTCTGCGATCAGTCATGAGCGTCTGCGCCTGAGGGTCGGGTAGCGGCGTTTGAGAGATTCATGTGCTTCACATCCGGACGAGCAGCAGCCTGAACCTGCTCCCAGACACGCAGAAAGTTGCCGCCCCACAGCTTGGTGATATCCGCCTCGGCGTAGCCGCGCTCGATCAGTTCGGCCGTCACGTTGCGGATTTCGCTGACATCGTTGAAGCCTTTCACGCCGCCGCCATCGTTGAAGTCGGAGCTGATGCCGACGTGGTCGATGCCGATTTTGCGGACGGTGTAATCGATGGCGTCGACGAAGTCCTTGACCGTGGCTTTGGGCTCCTCCTCGAGAATCGCGTACAGCTTGCTGGCATAGGCGCCGAAGCGTTGTTCCGGCCAGACGGTGATGATCGGGTCGCCGGGCATCAGCGCCATGGCCAGGTTCGGCAGCGGTGGCAGGTCGAAGTCCTTGCGCAGCGCGTTGAGCTTGTCCTGGGTGTTCTGGCTCAGCGGCTTCAAATAGGCCGGGAACGCGACGATTTGCACCACGCCGCCGCTGCGCTTGATGAGCTGCAGTTCCTCATCGCTGAGGTTGCGCGGGATGTCCACCAGCGCACGCGGCGCTGAGTGCGAGGCGACCATCGGCGTGCGGCTCAGCTCGCTGACCTGTTGCAGCGCCTTGCTCGACATCTGCGACACGTCGATGATCACGCCCAGGTCGTTGAGGCGTTGCACGGCCTGCCTGCCGATCTCCGACAGGCCGCCCAGAGCGTCGGGCGTGTCATTGAGAAAGGGCAGGGGACGTGAAGAATCGGCCCAGCTGTTGTTGCCGACATAACTGAAACCGAACATGCGCATGCCGCGTGCGGTCCAGTGGTCCAGCAGGCTCAGGTCATTGCCCAGCGGGTAGGCGTTGAGCATGCTGATGAAGATCGCAAACTTGCCTTCGCCGTGCAGGCGGCGCATGTCGTCAGGGGTGTAGGCGATGCCGACCTGATTGGGGAAATCGCGCACCATGCCGGTGATGATCTTGTAGCGCACTTCCTGCTGATGGCGTGCTTCGTCGACGAAACCGGGTGTCGGACGATGCGGGGCGTTGTCGCCGTTCCAGATTTCCGGCCAGCCGAATACCGTCAGTGCAGCCCCGGACAGGCGTCCGCGCGCGGCTTTCACCAGGTCGAACTGCCCCGAGCCGTCCTTGTCGGCTTCGTTGCCCTCGCTGCCGAATTTCATCGGCACGGTGATGTGGCTGTCGAAGGAAATGATCCGCTCCTGCAGGTCGTCGGCCTGTTGCATGACCTTGACCGGGTAGCCTGCCGGCGACCAGTAATTCCAGGCCAGAAAGCCCGTACCTGCACTAATGGCCAGGGCCAGCGGCAGGCCGATGAAGAGAGCTTTTTTCCAACGCGGTCTTGTCATTTCCGTCTCGTGTGGTTAACCGTTGCGCAGCCTGCTACGGCTGTTGCTATCTGGTGGAGAACGAGCGGATCGCCGATAAATTTAGCGCGGGGTCATGGATGTGGGTACAGCGCTAAATTTGTCTGCCGGGTTTACGTTCTAGCTTGGATAACGGCTGTCTCGGGGCTGGAACAGGTAGGGTAATGACGATTTCTCGACGAGGGTTCATAGCGGGTCTGGCGCTGACCGGTGCGGCAGTTCCGGCAGCGTATTACGCGCATCGGGAACTCACCCGGGTCGACCTGCCGGAAACGCCGGGCGAAGCCACGGCGGGGCCTGCCGATACCGCCACCCAGCGCCTGGCCGACAAGTTGCGCGGTGTGTGGACTCTGCGCTTTGAGGGGCGCGATGCCGGGCTGAGCGGTGCGCCGCTCGAAGGCCTGGAAATGTTTCTCGATATTGCCCCGCGCGGTCGCGGTCTGCGCGGCTATATCGACACGGCCGAGCAATTGCGCGGCGATGCGCTGCCGCGTTTTCGGGTGATTGGCGATCTGCAACCGGCCAACGCCGCAAGACTCTATCTGCGGGTCATGGACGGCCATGCCGGCAATGATCCGCACAGCGACAGCCCGGATTACGAATTCAGCCTGACCCTCGATGAAGTCTGGGGCGCGTTCGGTAACGCGGGCAGTGGCACCCTGAGCGGGCGTATCGAACGTCTGGACCGGCCGCTGGCTCTGCCGGAACTGGACAACCGTCTGATCGCGATCAAACAGGTGTTTCCAGAGGCGCGGGAAAGGGTTGGTCTGAGCCCGCCGTTTCTGGCCTGGCTGGTTTCCAGGGAGCATCGTCTGTTCCATCAGCTCTGGCATGCCTCGCGAGACAAATGGCACAAGTTGCCGGAAGACAAGCGTGACGCATTGCGCGGCATCGGCTGGCAGCCGGGGCCGCGTGATCATGAGCGCGATGCGCGTGGCCCGCACAAGGACCGCAATGGCTCGGGTGAAGACTTCTTTTATATGCACCGGCACATGCTGATCCAGGCACGCAGGATTCAGGACCTGCCGTCCTGGCCGCGTTTTCCGCTGCCGCAGCCTGAGCTGGAGCGCGACCGGCCGGGCTTTGCCCGCTATTTCGACAATTACGACGGTTGTTCGCTGCCGCCCAACTGGCTGGCGCACGGCGACGAGGAATACACCCAGCTGGTCAGCGATATCAAAAGCCATGAGACGTTTCATACGCATTTTCAGGTCTGGGAATCGCAGTATCGCGATCCGCGTTTTTTGTCGAAGCTGACCTTGGGCCAGTTTGGTTCGCAGGTCGAACTGGAACTGCACGACTGGCTGCACATGCGCTGGGCCTCGGTGGCCCGAGATCCGGCCAACGGCCAGCCGGTGCCGATGGCACGTCGTTCGGATGATTTTGCCGAGCGCTGGTTCGAGCCGGAAAACGACTTTCTTGCCGACCCGTTTTCATCGCACGTGAACCCGGTGTTCTGGATGTTCCATGGCTGGATTGACGACCGCATTGAGGACTGGTTCCGCGCCCACGAGCGCTTTCATCCGGGCGAAGTGAAGCGCCTGGAAGTCAACGGCGTGCCGTGGTTTGCGCCAGGCCGCTGGGTGAATGTCAGCGACCCCTGGCTGGGGCCGGACACCCACGGTTGCAGCACCGTACCGGGTCAGGCGGCGGGCACGACCATGGAAATGGACCCGGAAGTCATGAAGCTGGCGCTGCGCATCACCTTTGCGGCCGATGACAAACTGAGCAACTTGCTACGCCGCGTGCCGCGCCGGCCCTGGTATGCACGGAATCTGCTGCCGGAGAGGTGGTTTTGAGCAGCGCTGGCCCCTAGGCTCTGTACGAAAAGTGGCTGCGCTCGGTGATGCTGCGTTAAAAACAGGCACGGATGCGAGTCCAATCGGAATGCTCATTTACAACCCGTAGAGTCGAACGCGACCCCGGCCGTTCCTCGCCTGTTTTTGCCTTGCCTGACCTTCGCTCGCCGACTTTTCGTACAGAGCCTAACGCACTCCGCTCTGTCGGATATTTCATGAGTGACCCCCTGATTCTCGAACAAAAGGCGTAGGGTGGCGCCAGGTCGCAAGCTGTCTGGATGTTCGGCCGTTTCTCATCCCTTCCTTGCTTGCGCCCTCGAGAACACCTTTCATGACACCCGGAATTTTTGACGCGAACAACATTCACTTTGATCTGGGCCCCGATGCCGGTGGCAACTGGTCTGAGGTCATGCTGGAACATCACGGGCTTTACTGTGAGTTCGATAAAACCCTGTCAGGCAACTCCACAGCGCAAAGCTGGAGCCTGGGGGCTATCGGTGTCACGCAGGCTGATCTGAAATCTCTGGTATTGATCCCGGTTGGAGAAAAACGGGATTGCTGGCAGGGGGAATGGCTTTATCTGAAGCTTATGACCGGCGGGTATGTCGATATCGACGAAGCCGGAAAGCAACATCGCTTCATGGCTGGCAGCATGTTCTTCATCGATCCCGGGCAATCCTTTCAGGAGTCGTTTACCCAGCATGGTCAAATGACCGTATTGCGCATTCCCAAGTCCAGTTTGCGCGATCGGGGCCTGAGGCATTCGTTGCCGGGGCTGATGGTTGCCGACATGGAGTCGGCAGACATACGCGCAGCCCGTGACCTGATCCACTGCATCGCGCAGCAACAGGCGGCCCCTGGCTTGGTCATACGCGAGTTGATGGGCAGACAATTGCTTGAGCTGATTGACGCCATGCTGGGCGGCCCCGGCGACAAGGCAGTTTCGCGCAGCACTGATGTCGTGCTGTTGCGCGCCAGACGTTACATTTACACGCGTTTGAGTGACACCGAACTCGACTGCGCGGCCATTGCCGGTGCCGTGCATGTTTCAGTCAAGCACTTGCAACGCTTGTTCCGGAGTCAGGAGACGACGGTGATGCGTGATGTCTGGAATATCCGCCTGCAACACGCACAGCAATTGCTCAGTTCGACCCGCACGCTTCGGCCAAGTGTTCAGGACGTTGCCTGGCAGTGCGGTTTCACCACGGCAGCGCATTTCAGTCGCGCCTACCGGGCACAGTTCGGTATTTGCCCCTCGCATGTTCGGGCTACTTTAAACTGAGCAACTTCTGCTCTCGCCTTATCAGTTGAAAGCGCCTTGTGGACATCCCTCACGCGCCTTGCAGGTAACGGTGATACGCCGTCTGAGCCCTAGAATCGATCCTGTCATTCAGTGACTGATTCATCTCAATGGCTGCTGCGCTGACGCATCGGTCACAGCCCACCGTTATTCATCTTTCGCGATTGGCTTCGGCAGCTTTGCGCCGTCAATTCATGGAAGTTTTACAAAGGCACTCTTATGGAAAGTTATACCGGCGCAACCGACACTGCAGACTTTGCACGTCGTGTTGAAGACAATCAGCGGCGACTGAAAGCCAGTCTGAACGGCGCTTACGATTACATCGTGTGTGGCTCCGGCACATCCGGGTCGGTCGTTGCGCGGCGTCTGGCAGAGAATCCCGACGTCAGTGTTCTGCTCCTGGAGGCAGGCGGCACCGATGATGTGCCCAGTGTTACCGATGCCAGTATCTGGTTCACCAACCTGGGCAGCGAGCGCGACTGGCAGTTTCAGGCACAACCCAACCCGCACCTCAATAACCGGGCCATTCCCTTGTCGATGGGCAAGGTGCTGGGCGGTGGATCCTCGATCAACGTGATGGTCTGGGCGCGCGGGCACAGCAGTGACTGGGACCACTTTGCCAGCGAATCAGGTGATCCGGCCTGGAATTATCAATCGACACTCGCCACCTATCGACGTATCGAGAACTGGCAGGGTACGCCAGACGCACTGCGCAGAGGCACGGGCGGTCTGGTCTTCGTGCAGCCTGCGCCTGATCCCAACCCGATTGCACCAGCCATGCTGGGAGCTGTGGCGGAGCTCGGAATGCCTGTTTTCGATGACCAGAACGGCGCGATGATGGAGGGCGCGGGTGGCGCGGCACTGGTCAATATGTGTCTGGAAAACGGTCGCCGCCGTTCGATTTTTCGCAGTTATGTGTACCCGTTGATGGCGCAGCCCAACCTGACGGTCCTGGCCCACACCCATGTATTGCGCGTGTTGCTGGAAGGCAAGCGAGCGGTCGGGGTCGAGGTCATTCATGAAGGCAGGATCATGAGTTTCAGAGCACGAGAGGAAGTCGTGCTGTCACTGGGTGCCATCAACACACCCAAGGTGTTGATGCTGTCCGGAATCGGCGATGCGCAGCAACTGGTTCGGCATGGTATCGCTCCGCTAGAGAATCTGCCGGGTGTCGGCCAGAATTATCAGGACCACATCATGGTCTCGGGGTGCATCTGGGAATACGAGCAGGCTCATGCGGCGCGCAACAACGCCGGGGAATCGACGTTCTTCTGGAAGAGTGATCCGGCGCTCGATGTACCCGACATCCAGACCTTTCTCGCTGAAATGCCCATTGCCTCGTTTGAAGCGCAGGCGACGTTCAACCCTCCGGCCAGCGCATGGTCTTTGTTGCCGGGGCTGGTACGGCCCAAATGCCGTGGCTCGATCACGTTGTCTGGCGGCGGGCACCGGGACGCACTGAGAATCGACAGCGGTGCGCTTGCCGAACCCGAAGATCTGCAGGCGCTGGTGCGTGCAGTCGAATTTTGCCGAGAGATCGGCAACAGCTCGACCCTGCGCCCGTTTGTGCGCCGTGAGGTGATGCCCGGAAAGATGAACCGCAAGGATCTGGAGTCGTTCGTGCGCAACACCGCATCGACCGTCTGGCACCAGTCCGGTACGGCCAGAATGGGTATTGATGAGTTATCGGTGGTGGACGCGCAATTGCGCGTCTATGGCATCGACAACCTGAGGGTCGCGGACGCCTCGATCATGCCGCGAGTAACCACCGGCAACACCATGGCCCCGTGCGTGATCATCGGGGAACGCTTGGGCAGCCTGCTCACTGGCAAGTCCTGAATAATTTGATCCATGCCTTAGATCATGCAGCGAGTGCCCGGTGGGTACTCGCTGACTTTCACCTTTTCGAGAGCATCATCATGAGCAGGCTTCAAGGCAAAATTGCGATGATTACCGGCGGCAGCAGCGGCATCGGTCTTGCGACCGCCCAGCGTTTTGTGGAAGAGGGCGCCTATGTGTTTATCACGGGTAGACGTCAGCCCGAGCTGGACGAGGCCGTTGCACGTATAGGTCGTAACGTGACAGTCGTACAAGGCGATGTGTCCAGTCTTGACGATCTGGACCGACTCTACCCAGTGGTCAGGCGCGAGAAAGGCTGAATTGACGTGCTCTTTGCCAACGCCGGCATTATGGAAATGCAATCCATCGATGGCGCCGGTGCGGCGCACTACGACAAGGTTTTTGATACCGACGTCAAAGGCCTGTTGTTCAGCGTGCAAAAGGCACTGGTGTTGATGCACGACGGCGGCTCGATCATCTTGAATTCGTCCATTGCCGCCAGCAGGGGCGTTTCGGGCTGCAGCACTTACAGCGCTACAAGGGCAGCCATACGCTCGTTTGCCCCAACCTGGACAGCCGAGCTGCAAAGTCGAGATATTCGCGTCAATACACTAAGCCCGGGCCCGATCGACACGCCGATCATGGGCCTGGAAGGGCTTGCGCAAGAGCACGTCGCTCAGATGAAACAGCGCTGATCAGAGGTATTCCACTGGGCCGTCTTGGCCGCCCTGAGGAAGTGGCCGCGGCCGCGCTGTTCCTTGCCTGCGACGACAGCAGTTTCATTGCGGGTATCGAGCTGTGTGTAGACGGTGGCAAAGCGCAAGTTTGAGGAATAGCGGGCCTGAAGCCCGCTCAGCGCACCTGCCAACCCCCACCCAGTGCCTTGTACAGCGCGATGCTCGCCTGCAGGCGCGCCAGCCGCAGTTGCACGCTGACATCCTGCGCCAGGTACAGCGTGCGCTGGGTTTCCAGTACGGTGAGCAGGTCCTCGGCGCCTTCCTGGTAGCGGCTCTGGGCGATGCGGAAGGCGGTTTGCGCCTGTTTGAGTTCTTCTTCGTGCCAGTAGCGCTGTTGATCCAGGCCGCGAATGCTGTTCAAGGCTTTTTCCACGTCGGCGAAGCTGTTGATGATCGCGCCGCGATAGGTTTCCAGCAGTTCTTCCTGACGCGCTGTGGCTTTGTCGCGCTCGGCGGCCAGACGGCCATTGTTGAAGATCGGTCCGACCAGCCCGGCAGCGAGGCTGCTGAACGGTGCGCGCAGCCAGTCTTCGGCGCGGGTGTTTTCGGTGCCGAGCCTGGCGCTCAGGGTCAGTTTCGGCAGCATGGCGGCGCGGGCGACGGTGACATTGGCCTGTGCCGCTGTCAGGTCGGCCTCGGCCTTGGCCAGATCAGGGCGGCGGGTCAGCAGTTCGCTGGGCAGGCCGGGGCCGATGTCCGGCCAGTTCAGGGTGTCGAAGGGCTGATCCGCGAGGTGCAGATTCTGCACCGGCTGACCGAGCAAGGCCGCCAGGGTGATCAACTGCTCGTTGGCCAGTTGCTGAACACGGGGCAGTTCGCGCTGCTGGGTCGCAACCAGATTCTTCTGCTGTGCCAGCTCCAGTGCTGTTGCCGAGCCCGATTCATAACGGGTCTGCACCAGACGCAGCACGTCTTGTGCGTTGGTCAGGTTCAGTTCGGCAATCCGCCCTTGCTCGCGCGCCGCCAGGGTTTGCGCATAGCGATCGGCGACGTTGGCCAGCAGGGTCAGCTCCACGGTCGCCTGATCGAACTGGCTGGCGCGCAGGCCCTGTAGTGCGCTGTCGCGTCCCGCTGCGATGCCGCCCCAGAAATCCACTTCATAGCTGGCGGTCAGGTCGCTGGTGAAGTTGTTGGTGTTGTTGTCATCTGAAGGGTTGGCCTTGCGGTCGCTGTTGCGCAGGAACCGGTTGCGTTCGCCGCGCAGGTCAAAGGCCAGTTCCGGGAGCAAGGGCGCGCCGCCGATGATGGCGCTGGCCTGTGCCTGACGAACCCGTGCCATCGCCGCAGCGACTTCGTGGCTGTCGCGGCTGGCCTGTTCGATCAGGCGATTCAGCTGCGGACTGCCGAACTGCTGCCACCAACGCACGTCGCTGCGCTGTGCGGCGGCGTTTTCGGCAAAGGCCCAGCTTGCCGGTGGCTGGATGCCGCTTTCCGGCGGCGGAGCAGGCGTCTGGCAGGCGCTCAGCAACAGACAGGCAGTCAAAACGGAGAGACTCGGCTTCATTGATCGATCATTCACTGGTGAGGGCCGCGACCGGGTCGAGGCGGGCAGCTTTGCGGGCCGGCATGAAGCCGAAGATCACGCCGGTGATCAGGGCGCAGGCAAACGCCCCGGCTACTGCCGGCAAGGTAAACGCCACCGCCACCTTACTCAGCAGCAGCGCTGCGCCCATGCCCAGCGCCAGCACGATACCGGCCAGCCCGCCGACCACGGAAAGCATCATCGCCTCGGTGAGAAACTGCCGCAGGATGTCGCTCTGCCGCGCGCCGGTGGCCATGCGGATGCCGATTTCACGGGTGCGTTCGCGCACCGTCATCAGCATGATGTTCATCACGCCGATACCGCCGACCAGCAAGGAAATGGCGGCAATCGAGCCGAGCATCAGCGACAGGGTGTTCTGGGTGCGTGCTTCGGCCTGGATCATCGCGGCGTTGTTGGTCAGCTCGTAATCCTGTTTGCCGTGATGCAGTTGTTGCAGCAGGTTGCGTATTGATTGTTCGGCCTGTTTGACGTTGTTGGCGTCGCGGGTGGCGATGGTGATGTACTCGGGGTCCTGCGTGCCGAATAGGCGGATGCTGGCCGACGAGTAGGGGATGGCGATGCGATTGTCGCTGTCCAGATCGCCCGACGTGGCGCCTTTTTCCTGCAGCACGCCCACCACCTGAAAAGGCACGTTTTCGATCAGGATGTACTGGCCGACAGGGTCGGTCTGCTCGCCAAACAGTTTCTGGCGAACCTTGTAACCAATCACTGCCACGGCCGCTGCGTTCTGCTCATCCGCCTCGCTGAAATAACTGCCTTGCACCACCGGCCAGTTGAAGATTGCCGGAAAGTGCGTGTCATTACCGCCAACGTAACTGGAATGATCGACGTTGCCGTAGCGCACCCCGGCCTGGCCGCCGTTGACCGGCATGATCATTTTCACCTCGGGCAGGTCGCCCAGCGCGGCGACTTCCTCCAGGGTGATGACGCCCTTGGGCGCGCGCGGATTGGGCGCCTTGCCGTTGAGGTAAATGATGTTGGAGCCGAACGAGGACATCTGCGCCATGACCTGACGCTTGCTGCCTTCGCCAACTGCCAGCATCACCACCACCGACGCCACGCCGATGACGATGCCCAGCAGCGTCAGCGCAGTTCGGAAGCGGTTGATCCACATGACGCGCCACGCCGCCTGAACCGCATCGAGCAGCTCGCCTTGCCAGGCGCTGTGACTGCCGCTGCCCTCGCTCAGGCGCTTGCGCAGGTCGACCGCTTGCAGCGCGCCCGGATTGTCTGCAGGCGGCGTGGACCGGTCATTGGCGGTATCGCTGATCACCAGGCCATCACTGATCTCGATGACCCGTTTGGCGCGCGCCGCCACTTCCCGGTCATGGGTGATGAGGATCACCACATGACCCTGGCTGGCCAGTTCGTCCAGCAGGGTCATCACCTCCGCGCCGCTGTGGCTGTCCAGCGCGCCGGTGGGCTCGTCGGCGAGGATGATGTGCCCGCCATTCATCAAGGCGCGGGCGATGGAAACCCGTTGCTGCTGGCCGCCGGACAACTGATGCGGTCGATTGCCGGTGCGCGACGCCAGGCCCAGCCGGTCGAGCAGGGCGGCGGCCCGCGCGTGACGCTCTGCGGCGGGCGTCCCGGCGTAGATCGCCGGCATCTCGACGTTTTCCTGCGCCGAGCCGGACGGAATCAGGTGATAGCCCTGAAACACGAACCCGAACGCTTCGCGGCGCAGCCAGGCGAGTTCGTCGCTGCCCAGCGCGGCGACGTTTTCTCCGGCGAACAGGTATTCGCCCGAGGTCGGACGGTCCAGACAACCGAGGATGTTCATCAGCGTCGACTTGCCGGACCCGGAAGCGCCGACAATCGCCACGAACTCACCGGCATGAATCGACAGATCGATGCCGCGCAGCACGTTGACCCGCGGGCTGTCGCCTCCGCCGTAGGATTTGCGGATACCCCGCAGGTCGATCAGCGGCGTGCGCATTCAGCCCCCGCTGCCGACGGAGGCGGGCACCAGCAGGCGCTCACCTTCATCCAGGCCGTCGAGTACCTGCACGCGCAGACGGTCGCTGATGCCGGTGCGCACCTGACGGTCCTGCACCTCGCCATTGGCAGACAACACCTGAGCGGTCTGCCGATCGGCCTGCGCCCCGTTTCGCAACGCCGCGAGTGGCGCGGTGAGGGTGTTCTCGGCTTTCTCGGCGACGAAGAATATCTGTGCGGTCATTTCTGCCATCAGCGCCTGATCGCTGTTATCCACGTCCAGCAGCACGGTGTACAGCACCACCCGGCCACCGCCGTTCTTGCGCGAACTGCTTGGGCTACCACCGCCCTGATTGGCTTGATCCAGCGGCCTGGGCGGGACTGGCAGGATCTGCCGCACGGTGCTGCTCCAGCGCCGGGTGCCGCCGCTCAGGGTGGTGAAATAGGCGGTCATGCCAGGTTTGACATGGCCGATATCGGCTTCCGAGACCTCGGCCCAGACCGTCATCGGCGACAAGCGGGCGATGCGCAGAATCAGCGGCGTCTGTTGTTGCGCGTTCAATGTCTGGCCTTCACGTGCGTCGAGTGCCACCACTGTGCCGCTCATGGGCGCGAAAATACGGGTGTAGCCCAGCGCCGCTTCGTCGCTGCGCAGAGCGGCCTGGGCTTCGAGAATCTGCGCCTTGAACATGTCGACCCGTGCCTGGGTGGCGCGAAATTCCGATTCCGCAGCCTGCACGTCCTCGGCCCGTGTGGCACCGCCTGCGGCGAGGCGCTTCTGGCGCTGCTGCTTCTGTTCGGCCAGTTCGTGCAGCGCACGCTGTTCCTGCAATTGCGCCTTGAGGTTATCGATGGCGTAGCGTGCGGCGTCGAGCTTGGCTTTTTGCGTCGAAGGGTCGATCTCGACCAACAGGTCGCCTTCCTTGACCTGGTCGCCGACCTGGGCGTGGATTTTCATGATCTGCCCACTGGCCTGCGAACCCACGTCCACGTAGCTGCGCGGCTGCAGGGTGCCGAGCGCCGTGACGCTGTTTTCGATCGTGCCGCGGGTCACCGGCACAGTCGCGGCGCTGCTTTTGCTGTCGGGCAGGATCTGCCAGGCGCATACGGCAATGACCGGGAACAGGCAAAGCGCCACCAGGAGGGCGCGTCGAGGATGTCGAGAGCGTTTCATGCAGATTCCTGCGCTGGGAGATCAGTCGATCGGTGAACGACGGCCACGAGAGCTGCCCTTTAAACGAGGCATGCCGGCAGGAATTTAGCGTCGATCACGGGTTGTCCGCTTCGGCTAAACATCAGCGTCCGTGCTTCGTTTAACGGGAGCGGCTAATTCGGGTCGTCTTGTCGAGTTGGAGTCAGCGTGATTATGTCCAGACCCCTGTGCGGTTTTCTGTTTGCAGGTCTTTCGTTCGCTGTGGTTCTGCCTGCGCAGGCCTTGGTTGAGCCTGGAAATCAGGCGGCCAGGGCCGAGATCCGGCGGACCGGTTTTGGCGTGCCGCATATCGTTGCCGCCAATGAGCGCGGTCTGGGTTACGGCATCGGTTATGCCTACGCGCAGGACAACCTGTGCCTGTTGGCCAATGAGGTGGTCACCGTAAACGGCCAGCGCTCGCGCTATTTTGGCCCCGATAAGGCGACCCTTGAGCAGCGCAACAACATGGCCAGTGACCTGTTGTTCCAGTGGCTCAATACGCCGCAGGCACTGGCGGATTTCTGGAATGCGCAGCCACTGGAGATTCGCCAGTTGATGCAGGGCTATGTCGCCGGTTACAACCGCTCGCTCGATGAGCAGAAGGCCAAGGGCCTGCCGCAGCCCTGTGCGGCCGAGTGGGTTCGGCCGATCAGCACCGACGATCTGGTGCGCTTGACCCGTCGCCTGCTGGTCGAGGGGGGCGTGGGGCAGTTCGCCGAAGCGCTGGCCGGTGCCACGCCGCCTGCGCTGCAGAAGCCACTGCAGGTAAATGCTCCGCAGGCTCAGGCGCTGCAACTGGCTGCTGCGCGTAACCAGCGTTTTGCCCTGGAACGCGGCAGCAATGCCGTGGCAATAGGGCGCGAGCTGTCCGCCAACGGGCGCGGCATGCTGCTGGCCAATCCGCATTTTCCATGGACTGGCGGCCTGCGTTTCTATCAAATGCATCTGACCATTCCCGGCAAACTCGACGTGATGGGCGCAGCGCTGCCGGGCCTGCCGCTGATCAATATCGGCTTCAATCAGCATCTGGCCTGGAGCCATACCGTCGACACGTCGAAACACTTCACGCTGCATCGCCTGCAGCTCGACCCGAAGGATTCCACCCGTTACCTGCTGGATGGCCAATCGGTTGCCATGGGCAAGCAGCAGGTGAGTGTCGAGGTGAAGCAAGCGGATGGCAGCCTGAAGTCGGTGCCACGCATCGTCTATTCGTCAACGTTCGGTCCGGTGGTGCAGTGGCCGGGCAGGCTGGACTGGGACGAAAAGTTTGCCTTCAGTCTGCGTGATGCCAATCTGCAAAATGATCGGGTGTTGCAGCAGTGGTATGCGATGGACAAGGCCGACAGCCTCAAGGCGTTTCAGGATTCGGTGCACAAGATTCAGGGCATCCCGTGGGTCAACACCCTGGCAGTCGATGCCAAGGGGCAGGCGCTGTATATGAACCTCTCGGTGGTGCCGAACATTGACGCCGCCCGGCTTGCCCGATGCAGTGATCCGCGCATCGGCACAGAGCTGATCGTGCTCGACGGCTCGCGCAGTGAATGCAACTGGGAGGTCTCCGCAGAGGCGGCACAAGCCGGTATCTATCCGTCCTCGCGCCAGCCGCAGTTGCTGCGGACCGACTTCGTGCAGCACTCCAACGACTCGGCGTGGATGGTCAACCCTGCTGCGCCGTTGAAGGAGTTTTCGCCGCTGATCAGCCAGGACAGTCAGCCGCTGGGACAGCGAGCGCGTTTTGCGCTGGATCGGCTGGGCAGCCTGAAGAAGGCGGGCAAGATCAGCGTCGAGAACCTGCAAGCGATGGTCATGGACAACGAGGTCTATCAGGCCGGGCAAGTGCTGCCGGATCTGCTCAGGTTCTGTGCCTCTGAGCTGGGTGATGATGCGGCGCGTCTGACGCCGCTGTGTACCGCACTGAAAGCCTGGGACGGGCGTGCTGACCTGAACAGTGGCATCGGCTTCGTGTACTTCCAGAGAATCGTGACGTCCATGCAGGCTGTTGCCTTGCGCTGGCGCGTTGAGTTCGACCCACGGGACCCGGTTCACACGCCGAGCGGGCTGGCGATTGAAAACCCTTCTGTTGCCACCGCACTGCGCACGGCCATGCTCGCAGCGGTCGATGAAGTGGCCAAGGCAGGCCTCTCGGCAGGCAGTAAATGGGGCGACATTCAGGTCTCCGGCATCAGCGGCAAGCAGATCCCGATTCACGGCGGGCCGGCCGGGCTGGGCGTCTACAACGCCATGCAGACAATCGCTGGCAAGGACGGCAAGCGTGAGGTGGTCAGTGGCACCAGCTACCTGCAGGTGGTGTCGTTCGACGAGCAGGGCCCCAGGGCGCAGGGTCTACTGGCGTTCTCGGAGTCGAGCAATCCACAGTCAGCCCATTCAAGCGACCAGACTGAGGCGTTTTCAAAAAAGCAGTGGCAAGCGTTGCCGTTCACTGAACAACAGATCAAGGCTGATCCAGCGTATGAGGTGCAGGTGATAAGCGAGGAGGCCAATCGCTGAAAGAGGCAAGAAAAGCGTTTGGGCCATGCGGCCCAAATGCGCTTGCCGGGAATCAGCCGCCGGGTGTATCGATATCGGCGTCAACGCCAGTGGTGGGCTGATGATTGCGTAGATCCTCGGTTTTTTCTTCCGGCTCATGGTCAGGCACGTAGGCGCTGTCACCGGTTGACTGGCTCTGCGACTGAGTCTGTGACTGGCT
The DNA here is from genome assembly GCF_000972175.1 of Pseudomonas syringae pv. coryli str. NCPPB 4273. Lineage (NCBI taxonomy): Bacteria > Pseudomonadati > Pseudomonadota > Gammaproteobacteria > Pseudomonadales > Pseudomonadaceae > Pseudomonas > Pseudomonas syringae pv. coryli. The sequence goes on along the minus strand of NZ_AWQP01000027.1, from coordinate 4,284 downwards.
GGGGGAGGGCGTCTGGCCCTGGCCATTACCCTTTTCAGTCTCGGGTTTTACGTCCCCGACCTGCGGCTCGATTGCCGGATCGTTGCGGTCCGGGCCCGGGCTGGCAGGTGCGTCCTGATTTGGCGTCGTTGCTTTCTGACGTTGCGGTTCGATAGACATGAGTACCTCGATATCGGGTTCAGAAAATGGTCTGACAGAGTTTCGAGGCAGGTTTTTTCAGATCGTTCGATGGAAAGTGCCCAGCGGAGCAGGGAGCTACAAGCTGCAAGCAGGAGCGGTTCTGCTTTTGCTTGCAGCTTGCAGCTTACGGCTTGCAGCTTAAAGAACCTGCTTGATCGCGTCACACACTACGTCGATGTTCTTCTGGTTCAGCGCGGCCACGCAGATACGCCCGGTGTCCAGCGCGTAGATGCCGAACTCGCTGCGCAGGCGCTGGGCCTGTTCGGCGGTCAGACCGGAGTAGGAGAACATGCCGCACTGGCGCGCGACGAAGCTGAAGTCCTGACCGGCAGGGTTATCAGCCAGACGCTCGACCATCGCCTTGCGCATGCCCTGGATGCGCAGACGCATTTCGCCCAGTTCCTCTTCCCACATTGCACGCAATGTCGGGTCGTTAAGCACCGCTGCGGAGATGATCGCACCGTGGGTCGGCGGGTTGGAGTAGTTGGTGCGGATCACGCGTTTGACCTGGGACAGGACGCGAGTGGTTTCTTCCTTCGATTCGGTAATGATCGACAGCGCGCCGACGCGTTCGCCATACAGCGACAGCGATTTGGAGAACGAGCTCGAGGCGAAGAAGGTCAGGCCCGACTCGGCGAACAGGCGCACTGCCAGCGCATCTTCCTGAATGCCCTGACCGAAGCCTTGATAGGCCATGTCCAGAAACGGGACGTGGCCCTTGGACTTGACCACTTCCAGCACTTTTTTCCAGTCATCCAGGCTCAGGTCGACCCCGGTCGGGTTGTGGCAGCAGGCGTGCAGCACGACCACCGAGTTGTTCGGCAGGTTGTGCAGGTCTTCGAGCATGCCGGCACGGTTCACGTCGTGAGTGGCAGCGTCGTAGTAGCGATAGTTCTGCACCACAAAGCCCGCGGTTTCGAACAGCGCGCGATGGTTTTCCCAGCTCGGGTCGCTGATGGCGACGACGGCATCGGGCAGCAACTGCTTGAGGAAGTCGGCACCGATCTTCAGTGCGCCGGTGCCGCCAACCGATTGGGTGGTCAGCACACGGCCCGAGGCGATCAGCGGCGAATCGGCGCCCAGCAACAGTTTTTGCACGGCCTGGTCATAGGCGGCAATACCGTCGATCGGCAGGTAGCCACGTGGGGCATGCTGGGCCACGCGGACCTTCTCGGCTTCTGCCACGGCGCGCAGCAGGGGAATGCGCCCGTCTTCATCACAGTAGACGCCTACGCCAAGGTTGACCTTGGTGCTGCGGGTGTCGGCGTTGAAGGCTTCGTTGATACCCAGGATCGGATCGCGGGGTGCCATTTCGACAGCGGAAAACAGGCTCATGGTGCGGCGGCTCTTGGTGAAGAGTGGGAAGGGGACACGCTGAGGCTCGATGCGCCAAAGCGGTGCGCAAACAGAGCGTAGTATAGAGAGCATCCCCTCGGTGATCGACAGTGCAGGGCGGGTTTTTTACAGGTTTTTGCGCATATTTGTAGAACGTTCGTTCGGTTAAAACCTCAATGCTTTAAGTGCGTGCCTTGAAAGGCTGATATATGACTCCATCTATTAGCCATCACTTCAAAACATCGCACGCCTGCTTCCCGGCGGGAACGGCTGTTTGCGATGATTTCGTCGTTGCGCGCCGTCATGCGCCGACGAATATTTCCAGTTGTGCCGTCGAGGCGGTCAGGTCGCCGAAAGATTCACGCGAACCCCGTCACACGCGCACCATTCAAGAGGTCAGTTATGTCCGAGTTCCAGCTCGTTACCCGCTTTGAGCCAGCCGGCGATCAGCCCGAGGCCATTCGCCAACTGGTCGAAGGGATCGACGCAGGGCTCGCGCACCAGACCTTGCTCGGGGTGACCGGCTCGGGCAAGACGTTCAGCATCGCCAACGTGATTTCCCAGATCAAGCGCCCGACGCTGGTGCTGGCGCCGAACAAGACCCTGGCCGCGCAGTTGTATGGCGAATTCAAGGCGTTTTTCCCGAACAATGCCGTGGAGTACTTCGTCTCCTACTACGACTACTACCAGCCTGAAGCCTATGTGCCGTCGTCCGACACCTTCATCGAGAAGGATGCGTCGATCAACGACCACATCGAGCAGATGCGTCTGTCGGCGACCAAGGCGCTGCTGGAGCGCAAGGATGCGATCATCGTCACCACGGTGTCGTGCATCTACGGCCTGGGCAGTCCGGAAACCTACCTGCGCATGGTCATGCACATCGATCGCGGCGACAAACTCGATCAGCGTGCCTTGCTGCGCCGTCTGGCCGATCTGCAGTACACCCGTAACGACATGGACTTTGCCCGTGCGACCTTCCGGGTGCGCGGTGATGTGATCGACATCTACCCGGCCGAATCCGATCTGGAAGCGATTCGTATCGAGCTGTTCGATGACGAGGTCGAGAGCCTGTCGGCGTTCGATCCGCTGACCGGCGAGGTGATTCGCAAGCTGCCGCGCTTCACCTTCTACCCGAAAAGCCACTACGTCACTCCGCGCGAAACGCTGATCGAGGCGATGGAAAACATCAAGGTCGAACTGCAGGAGCGCCTCGAGTACCTGCGCAGCCAGAACAAACTGGTGGAAGCCCAGCGTCTTGAGCAGCGCACCCGTTTCGACCTGGAAATGATGCTGGAGCTGGGCTACTGCAACGGTATCGAAAACTACTCGCGCTACCTGTCGGGCCGTCCGTCCGGTGCGCCGCCGCCGACCCTGTTCGACTACCTGCCCCCCGATGCCTTGCTGGTGATCGACGAATCCCACGTCAGCGTGCCGCAGGTCGGCGCGATGTACAAAGGTGACCGTTCGCGCAAGGAAACCCTGGTTGAGTACGGTTTCCGTCTGCCATCGGCACTGGATAACCGGCCGATGCGCTTCGACGAGTGGGAGGCGATCAGCCCGCAGACCATTTTCGTCTCGGCGACTCCGGGTAACTACGAGGCTGAGCATGCCGGGCGTATCGTCGAGCAGGTGGTGCGTCCGACCGGCCTGGTGGACCCGCAGATCGAGATTCGTCCGGCGCTGACCCAGGTCGACGATCTGCTGTCGGAAATTCACAAGCGTGCTGCACTTGAAGAGCGGGTGCTGGTCACCACGCTGACCAAGCGCATGTCCGAGGATTTGACCGACTACCTGAGCGACCACGGGGTGCGCGTACGTTACCTGCACTCGGACATCGATACGGTGGAACGCGTCGAAATCATCCGCGACCTGCGCCTGGGGACATTCGATGTGCTGGTGGGCATCAACCTGCTGCGTGAAGGTCTGGACATGCCGGAAGTGTCGCTGGTGGCAATTCTCGATGCCGACAAGGAAGGCTTCCTGCGCTCCGACCGTTCGCTGATCCAGACCATTGGCCGGGCGGCACGGAACCTCAACGGCCGGGCGATTCTGTATGCCGACCGGATTACCGGCTCGATGGAGCGCGCCATCGGCGAGACCGAGCGACGTCGCGAGAAACAGATCGCCTTCAACCTGGAACATGGCATTACGCCCAAAGGCGTATTCAAGGACGTCGCCGACATCATGGAAGGCGCCACCGTGCCCGGCTCGCGCAGCAAGAAGCGCAAAGGCATGGCCAAAGCCGCCGAAGAAAACGCCCGCTACGAGAACGAACTGCGCTCGCCGAGCGAGATCAACAAACGCATTCGCCAACTGGAAGAAAAAATGTACCAACTGGCCCGCGACCTGGAATTCGAGGCCGCCGCACAAATGCGCGACGAAATCGGCAAACTGCGCGAGCGGTTGCTGGCGGTTTGATTGGCTAGCCGACGCTGCGTCAATCCGCGCTGACCTGCATGCCAATGCTCCGCGTTGGCATGCCGTGGTCAAATCTCAATCCACCTGACAGAACTGCCGTGTGACGCGGAGCGTCACGAACTGCAGTCCCACGCGGAGCGTGAGGAACGACAGTCATCAACTCCCGAGCCGTGCCTTTAGCCAAATTGCCCTAAAATGCTTTTTGAGCGCGATGGCACAGACGACGCAGAGTGCGACGTAAGTGACGGCTGAGTCCTGGCGCTGATCCGGGGGACCCCCGGATCAGTGCCAGGGCGAAGGAACCCGACGAAGTCGGGCCGGAAACGGAGCCAGGGGCTTTGGTCACTTTGG
>NZ_AWQP01000026.1:0-65009 GCF_000972175.1 Pseudomonas syringae pv. coryli str. NCPPB 4273 | reverse complement strand
TGCGTCGTCAGTGCCATCGTGGTTAGGGCCGATGGCCTGCAGGTGCAGGCCTTGCTCAATTAAAGCGTACGCGCAGGATCCACGGTAATGGGCGCTGCCGGTTTGCTCTGCTCTTTGAGCAGGTCGCGAATCTCGCCCAGCAGGATTTCCTGCTTGGAGGGCGTTGGCGGCAGGGTAGGGGCTTTGGCTTCTTCGCGTTTCAGGCGGTTGATGGCCTTGACGCCCATGAAGATCGCGAACGCGACGATGATGAAGTCGAGGACGGTCTGGATGAATTTGCCATACGCCAGCAGTACCGCAGGTGCAGTCCCTTGCGCGGGGCGCAGGGTGACGGCCAGGTCGCTGAAGTCGACGCCACCAATCAGCAGGCCCAGCGGCGGCATGATGACATCGCCGACGAAGGAAGAAACGATCTTGCCGAATGCCGCGCCGATGATGATACCGACGGCCATATCAACTACGTTGCCTTTGACCGCGAATGCCTTGAATTCCTTAAGCACGCTCATGGGGTAATTCCTTGTAGCAGATAAAATTGATCCGGATGAGTGTAGCCCAGACGTACTGCTGCCGCCCGTGCCACGTTCAATCGACCGGAGTCGTCCGCGTAAGTTTTATCCGGTTTTCAAAAGCAGTCGTCGCCCAGCGACTGGCAGGTGTTGCAACCTGCGTTATCATGGGCGTTTTCTAACGACTGGGGTTGTCATGGCCAAGGCCAAACGCTTGTACGGCTGCACCGAGTGCGGCGCGACATTTCCCAAGTGGGCGGGCCAGTGCAGCGAATGCGGTGCCTGGAACACACTGGTCGAAACCATGATTGAAAGCGGTGCCGCCGCGCCGCCTACCGGGCGCACCGGCTGGACCGGTTCGCAGGCGCAGATCCGGACCCTGGCAGAAGTCAGTGTCGAAGAAATCCCGCGCTTCTCCACCAACTCCACCGAGCTGGACAGGGTGCTCGGCGGCGGTCTGGTTGACGGCTCGGTGGTGCTGATCGGCGGTGACCCCGGCATCGGCAAGTCCACGATCCTCTTGCAGACGCTGTGCAATATCGCCCAGCGCATGCCTGCGCTGTATGTCACCGGTGAGGAATCCCAGCAGCAGGTCGCCATGCGCGCCCGGCGCCTGGGGCTGCCGCAGGACAAGCTGCGGGTCATGACCGAAACCTGTATCGAAACCATCATTGCCACCGCCAAGGTCGAGAAGCCCAAGGTGATGGTGATCGATTCGATCCAGACGATTTTCACCGAACAGCTGCAGTCAGCCCCTGGCGGCGTGTCGCAGGTTCGCGAAAGCGCCGCGTTGCTGGTGCGTTACGCCAAGCAGAGCGGCACGGCGATCTTCCTGGTCGGCCACGTCAACAAGGAAGGCGCCCTGGCCGGTCCGCGTGTGCTTGAGCACATGGTCGACACCGTGCTGTATTTCGAGGGCGAATCTGACGGCCGTCTGCGTTTGCTGCGCGCGGTGAAGAACCGCTTTGGCGCGGTCAACGAGCTGGGCGTGTTCGGCATGACCGACAAGGGCCTGAAAGAAGTCTCCAACCCGTCGGCGATCTTTCTCACCCGTGCGCAGGAAGAGGTGCCGGGCAGTGTGGTCATGGCCACCTGGGAAGGCACGCGGCCGATGCTGGTGGAAGTGCAGGCACTGGTGGACGACAGTCACATGTCCAACCCGCGCCGCGTGACGTTGGGTCTGGATCAGAATCGTCTGGCCATGCTGCTGGCAGTCCTGCATCGCCATGGCGGCATTCCCACTCACGATCAGGACGTGTTCCTCAACGTGGTAGGCGGCGTGAAAGTGCTGGAAACCGCCTCCGACCTGGCCTTGATGGCCGCGGTCATGTCCAGCCTGCGCAATCGTCCGCTGCCGCATGACTTGCTTGTGTTCGGTGAGGTGGGGCTGTCGGGTGAAGTCAGGCCGGTGCCCAGCGGCCAGGAGCGCCTTAAGGAGGCCGCCAAACACGGTTTCAAACGCGCCATCGTGCCCAAGGGCAACGCGCCGAAAGAAGCGCCGCCCGGCTTGCAGATCATTGCCGTTACGCGACTTGAACAGGCCCTGGATGCGCTGTTCGAGTAACCTCGACCTGAGGATTATTCCTGCAGTTCGATCAAGGCTGCCAGTTCCCGATCCAGTTCCTCGGGGTCTCCGAGGTTCAATTCGACCAGCCGCCTAAGGTGGCTGATTGACTCCAGCCCAATGTGCCGGCAAACGAAGCCCAGTTGCCGGTTGTTGTCATGGGTGATTTCGACATCCATTTTTACATGGGCATCGTTGCTTAAAATGATGTCGACTTCAAAGGGCTGCGTCTGATCACCGTTCCACGGATCAGGCCGGTCGATCAGCAACCCTTTGAGAGAAAGGTCGACCAGTTTCACTTTCCAGCTTTTGTCGCCTTGCTTCAGATCGGTCTTGGCATCAAAGGCAATACGTTTGAAACGACGGCGATCTGCAGGTGAGTCGGTCATCGAATGAACTCTCTTGTTGACCGCCACCGGAGTCAGCGCGCAGGTCGTTATCTGATCTATTCTGTTGTCCATGCACGATAGACCGGAAAGCAATTGCAGAACAGTTCCGCATCGCGGTTTTGTGATCGGAACGCCATCTGTCGAGGCCATTCCAGCCCTCTATGCCGGGTATCTGCCGCAATTGATCAAATTTCGACCTAGACCTTGGTTGGGGGTGGTCTTTCGCTGATCCGGCGCTAAACTCGCATGGCTTGCCTTCTAGTCAACTCTGCTGGAATAAAAAAATGAAAAATAATAATAGTCTGATGCGCCATGTTCCCTGGCTCATCGTCGCAATTGTCGGGGCATGTGCCCTTGGGGTCGTGGCCTTGCGTCGCGGAGAGGCGATCAACGCTTTGTGGATAGTGGTCGCTGCGGTAGCTATCTACCTGGTTGCCTATCGTTACTACAGTCTTTTCATCGCCACTCACGTCATGCAGATCGATCCGCTGCGCGCGACACCGGCGGTGGTCAACAATGACGGTCTTGACTATGTGCCGACCAACAAACACATCCTCTTCGGTCACCACTTTGCAGCCATTGCTGGCGCAGGCCCGCTGGTCGGCCCGGTACTGGCAGCGCAAATGGGCTATCTGCCCGGTACGCTCTGGCTGATTGCCGGCGTGGTGCTGGCCGGTGCGGTGCAGGACTTCATGATCCTGTTCCTTTCCACGCGCCGTGACGGACGCTCGCTGGGCGACATGGTCCGCGAGGAAATGGGCCGTATTCCCGGCACCATCGCACTGTTCGGCTGTTTCCTGATCATGATCATCATCCTGGCGGTGCTGGCGCTGATCGTGGTCAAGGCCCTGGCCGAGAGCCCGTGGGGCATGTTTACGGTCATGGCGACGATCCCGATCGCGATGTTCATGGGCATTTATATGCGCTACATCCGTCCAGGACGCATTGGTGAAATCTCCATCGTCGGCGTCATTCTGTTGCTCGGTTCGATCTGGGTCGGCGGCATGGTAGCGGCGGATCCGACCTGGGGGCCGATGTTCACGTTCACCGGCGTGCAGATCACCTGGATGCTGGTCGGTTACGGTTTTGTAGCGGCCATGCTGCCGGTCTGGCTGCTGCTTGCGCCCCGTGACTACCTGTCGACCTTCCTGAAAATCGGCACCATTCTGGCACTCGCGATCGGCATCCTGATTCTGGCGCCCGAGCTGAAAATGCCGGCCCTGACCCAGTTCACCAACGGCACAGGCCCGGTCTGGAAGGGCGCACTGTTCCCGTTCCTGTTCATCACCATTGCCTGCGGTGCGGTGTCGGGTTTCCACGCGCTGATCTCGTCGGGCACCACGCCCAAGCTGCTGGATAACGAGAAGAACGCCCGTTACATCGGTTACGGCGGCATGCTGATGGAGTCCTTCGTGGCCATCATGGCGATGGTTGCCGCTTCGGTGATCGAGCCAGGTGTGTACTTCGCCATGAACAGCCCGGCTGCGGTGGTCGGCAGTGACGTGGTGACCGTTGCGCAGACCGTGTCCAGCTGGGGCTTTGCCATCACGCCTGAGCAACTGACCGCTGTCGCGAAAGACATCGGTGAAAACACTGTGCTGGCCCGTGCCGGTGGTGCTCCGACGCTGGCCGTCGGTATCGCGCAGATCCTTCATCAGGTGCTGCCGGGTGAAAACACCATGGCGTTCTGGTACCACTTTGCGATTCTGTTCGAGGCGCTGTTCATCCTGACCGCAGTCGACGCCGGTACACGTGCCGGACGCTTCATGCTGCAGGACTTGCTGGGCAGTTTCGTTCCGGCCCTGAAGCGCACCGAGTCGTGGACGGCCAACGCCATCGGCACCGGAGGTTGCGTGGCACTGTGGGGCTATCTGCTCTATCAGGGCGTGATCGATCCGCTGGGCGGCATCAATACCCTGTGGCCGCTGTTCGGTATCTCCAACCAGATGCTTGCCGGTATCGCCCTGATGCTGGCCAGCGTGGTGCTGATCAAGATGAAGCGCCAGCGCTATGTCTGGGTGACCATGCTGCCTGCCACCTGGCTGCTGATCTGCACCGTGACCGCTGGTTTGATCAAGCTGTTCGACGCCAACCCTGCAGTAGGTTTCCTGGCTCTGGCCAAGAAATACAGCGCGGCGGCCGATGCCGGTCAGATTCTGGCCCCGGCCAAGACCATGGACCAGATGCAGCACGTTATCTTCAACGCTTACACCAACGCCGGGCTGACCATATTGTTTCTGTTCGTGGTGGTCAGCATCCTGTTCTACGCCATTAAAGTCGGCCGTGCGGCCTGGAGCACCAAGGAGCGCACCGACAAGGAAGCTCCGTTCCAGGCCATGCCGCCAGCGTCACAGGTGTGATGATGGATACCCACAGAGGATTTGCCCATGTTCAATGACCTGAGTCGCCTCGGCAAATACCTCGGTCAGGCCGCGCGCCTGATGGTGGGCATGCCGGACTACGACACCTATGTCGAACACATGCAGAACACTCATCCGGACAAGCCGGTGATGACCTACGAGCAGTTCTTTCGGGAGCGGCAAGAGGCCCGTTACGGCGGCAAGGCCGGTCCGAAGTGCTGTTGATCCGCTGATCTGCGTTATGGTTTGATCCGACGCGCCGCAGGCCATCACCTGTGGCGCGTTTTCATTTCAGCTGAATGCCTCACGCCAGGAGCCTTATGACTGAGTTGCAACCCATCCCCGTGACCGTGCTGACCGGTTTTCTGGGGGCCGGCAAGACCACCTTGCTGCGCCACCTGCTCAAGGCCGAACACGGCCTGAAAATCGCCGTGATTGAAAACGAATTCAGTGATGCAGGCATCGACAGCCAGTTGCTCGGCACCGACCCCGTACAGATCATGACCCTGTCCAACGGTTGCGTGTGCTGCACCATCCACACTGACCTGACCAAGGCGCTCTACCTGTTGCTGGAGCGTCTGGACAGCGGCGAGATCGCTTTCGACCGACTGGTGATCGAATGCACCGGTCTGGCCGATCCCGCGCCGGTCGCGCAGACGTTCTTCATCGATGAAGAGCTGCGCGAGCGTTACATCCTCGACGGCATCATTACCCTGGTCGACGCCGCGCACGCCGATACCCACCTGGTGCAAACCATCGCCCAGGCGCAGATCGGTTTTGCCGACCGGTTGCTGGTCAGCAAGCGTGATCTGGTCGACGACGCAGCCTTCGAGGCCCTTAGTGCACGCCTGACCCGCATCAACCGCCGTGCGCCGATCCGTATTGTCGAGCACGGCAGGATCGACCTCGCCGAACTGCTCGACGTACGCGGCTTCAACCTCAATGCCGATCTGGGCGGCGGCATGATCCTGCGCCCGCTGGCCCCGGCCGGCAATTCCGCTGACCGGATCAGCAGCCTGGTCCTGCGCAGCGAAAAACCGCTGAACCTTGACCGCCTCAGCGAGTTCATGAACGAACTGCTGGAAGACCACGGCAAACAACTGCTGCGTTACAAGGGCGTGCTCAACATCGAAGACGAACCACGCAAGATGGTGTTTCAGGGCGTGCTCAAGCTGTACGGCTTTGACTGGGATACGGAGTGGGCCGAAGGCGAAAAGCGCGAGAGCGTGATTGTGTTCATTGCCGATGAATTGCCGGAGGAGAAGATACGGGCGGGGTTTGCGGCGATGGTGGAGTGAGGTTATGCGTGGGTGACTGAGCGCTGTCAGGTATTTTCAGCCCACCAATAGACGGGCAGCGCTGCAACTTCTCGCGCAAGTGAATACAGGTCGCGCCATTCAAAATAGCGGGCATGTGCCGTCGATACCTGGGTGACGCTCGCCTGATTCAGGGCATATCGACTTCGGGTAATGTGGAAGTATTGCGTCACCACAACAGCACTCTTGAAGCCGCGCTGTTTCATGATCTGTGCGCTGTTGCGGGCAGTATCTTTTGTGGTATTGCCCTGCTCATCAAGCAGAATCGCTTCACGCGGCAGCCTCGCGCGCTCCACAAGGTAGTTGGCCATGCCGACGGCTTCGTTGAAACCCTCCACGCCGGTGCCTCCACTCACGATGATGTTCCTGACCAGTCCTTGTTGGTAAAGCTCCACCGCACGATCAAGTCGGGCTTGCAGGCGTGCGGACGGGGCGCCGTCTGGCGTGACTTTTGAACCAAGGACAATGGCGACATCGCTGGCCTGGGCGTTATCGGACAGCCCGTCCATGGCGATGAAACCTGCAGCCAGGATAAAAAGCAGCCCGAGCGAAAGCAGGGTAAGGTAAATCGGTTTCATCTGTCGTCGTCCTGATTGTTCAGTCGGTCAAATCTGATCTTGCGCTGTTCGGCGTAAATCGCGCCGCACATGCTTTGCTCATCGAGCCGTAATTTAACACGACAGAATTTCGCAAAGGCAATCTGCCTTGTTTGAAGGAAGCACCGAAAAGTTAAATGCTTCACTGCATACAACGGATAGCTGAATTCTAAAAATCCAGACTCATCACGCAGCTTTGAGTAAAGGCTTTTCTTGTCCGAGCTCAACAGCTGCCCAATGTAAGCAGCCCAATAGCCAAGATTCTAATCTTTCGGAAAGTGGACGATGGGAGAGGAGATTTTTAACAAGTTCAACGTGCGCGTGAGACGCTTGAGGCCGTGCAAGAAAAATAAGTCACTTCGAAAGCAGCACGCTGGCAGCGAGCCCTCAGAGACGAATCTTAGACGCAGCTCCGGCTTATCTCTGTTTGCATTCGTCAAGCTCGTTTTGGTTTTTCAAAGTCGTCGTCACGCCTAGGCGATACTTGCAGTACTGGATGACTAGCTGGCGCTCGGTTTCGCTTAATTGACTCAGTTTTTTATCATCTGATTCGTAAGCGAAAATATTTTCAAACTTGATTTTGGGTGTCGGACTTTTCTTGATGAAGAAAACTTTTTCTGGATAGGTATCCTCCATCTTTTCGTAGTAACCGATATAAAGAACGGCGGCAAGTGTGATGAGAACAGTGATGAGCAATAACTTCATGAAGAGGGTGGCCGCAAAAGTTTAGTTTTGATTCGAAGGTTTCTTACCAATTCCATTCCGATGTTACCGGGGCAGATTTTTCCTTCACCGGCTTGCATGGGAAATTCACGATGCCCGCCTAAAACTGTGACTCTGAAAACACTGGTCAGGGCGTGAGTCAAAGTCAGAAGGGCGTCGATTTGTACGGCAGGTATTTTCTGGTCCATGTTGCCGTTGATGATTTCAAGAGCCTGACGAGCCAGAGCTACCACATCGCCACCTTCTTCGGCAGTTGTCAGGTTTTCTAGTAAAACGATACCAATGACACCTGTGTTGTAGTTATGTACACTCGAGCCTTTGAATCTTATGTCCCGTCCTTCGAAGACTTTTCCCGTGCAGTCGATGCCGTAGTGGTAACCGATATCATAAAATTTAGCCTGGTGCTCTTTTTGAATATCGAGCATTTGTTCTGCGCCCCTACCACAGCCTACACTCCGGCCTGCATGGTGAAGGGCGATCATCGTGTAGTCCCAATCATCAACCCTTTCACCTTTTGCTTTATACGCTCCCCAAGACGATCGTTCTACGAATTCGCATTTGTTTTTTCTGAGAAGCCTGATGATCGCTTCTCTGGTCGCGGCTCTATCATTGACAGTGACAGTGGTGGGTGATTTAAACGCGCCGGGGAGATAAAATCAATACTGATAGAAATAGTGGCATCTTTGCTTGAGGTTTTAACGCTCGCTATTCCTTCGCTATCGGTGACGCCGGTAATCTTTTGGCCATCAACGGTGGCGGTGAAGTTTCTTCCGGCTAGGGGCTGATCTGTTTCACTATCAACTATACTGAAAGCATGTCCATAGGTCTTTTTCAGTAAAAGTGGGAGTGGGGGTATAAACGGTGCCGGAGTGTGCGAATCACCGATTATCACGGTGCCCGAGCCACCAATCACGATGTCTCCGTGGGTCCCAACAGTCCCGATCAGCGCGGCATTTTTACCCGCCCAATTCAGACTATACCAGACATGCTGTGAACTTCCTTTTCTGCAGGCTCAGGTACTGGCTGGGTCAGGATTTCGGACAGCGCCAACTCTTCTTTCGAGAGGTGTTTGTGTATTCTCGGTGTGCCGTCCGTGAAATAGCAGGGCGGGCTAGGTTTATCGCAAGTGTATGGTTCTCACTTCCAAACTGTTCCCATAACAAAAAACCAAGGAATCTCTCATCAGGCAGGCCACCGCTGATCAAGCTTCCTTACGTCACTGAAAGAGCACATAGCCTGAGCTCCTTATCTCCGTTAGCTGATGATCGGATATAAAGCAAAAAGCCCCGGCTCTCACGAGTCGGGGCTTTTGGTACTGCGTTTAAACCAGGCTTATCAAGCGCCGTAAACCGGCAGCTTGGCGCAGATGGCTTTGACCTTCTCACGAACCGCGTCGATCACGGCTTCGTTGTTCAGGTCAGCCAGGATGTCGCAGATCCAGCCGGCCAGCTCCTTGCACTCTGCTTCCTTGAAGCCGCGAGTGGTCACTGCCGGGGTGCCGAAGCGCAGGCCGGAGGTGACGAACGGGGAGCGTGGGTCGTTTGGTACGGAGTTCTTGTTGACGGTGATGAAGGCGCGACCCAGAGCGGCGTCGGCGTCTTTACCGGAGATGTCCTGTTTGATCAGCGACAGCAGGAACAGGTGGTTCTCGGTACCGCCGGACACGACGTCGAAGCCACGCTCGATGAACACGCCGGCCATGGCCTTGGCGTTCTTCACCACTTGCTGCTGGTAGGTCTTGAACTCAGGCTGCAGCGCTTCCTTGAAGCACACGGCCTTGGCTGCGATGACGTGCTCCAGCGGACCGCCCTGGGAGCCAGGGAATACTGCAGAGTTCAGCTTCTTCTCGATCTCGGCGTTGGCGCGCGCCAGGATCAGGCCGCCACGTGGACCGCGCAGGGTCTTGTGCGTGGTGGTGGTCACGACGTCGGCGAATGGTACCGGGTTCGGGTAGACGCCTGCGGCGACCAGACCGGCTACGTGAGCCATGTCGACGAACAGGTAGGCACCGACCTTGTCAGCGATTGCACGGAAGCGCGGGAAGTCGAGGATCTGCGAGTAGGCAGAAAAACCGGCGACGATCATTTTTGGCTTGTGCTCGACAGCCAGGCGCTCGACTTCGTCGTAGTCGATCATGCCGTTGGCATCAATGCCGTACTGAACGGCATTGTACAGTTTGCCCGAGGACGAAACGCTGGCGCCGTGGGTCAGGTGACCACCGTGGGCCAGGCTCATGCCCAGAATGGTGTCGCCGCCTTGCAGCAGGGCCAGGTAGACCGCCGAGTTGGCTTGCGAACCGGCGTGCGGCTGAACGTTGGCGTAATCAGCGCCGAACAGCTCCTTGGCGCGGTCGATGGCCAGTTGCTCGATAACGTCGACGTACTCGCAACCACCGTAGTAGCGCTTGCCTGGGTAGCCTTCGGCGTACTTGTTGGTCAGGGCCGAGCCTTGAGCTTCCATGACGGCCGGACTGGTGTAGTTTTCCGAGGCAATCAGCTCGATGTGTTCTTCCTGACGCAGAGCTTCTTGCTCCATGGCGGCAAACAGATCGGCGTCGTACTTGGCGATAGTCAAATCACGGCTGAACATGGCAGTCCTCAAGGGGGCATGGCGGAAAAGGCGGCTATTCTACCCCATCGGGTTTTATCTGGCATATGAAAGGCAGTCATCTTGAACAGTGAAGGGGTTCACGCAGCACAGTAAAATGCGCTGCATCCTCGGTTCTATGGGCTTCTGCAGGCAAGACCACGCCGGTGACCTTGCCTGCGTCGCTGGCAAAAATCCCTTCGCATCAACCCGCATAAGCGCTCAAAGGCGGCCTGCGTGCGGCCCACGGCTGGGCGCGCTCCAGTTGCCCGGCGAGGCTCAGCAAGGTCAGCTCGTCGCCAAACCGCGCGGCGAAGTGAGAGCCCAGCGGTAGCGAATCGGCTGTCCAGTAGAGGGGCACGGACATGGCCGGCTGGCCTGTTGCGTTGAAGATCGCCGTGTAGGGCGAGTAGCTGTGCGAAAGCGCGATGAAGTCCTGCAGGGACCGGCTGTCGTCGTCGAAGGCCAGTTCTCCCAGGCGCGGCGGCGCGCGGTTGAGCGTCGGGGTGAGGACAATGTCGTACTCTTCGAAGAAACCGGCCATCGCCCGGCCCAGTGCATGCATCGCTTCGACCGCGGAAATGTAGCGTGTCGCCGGTAGTTGCCCGCGTTCGCGCAGAATGACGCGGGTGCGCGGCTCCAGTTCGTCCATAGAGATCGGGAAACCGCGCATTTTGCCCAGCAGATCGAGGTAGCCCTGGGTGTGTGAGCCGATGATGTCGAACGTCGCATCGAGGAATTCAGGCAGCCGGACCGGCAACGTCGCCGGCACCACGTAATGGCCGAGCGTCTCCAGCAAGGCCGCCGTGTGCTGCAGTGCCGCCAGGGCTTCCGGTTCGGCGGGCCAGGGTGATATTGCCGAGATCAGAGCGATTTTCAGGCGCCTGGGATCGCGTCCTGCGGCGTGTGCAAACGGCGTCGCCGGCACGGGCGCCGCATAGGGAGCCCCCAGGTCACTCCCTGCAGTGGCGTCGAGCAGGGCGGCGCTGTCGCCTACCGACAGGGTGATCGCATGGGCCGTGCTCAGGCCTGCCCAGCCCTCGCCGACCATCGGGCCGGACGGCAGCAGACCGCGCGATGGCTTGAAGCCGAATACGCCGCAGCAGGAGGCCGGTACGCGAAGCGAGCCGCCGCCATCGTTGCCATGGGCGAAAGGGATGGCGCGCGCCGCAACCAGCGCTGCTGCACCCCCGCTGGAACCGCCCGCGCTGTGCTGCGGATTCCAGGGATTGCGGGTCGCGCCGAAGCGTTGCGATTCGGTGTTGTAGGACACGCCGAATTCAGGCGCGGTGGTCGTTCCGATCAGTTGGCAGCCTGCCTGACGCAGCCGGCTGACGATTTCACAGTCGATGTCTGAGCGAAACTCGCCCAGCGCATGCGAGCCACTGGTCATGCGAGCCCCGGTCATCGGGGTGAACATGTCTTTCACCAGGGTCGGTACGCCTGCCATGACGCCCTGTCTGACGCTGCTCCCGCTCGCCTGGCTGCGCGCCTGATCGTAAAGCCTTTCGCTGACGGCGTTCAGGCCGGGCTCGACCTGTTCGACCCGCTCAATAGCGGTTTCCAGCAGCTCGCCGGGGGTCACCTCGCCATTGCGTACCAGTGTTGCCAGGCCTCGGCCGTCCAGCGTATTGAATAATTCGTGCAGGTCTTTCATCGATCGTCTCCAGGATTGAAAGCGTGTCGTCGCGTTGCGCACGCCACTTAAAAGCTGATGCCGGTACGCAGCGCTACGGTGTAGCCCTCGGCACGGTTGTGGGCGTCGAACTCCTTGTAGGCGTGCAACCAGATGGGCGGCAGACCTGAGCCGGGTTTGAAGTAACTCACTGCAGGGCCTGCTGCGATTACCCGGGCGCGGTTGCCGCGGGTCAGTCCCGGCGCGTCGTCGTCCGACAGCTGCCGGTAGTAGTAGCCGCCAATGCCGACGGTCCAGTCGCCCACATGCTGGCCCACTGCAAACTCATGTCGGTATTCAACGCCACTGCGGTAATCGGTGTCGGGGTTGCGCGCGTTTATATCGATCTGGAAACTCGAGGAAACCTCGAAGCCGCCGGGTGAAATGTAGGTCGCATTCAGCAGCGGAGAAACCGTCCAGTGATGGGTGCCAGGGCTGACCAGACGGTTTTTGTCATAGTCCCCGGTGGGCGCCTGAAACATCAGTTGGGCATTGATGCCCAGCCCCGGTCCGAGCTTCCAGTCCAGGATGATCGGCACCACTTGCAGGTCCGCCTGACGAAACAGCGATGCACTGTCGCTGAAGACCCGTTGCCCCCCGGCGTTCACGCCCAGGTCTGCATCCATCTTGAAGAAGATCGGCACCACCGCGAAACCATAGCGGGCCCCCAAAAACTCCTGCTCGGTCATTCGCAAGTAGGCGAGGCCGATCGCCAGGACGTTGATCTGGAAGTCGTTGGGGCTGTCATTGCCGTGGCTGTCCTTGATGACATCCGCGTGGTAGTTACTGATGCGCATGCCGACGGTGCCATTGGGGGTGTTGGGCGGCATGAAACCTGCGCCAAAGTCAAAAACGCCAGCGGCTGTCGTGGGCGCCGCATTCTCGGTGGCGCACGCTGTGGACGATAACCACAGGATCGCCATGGCGAGCCCTGAAGCGCTAAGGAAGTGGTTTTTTAATGACATCGGTAAGTGCCTTGTTATTTTTATGGGCGAGCACGGCCCTCCCTTGCGGGGTGGCAGTTATTGGAAAAACCGGAAATGGGCTGGAACGCGTTGGCGTCAGCCGTCAGTCAAATGCAGCAACTGAGCGATCTGCGCTTTACGGGTGACACCGAGCTTGTTGTAGATCTTTCTCAAGTGGTGCCGGACGGTGCAGGGGGACATACCGATATTGCGTGCGACTTCCTTGTACGTCTGTCCGACCGCAAAGCCTCGGGCGACCTGAAGTTCGCGCGTGCTCAACAGTTCCAGACTGCTGCGTCGGCGCGCCGTCAATAGAACCAGGTCGCCCACCGGCTGCGACGTGATGTGCAGGTTATGACTCGAATAGCCCTCTTGAGGGTTGCACTGTCGGGGCAGACGATTGGACGGCCTGTCAGGCCATTCCGAGCCGAGCATCGACGAGAACGCAGGCTCCATGGAAAGCAGCACGCCGTAACGATCGCTCACTGCCATGGCGGTCTCATCGTAGGCGCCCTGAGTCTCGCGCAGGGTCGTGAGCGTGCGCAGATAACTGGCCTGTTCAGCGGCGATCAGATGCGGCATCAGCCACTCGATCAGGCGTTTGTCCAAGGGCGAAAAGGGCGTGTGGTCGGCCGAGCGAAACAGCGTCAAATGCACGCCCTGCTGGGTGTGCGGGTCGGTCAGGACAATGCCCAGCGCGAAGCACAGGTCGTACTGGCGTCCGAGTTCGGCAAGCGCGGGTGGGGCATCTGCTGCCGTGCAGTGAATGACCTGACAGACGCCCTGGGTCTGATGCATTTTGCCGACACTGGCATCCGAGGTCTTGAGTTGCTCCCACTCGGCGGCGTAACCAGTGGGCAGGCCGAGCAAAAAGGAACTGTGCTCGACGGGCCAGTTGTCACGCCAGGTGGATCTTCCCCACCAGGCCTTGTCGAACTGCACCAGCACGCGCACCCGCTCAAGCGCCTGTTGATGAAACGTAGCGATCGACGCGCTGCTGACCTCGGTCTGAAGCTCGAGAATCACCTTGTTCAAGGCTTCAACGACCTGACAGGAAACACTGTCCAGGGATGTGGTATCGCTGATCATGCTACCCCCTTGTGTTCTTTGTTATGGGTAGAGCGCTCGCTGTCATTGACGCGGTGCGAGGCAGTGGCTCAAGTCTACTCATATTCAAGGGTTCGGCTATCGTTCAAATGGACGATGGCGACGTTGCGAGAACTGGCCCTTAATCCAGCATGAACAATGCGTCATTACTGAATTGCGCTTCGAACTGCGCGGGGGGCATCGGGCGGCCGAACAGGTAGCCCTGGACTTCGTCGCAGTCGTGTTCGCGAAGAAACTCCAGTTGCTCATGAGTCTCCACGCCCTCGGCGATCACCGACAGATTGAGGCTGTGGGCCATGGCGATGATGGCGCGGGCGATCTGGGCGTCCTGCTCGCCGGATGGCAGGCCGTCGACGAAGGTGCGGTCGATCTTCAGCACGTCGATGGGGAACTGTTTGAGGTAGTTCAGCGACGAGTAGCCGGTGCCGAAGTCATCGACGGCGATGCTCAGGCCAAGGTTCTTGAGACCATCGAGTATCTGCATGGCCTCGTTGACCTCGCGCATCAGGATGCTTTCGGTCAGTTCCAGCTCCAGGCAGGCCGGTGACAGGCCGGTCTGTTCGAGTATGCGGGCGATACGCTTGCCGAGCTGACCGTCCGAGAACTGCCGTGCCGAGATGTTGACCGACACCTTGGGCACGCGAACCCTGGCCTGATGCCAGTGTTTGAGTTGGCGGCAGGCCTCGGCCAGAACCCAATCGCCGACTTCCACGACCAGCCCGAGCTCTTCGAGCACCGGGATGAAGTCGTTGGGCGGTACTAGCCCGCGACGTGGATGGCGCCAGCGCAGCAGGGCTTCTGCGCCCGTCAGGCGTTTGCCGTCGCCGCTGAACTGCGGTTGGTAGAAGAGGGTGAACTCCTTCTGCTCCAGGGCGTGGCGCAAGTCGCTTTCCAGCTCCAGACGCTCCAGAGCGGTGGCGTTCATGTCCGCCTGATAGAACTGGAAGTTGTTCTTGCCGCGCTCTTTGGCGTGATACATCGCCGTGTCGGCGTTCTTCATCAACTGACTCAGTTCCTTGCCGTCCTGCGGGCTGAGGGCGATGCCGATACTGGCGGTCACAAAGAACTCGCGGCCTTCGAGCACGAACGGCGTAATCAGGCTGGTCAGAATGCGTTCGGCAACGTGAATCGCACGATTCAACGCGGCTTCGCGGGTTTCATCCGGCTCCAGCAGCAGGGTGAACTCATCACCACCCATGCGGGCCACGGTGTCATCCACCGACACACAGGCGAGCAGGCGCGTGGCCATTTCCTGCAGCATCCGGTCGCCAGCGGCATGGCCCAGGGAGTCATTGATCGGTTTGAAACGGTCGAGGTCGAGGAACATCAGCACGACCCAGGCCTGCTGGCGCTCGGCGTGCTGCAGCGCCGAATGCAGGCGATCCTGGAACAGGGTGCGGTTGGGCAGATGAGTCAGCGCATCGTAGTAGGCCAGACGGTGGATACGGTCCTCGCTGGCCTTGCGTTCGCTGATGTCGCTGAAGAAGCACACGTAGCTGGCCAGATCGCCTTCATCGTCGAGGACGGCGGTAATGCCGACCCAGGCTGGGTAGTGTTCGCCGTTACGGCGCTTGAGCCGGATTTCACCTTCCCACGTGCCTTGTCCGTTCAACTGCCTGAGGATGTGGCGCAGGCGGGTTTCCTGTTCGGATTCCACGGTGAGCATGCCCGGCAGCTGATCGAGGACCTGGGCCACTTCATAGCCACTGACGCGGGTAAAGGCCTCGTTGGCCTGCACGATATAGCCGGCCGGGTCGGTAATCAGGATGGCGGATGTCGAATGCTCGAATACCGTGGCAGCCATGCGCAGGTCTTTCTCGGCCCGACGCTGCTGGCTGATGTCCCGGCCCACGCCGAAGATGCCTTCAAAGTTGCCGTTTTCGCCCCACACCAGGACCACGCGCAGTTCCACCGGGATCTTGCGACCGTCGGCACGCAGGCAGTCGAACAGAAACATTCGGGTGGTGACTTCTTCGCGCAGCCGGGCGAGTTCCTGAGGTTTGTCGAGGACCTTGTCGATGCGGCCCATGAGCGCATCAAAACCGACTGTTTGCTGAGGGTTGGCAATGGCGGCGGACCAGCCGTTCTGCAGGATCCACTCGGCGCTGTAGCCCAGCGCACGTTCTACCGAAGGGCTGACGTAGTTGACTGCCAGCCGGCCATCGGTGGAGAAAATCACATCACTGATGCTTTCGGCGAGCATGCGGTAACGCTGCTCGCTGTCACGCAGCGACTGGCTGGACGCGACCTGCTCGGTAATGTCCTTGGCAATGCCGATGATACGGGTGACCCGGTCCTCTGCATCCCAGGCCAGCGCCTGTTCGCGAATGTCGAAGCTCCGCCAGTTGCTCTCGCGGTCCCGAAAGCGCAGCACGCGTTGCAGTAATTCATTGTGCCCGTGGTGACGCTGGCGCAGGCGCATGTCCTGATAGTTCCGGGCGTCGTCGGGGTGCAGCAGGACTTCCCAGAAAAACTCGCCCATGGCGTGCAGTTCTGACTTGCTGTAACCCAGCGTATAGCCGAAATGGTGGTTGCTGTAGATCACCCGCTGGCTGAGTACGTCCTGAACGTACAAATGGTCCGGTACGGTGCGTACCACGTCGGACCAGAAACTCTCGCGGTCCAGCAACGACAGCTCGACCTGTTTACGGCTGGTGATGTCGCCAATGCTGAGAATCACTGCATCGAAGTCGCTGCGTGTCTCGGGCAGGCGCATGACCAGCCACAGGTGCTGATCCTCACCGTCTGCGCGGCTCAGGCAGATTTCCAGTTCCAGTCGCGGCTGTCCGGCGAGCACCGCCTGAATGATCGGAATGCCGACGCCCGGACGCGAGCGCGATTCGCCCTCGATCAACGGTTGCCATGCCTGTTCGCGGTGCTCGATGTCCAGCAGGCCCAGAGCGACTTCGTTGAGTTCGCTGATGCGCAATTGCTGCAACAGGCGTTTCAGCGAGGCTGGCTGGCTTTTGACCAGCCGCTCGAAGTCCTCGCCGGTCCTGACCTCGAGTGCTTCCAGTTGCTCCTGAAGGCCGGACATGTCCATGACACAGATTGCGACGCCCGCGCCCTCGAAGATATCCCGGTAGCGGCGCCGGCTCTGCAGCAGTTGACGCTGGCGTCTGCGCAGGCTCATCAGTGCGATCAGCGGCAGGATCGAAATCAGCAGGCCGATCAGGCACTTGCCGATCAGTGGCGCAAGCAGTTCGCTGCGGGCCTTGTAGGTGTCGAACAGCCCCCGCAGTTGCCAGTCACTGTTGCTCAGCGGCTGAAGCAGAATGGTGTCGGACAGGCCACTTTCCGCTTCGTTGGCAGGGACCGGTTCATGGAGAATGACCCGCTGCGTCTTGCGCTGTTCAAGACGCCACAGGTGCTGAAAGTTCTGCGCCGGCTGGCTGGCCAGTTCCTTCAAGGCGTCGGGCGCTACACGCACTGCCCAGTAGTCGCCGCTCACGCCGTTGCCCAGGCGAATCAGTATATAAATCTGGTTGCCGTCTTCCGAGCCGGTATAAAAGTAGGGGCGACCGCGCGCCTGCTTCATGGCTTGTTCGAGAAACTCACCGTCGCGCGAGGCCTCGGCACTGTCACTGACAATTTCACCCTCCCGATTCAGGCGAGCGACGCTGCGCAGTGCGGGCAGGGCAGTGCGCAGGTTCACCAGCGTCGTCGGCTGCTCCAGCCTCTCCCCGGAGGATAGCGCTTCGTCCAGCAGGTTCATGGCGATCTGCGCCTTGAGCGCCATGTTCAGACTCATCCGGTCTGACAACTGCACGCTGTACTCCAGACTGCGCTGACGCTGGCGCTCCTGAGTCTGATGAAATTGCTCGATCAATTGCCAGAGCAACAGGGCAAGCACCACCAGAACCAGGCCTGCCAGTATGCCTTTCACTGACCCACGCAGAGGCCTGGTCGCACTGTCTGTAGCGACACTGGATGACGACAGAGGCGTTGAAATGGGCAAATCGCTGTTCCTGACTGCTGGACTGAAGCAGTGGTGCTTTAGGTAAAATAGGCGGGTCGCCCAAAGAGGGCGGCTAGCATGCCTTTAGTTGTGGCAAAGTGCCAGTCCCGTTGGGCCGTATCGTTTGCCCTGCACGCAGCATTCGGGTAGCTTTGCGCAACGCGTGGTATCCACCGACTCCTGCATGAGTGACTCCACTTTTTGCAATATCGATCAGGCTTTATATTTGCCAACACTGCCCGACAGGTTTCCAACTGAGTTTATTCAAGGCTCGGAATGGTCTCGCGGCAAGTCTCAAGGACAAATAAAAGCTTTTTTCCGGCCGGAGCTTTAAGCTCGTTACCCAAATCGGTCCTCATTACAGACGCTAGGTTTTCATTTCATGGCTCAATACGTCTACACCATGCATCGGCTGAGCAAAGTTGTGCCGCCGAAGCGTGAAATCCTGAAAAACATCTCTCTGTCTTTCTTTCCCGGTGCCAAGATCGGCGTGCTGGGCCTCAACGGTTCGGGTAAATCCACGCTGTTGAAAATCATGGCGGGTGTCGACACCGAGTTTGATGGTGAAGCGCGTCCGATGCCGGAGCTCAATGTGGGTTATCTGCCGCAGGAGCCACAACTTGACCCGAACAAGACGGTCCGTGAGGTCGTGGAAGAGGCGGTCAGCGTGATCAAGGACGCCCAGGCGCGTCTCGATCAGGTCTACGCCGAGTACGCCGAGCCGGACGCTGATTTCGACAAGCTGGCGGCCGAGCAGGCCAAGCTCGAATCCATCCTGCAGGCCAGCGATGGCCATAACCTGGAGCGTCAGCTGGAAGTCGCCGCCGATGCGCTGCGCCTGCCCGCCTGGGATGCGAAGGTTTCGGTCCTTTCCGGTGGCGAAAAGCGCCGTGTCGCGCTGTGCCGCCTGCTGCTCTCCGCACCGGACATGCTGCTCCTCGACGAACCGACCAACCACCTGGATGCCGACTCGGTCGCCTGGCTGGAGCATTTCCTCCACGACTTCCCGGGAACTGTGGTCGCGATCACGCACGACCGTTACTTCCTGGACAACGTGGCTGGCTGGATTCTGGAACTCGACCGCGGCGCGGGCATTCCTTACGAGGGCAACTATTCCGGCTGGCTCGAAGCCAAGTCGGACCGCCTGGCGCAGGAATCCAAGCAGCAGACCGCTCACGAAAAAGCCATGAAAGACGAGCTGGAATGGGTCCGCAAGGGTGCCAAGGCGCGCCAGTCCAAATCCAAGGCGCGTCTGCAACGCTTCGAAGAGATGCAGTCGCAGGAATTCCAGAAGCGCAGCGAGACCAACGAGATCTACATCCCGGCCGGTCCGCGTCTGGGTGACAAGGTTATCGAGTTCAAGAACGTCACCAAGGGCTATGGCGACCGCGTGCTGATCGACAACCTGTCGTTCTCCATGCCCAAAGGCGCCATCGTTGGCGTGATCGGCGGTAACGGTGCCGGTAAGTCGACATTGTTCCGCATGCTGATGGGCAAGGAACAGCCGGATTCGGGCAGCATCGAGGTCGGTGAAACCGTGCAGCTGGCCTGCGTGGACCAGAGCCGTGATGACCTGGACGGCAGCAAATCGGTGTTCCAGGCCGTGTCCGACGGTTCCGATGTGATCCGTATCGGTAACTATGAGATTCCGTCGCGTACCTACGTCGGTCGCTTCAACTTCAAGGGCGGCGATCAGCAGAAGTTCGTCAAGGACCTGTCCGGTGGTGAGCGTGGTCGTCTGCACCTGGCGCTGACCCTGAAAGAGGGCGGCAACGTGCTGCTGCTCGACGAACCGTCCAACGACCTCGACGTGGAAACCCTGCGTTCACTGGAGGAAGCGCTGCTGGACTTCCCGGGCGCTGCCATTGTGATCTCTCACGATCGGTGGTTCCTTGACCGTGTAGCCACGCACATCCTGGCGTATGAAGACGATTCGCAGGCGATCTTCTTCGAAGGCAACTACACCGAGTATGAAGCCGATCGCAAGAAGCGTCTGGGCGAAGCGGCTGCCCAGCCGCACCGTGTGCGTCACAAAAAGCTGGCCTGATCAGCGTTCAGGCACACGCCGCTCCCTGCAAGGAGCGGCGCTGCCGTTGGCTGGCCAAGCTCACGCGTCAGGTTCGATCAACAGCACTTCAATCGACTGATCGCCCGCCGGGCGCTGCCACAACACTTCATCGCCTTTCTGCGCGCCGATCAGGGCGCGGCCCAGTGGCGACCCCCAATTGATCTGTCCATTGGCTGCATCGGCCTGATCTTCTCCGACCAGATGCACGCGCTGCTGGTTGTCCTGTTCATCCGCGAACGTCACCCAACTGCCGATCTGCACTTTTTCGGTCGACACGGCCGGGGCGACGACCTGCGCGCTTTGCAGGCGCTGGTTGAAGTAGCGCAGGTCGCGTTCCAGGTCGGCCAGTCGCTGCTTGTCCGCCGCTTCGCCCAACGCGGTTTGCGTGCTGTGCTGCGCCTGCAGGCTGCTGACGTGTTTCTTCAACAAGGTCAGGCCTTCGGCCGTGACGTAGTTGATCTGTGTGCTGACCAGCCGCTCGACCGGTTGCTCGGCCTCGGCGGCAGCGTTGTCTTCGTTTACGAATGCGCGGCTCATGAAGAGTCCTCCCTAATAGGCTTTAGGCCACGGCAGGACATCATTGGTTTCGTCGATTTTCCACGCTTTGCGGGTCAGTTCGGACGATAGGCCTTGGCGGCACTGCGGGTCTTTTCCTGCTCCCAGGCACGGTCACGCTCATTGAAGACCTGGCCGGGATCGAGCCGGTCGCGATTGTCCTGCGAGGTCTCGCACTGACGAAAGCCATCGGTCCAGCCCTGGGCGTAGAGCTTGTCTTTCAGGTAACGGGGCACGTTTTTGCGGAATTGGCCGGTCGTGGCGCCTGCTGCGTCCCTGCCGCTGCTGCAACCGTCCTGATAGCCGTCTGCAAAACCCGGCGGATAACCCTCGGCCAGCATCTGGTCACGGGTGGACTGACAACCCGCCAGCACGATGGCCAGCGACAACAACAGCCAATACCGCTTCATGGTGATTCCCTCTGCTTATGAGAGGAGTCTAGAAGGTAATTTGTGAGTTATTCGTAAAAGCGATGTAGGGAACGCGTGATGGCAGTGTGCTTCTATTTTCGACGCACACTGCCGGCGATTCACTACTGACCCGGTCAGTAGTGATACCACTTCACCTCAAGCATCACCTCGTTCTGCGGCGAGCTCATCTGGCTGAATTCGCGCTGGGCACTCAGGCGCAGGCCGAGGTTGCGGGACAGCTCCCATTGCTGGTTGAGGCTGACGCTGCGGCGCACTTCGCCATTGGTGAAGTAGTCGCCCTTGGCTTCCAGGCTCAGGTTGCCCAGCGGGTTGCGCCACAGCACGCCCGTGTTGAAGCCCGCAGCGGGGGAGATGAATTCGGCGAAATCGTTGTTGTGCTCGACCCGCACGGTGCCCAGTGCAAAGCCGAGCATGTCGTCGGTCAGTTGCCAGGTGCCGCCGCCACCACCGTTGACATGGCTGACGAGGTTTTCGTCGCCGTGCTTGCCGAGAACCCGCTCCAGACCCCCGGTGACTTGCCATGACCAGGGTTTCAGCAGCTCGGTACGCGGGGTCAGTGAGCGAATGGTCGCCAGGTCCAGTTGTTGCAACTGCCAGTCATTGCCTTCGTATTGACGCACCTTGAGCTGAAGAATCTCGATCTGCGCACCCAGCGGGAAGCCATAGGCGTTGTCGTTCAGGTCGTGATAGGCCATGCGCAGGCCATATTCGGCAAACGCCTTGTCACCGCGTGTGCCCGCTCCCAACTGCCAGGTGCGTGATTCATGGCCTTCTTCCGGCAGGCCGGGGCGCGGGATGTCCAGTTGTGGCGGCGGGTTCTGATTGATCGCCTGCAACAGTTCGAAGCTGCGTTGCGAGCGTTGTGTATCGCGCTCAAGGCCGTTGGCGCGGTAGCGTTCCAGACGATAGGCGGCGTCCTGAATCAATGCACGGCGTTCTTTGGGCTGCGCAAGGTACTCGCTATTCTGCAGCTGTTTCTGATCGGCGCTGACCTTCAATACCCACTGTTGCTCATCTGCATCGAGCGGTTCGGCGCGGCTCAGCAGTTCGCGTTCGCGTGACGGGCGATAGTCGATCTTCTCCACCAGCCCGGCGGCCTTGATTGCCTTGACCGTATCGGTCGGGATCGCGGTCAGGCCGAACTGATCGGTAAGCTTCAGGCCCGGGCGGGCGACCTGCAGCAATTCCAGCAGCCGGTACGAGCAGTTTTCGTCGAAGAAGAAATAACTGAAACGGATCTGTTTCAGCTCCCAGACGTGCTCGACCATGCGCCCGGTTTCTTCCGCAGTCAGGTTCAGCCGGTATTCCCACAGGTCACGGTTTTCCAGGCTGCGGTATTCCGACAGTTTTTCCTGATACGGCACCAGCGCGAACAACCCGGGGTAGCCGCCTGCCAGACCTTTCCATGCGTACAGAATGCTGTTGTCCATGCCTTCGATGTAGGCACCGAAGTTGATCGCGTAGCTCAGTAAGGTGGTGTTGTTGGTTTTCGCGCTGGCCGGATCGATGCGCAGCAGCGTATGGCCAAACATCGACGAGGGACTGTTGAGGTACGCGGCCGGGAAAATCAGCACGGTGCTGTCCGGCGCCACATCCTTGTACCAGGCCTTGAATTCCTTGCAGTCCGGCGTCGGCAGGTCAGTCAGGTGCAACTGGTCACGCAGCCAGCGGGTGCGTGCCGGGTACACGCACTGGGCGTGGGTCTGTTCGTTACTGACGGGTGCGTAAATAGCGTCGAGTGTTGCGCTCAGCTCCGCCTGCGGGTCGTGTGCACCGTTGGCGGCGAGAAAGAATTTCGGGTCTGTGACATAGCTGCGCCAGCCACCGAGCTTGCCGGCTTCGTAGTGACCCAGGGAAATCCAGAACGGCTCATTGGCCAATTGCTGCAAACGGTCAGCGCTGGCATGAGGTGCCGCGGACAAAAAAGGGGCACAGACGAACAGCGCCAGCGATACAAGACGTTTGAGCATAGAGGGCAACTAGTCAGAAAAGGGGATCCCGCCCTTTACGAACAAAGGGCGGGCGAACGACTTTAAGCCTGGGTAGCGTACTTGGCCAGAGTCGGATCGTTTTTCAGAACATTGACGGTGTTGGTGTGGACGTCTTCGGCAGTGGCGTCGGCCTTGCTGAAGATTTGCGAGAAGTGCTCGTGGGTGACGGCGGCGAAGTGCTCGCGGTCTTCTGGTGCAACGCCCAGTACCACAGCGTAGGTTGTCAGTGCTTCGCCCTGACCCATGGCCATGTCCTTGGAGAGTTCATCCATCATGCCGTTCATGGCAAGCCAGGATTTACCGCCGTAGGTCAGTGCGCCGTTGGTGGAGCAGCCGTTGGTCCCGGAGGTCATGCCGAAGGTGGCGTTACCCGAAGTACCGTTGGTGGTCGAAGCCAGGAAGTGAGCTGGAGTACCGCGTTGACCTTCAAACAGCAGGTTGCCCCAACCGCAGTCAGGGCCGCCTGGTGCTTGAGCCATAGCGTTGATCGATACAGCGGCGAAGAGCGTTCCAAGAAGAATCCGTTTCATAGCTTTTTCTCTTTTTAGTTCAGCCAAGGGTCGAGTTTCTTGAGTCGTTACATCAAGACAGACGGCCAGCCAGCAACCACCTGTTCAGTTTGGAGTTTAGGCACGTTCCAAGGGTTCCGTGAGTGATTACAGATTATTACCTGAAAACGGCTTTTTTCAGGACGCGGCTCGTGGCGCTGCACACGCAAATGCTTTTCGGCTCTTTCCTGCCTTGCAAGTCGTGTACAGCGAGCGCCAGAATGCCGACATCTGCCCCGCCTGATGTAAGGATTACTGATGCCCGATTCTGTCGCAGCCAACCTACGCCTGGCGCCCAACGCGCTGACCCGTCCGTTTTCCGCTGAGCAGTTCAGCTTTGCGACCACCCACGAGCTCGAACCCTTTCGCGGTGTCCTTGGCCAGGAGAGAGCCGTAGAGGCCCTGCAGTTCGGCGTTGCTATGCCGCGCCCCGGTTACAACGTATTTGTCATGGGCGAGCCCGGCACCGGGCGCTTTTCGTTCGTCAAACGCTACCTCAAGGCCGAAGGCAAACGGATGCAGACGCCGTCGGACTGGGTCTACGTCAATAACTTCGACGAGCCCCGCGAGCCCAAGGCGCTGGAGCTGCCACCGGGCTCTGCTCATGAATTCACCGCCGACATCGGCGGCCTGATCGACAACCTGCTGGTGACCTTCCCGGCGGTTTTCGAGCACCCGTCGTACCAGCAGAAGAAAAGCTCGATCGACCGCGCGTTCAATCAGCGCTACGACCGTGCACTTGATGTCATCGAGCGCCTGTCGCTGGAAAAGGACATCGCGCTGTATCGCGACAGCTCCAACATCGCGTTCACGCCGATGGCCGACGGCAAGGCGCTGGACGAGGCCGAGTTTTCGCAACTGCCCGAAGCGGATCGCGAGCGCTTCCACGAAGATATCTCCGCGCTCGAGGAGCGTCTCAACGAAGAGCTGGCCAGCCTGCCGCAGTGGAAGCGCGAGTCCAACAATCAGTTGCGTCAGTTGAATGAAGAAACCATCACCCTGACCCTGCAACCCTTGCTGGCACCACTCTCGGAAAAGTACGCCGAGAACGCTGCGGTCTGCGCCTACCTGCAGGCCATGCAGGTGTACCTGCTCAAGACGCTGGTCGAGCAGTTGGTCGATGACGCGAAGACCGACGCCCAGGCGCGCAAGCTGCTGGAAGAGCAGTACAGCCCGAGTCTGGTGGTCGGGAATACCCGTGACGGCGGTGCGCCGGTGGTTTTCGAACAGCACCCCACCTACGACAACCTGTTCGGGCGCATCGAATACAGCACCGATCAGGGCGCGCTGTACACCACGTATCGGCAACTGCGCCCTGGCGCTCTGCATCGCGCCAACGGCGGTTTCCTGATTCTGGAAGCCGAGAAGATGCTGGGCGAGCCGTTCGTCTGGGATGCGCTCAAGCGTACCCTGCAATCGCGCAAGCTGAAGATGGAGTCGCCGCTGGGCGAGCTCGGCCGCGTTGCCACCGTGAGCCTGACGCCGCAGGTGATCCCGTGGAACGTCAAAATCATCATCATCGGTTCGCGTTCGCTGTACTACACCCTGCAAGACCTCGATCCTGACTTCCAGGAGATGTTCCGGGTGCTGGTCGACTTCGATGAAGAGATTCCGATGGTCGACGAGACGCTCGAGCAATTCGCTCAGCTACTCAAGACCCGGACCTCGGAAGAGGGCATGGCGCCGCTGACCGCCGACGCGGTGGCACGACTGGCGACTTACAGCGCCCGTTTGGCCGAGCATCAGGGGCGTTTGTCGGCGCGTATCGGTGACCTGTTCCAGCTGGTCAGCGAGGCCGATTTCATCCGCCAGCTGGCCAACGACGACAAGACCGACGCCGGGCATATCGAGCGTGCGCTCAAGGCCAAGGCCACCCGTACCGGGCGGGTTTCGGCACGGATTCTCGATGACATGATGGCTGGCGTGATCCTGATCGACACTGACGGTGCGGCGGTCGGCAAATGCAACGGCCTGACGGTACTGGAGGTCGGCGACTCGGCCTTCGGCGTCCCCGCGCGCATTTCCGCCACGGTTTACCCGGGTGGCAGCGGGATCGTCGACATCGAGCGTGAGGTCAACCTTGGCCAGCCGATTCACTCCAAGGGCGTGATGATCCTCACCGGCTACCTCGGTAGCCGTTATGCCCAGGAATTCCCGCTGGCGATTTCCGCGAGCATCGCGCTCGAGCAGTCCTATGGTTACGTGGACGGCGACAGTGCGTCGCTGGGCGAGGTCTGCACGCTGATCTCTGCGCTGTCACGCACGCCACTCAAGCAGTGCTTCGCGATTACCGGCTCCATCAACCAGTTTGGTGAGGTTCAGGCGGTGGGCGGGGTCAATGAAAAGATCGAGGGCTTCTTCCGCCTCTGCGAAGCCCGTGGACTGACCGGCGAGCAGGGCGCGATCATTCCGCATGCCAACGTCACCACGCTGATGCTGGATGAGCGTGTGGTGCAGGCTGTTCGTGCCGGGCAATTCCACATCTATGCCGTACGTCAGGCCGATGAGGCGCTGAGCCTGCTGGTGGGCGAACCTGCCGGTGCGCCTGACGAGCACGGCGAGTTCCCTGAGGGCAGCGTCAATGCGCGCGTGGTGGAGCGTTTGCGCGATATCGCAGAGATGCTCAGCGACGAAGACCTCAAGGAAGAGCTGGAAAAGGAGCCTGCGCAGTTGCAGCCTGAACTCAAGGTCTGACAGCGCAGGAGCCGGGCGGTGAGGGCCGCCCGGTGCTCCGTTCATCAGGGATAGTTTCTCGCAGGATGGTTTTCTTCTAGTCTTGAGGTGATCGCAGTGGCCAAGGAGATTGGCGTGCATCCTGCTAAACGAGAAGGATGAATACTGTTGCTGATCAGGAGCGCATCATGCAGCGTAGCCTTTGCCTTACCCGAGAATGCATGGGGCTGATGACCCGTATCGAGTGTGTCATCCGGCCTCTGCGCAGTGACAGCGGACAGTGGATGGTGCTCTTCGCGGCCGGAATGGCTGCAGAACAGCCTTCCGCAATCAAGTCCCAAGGGCCTTTCAGAGGCCTGCCCGAAGCGCAATCGGTGCTCACCAGCGTTATCGAAAGCCTGTCGTTGCATGGTTATCAATGTGCCGATGACGTTCCTATCTGGACGCTGCACATCCAGGCTGAACTGCGCCGTATTGATAGCGACAGGATGGTTTGTCAGAGCTCGTCGCTGTTCTAGCCTTGAATCAGCTTCCTCAGCAGCGCGCTAACGGCCGCTGTGCGATATTTTGTCGCATGGTCAGAGCGGCGCATTACCGCTGATATACTCGCCCGCTCCTTTAAAACACCTTGCGAGTATCAATGGAACGTTTTTTTGAAAATGCCATGTACGCATCGCGCTGGCTGCTGGCGCCGATCTATTTCGGCCTCTCCCTTGGCCTGCTGGCGTTGTGTCTGAAGTTTTTCCAGGAAATCTTTCACGTCATCCCCAACATCTTCTCGCTGGCCGAAGCTGACCTGATTCTGGTGCTGCTGTCGCTGGTCGACATGGCGCTGGTAGGTGGCTTGCTGGTGATGGTGATGATCTCCGGCTACGAGAACTTCGTGTCGCAGCTGGACATCGACGAGGACAAGGAAAAGCTCAACTGGCTGGGCACTATGGATTCGTCTTCATTGAAGATGAAAGTCGCAGCATCGATTGTCGCGATTTCTTCCATCCACCTGTTGCGGGTGTTCATGGACGCCACCAACATCAAGCCCGAATACCTGATGTGGTACGTGATTATCCACATGACGTTCGTGATATCGGCGTTTGCGATGGGCTATCTGGACAAGGTCACCAAGCACTGAGACAACGCTGAATGACAGGGGCGGGCGTTATCGTTTCTGGCATGTCGGCGCTGTGTGTTGTAAAACGTCCGTTCCGATGCATCAGGCGTTTGCGCAGGAGGTTCGATCATGAATTATCAGGAATTTATCGGCCACGCCCAGGCCGGGCGGGTCGATGAGCTGAACCTGATCTCCATCGAAGGCGGCATCTACCTGCTGGATGTGCGCATGAATGGCACTTCGGTGATGCTCAAGGACCCGGCGGGCAAGACCCTGCATCTTCGCTCGGTAGAGCATGCCCGGGATTTGCTCAAGGACATACCGGTGGTGCCTTTTTACCTGGTCCATTGCGTGGTCCATGACGAGCTGTGCGGCATGCCGGTCAATGACCGCTCTGAAATGCGCCTGCCGATCTCGTTTCATTCTTCATGGTCCTGATCGCCAGCCGTGGATTGCGGCTGCGGTAGGGGCTGCAGCGGCAATTGTGCTAGGCTGCTCGGCCTTTTGGTTCGGGGCGCATCAGCGTATAGCGTGATTGCCGTTCAGGTTTTGCGCGATACCGACTGCGTGCCCCTCTACGGAGCAGTGTCATGTCCGAAGTCAATCTGTCCACCGACGAAACCCGCGTCAGCTACGGCATTGGCCGTCAGTTGGGCGATCAGTTGCGCGACAACCCGCCACCGGGCGTCGATCTGGAAGCCATCGTCGCAGGCCTGCGCGATGCGTTTGGCGGTCAGCCAAGCCGTGTCGGTCAGGAAGAAATGTCCGCCAGCTTCAAGGTCATCCGCGAAATCATGCAGGCTGAAGCAGCCGCCAAGGCTGAACAGGCTGCGGGCGCCGGCAAGGCCTACCTGGCTGAAAACGCCAAGCGCGAAGGCGTGACCACGCTGGCCTCGGGTCTGCAATTCGAAGTCGTGACCGCTGGCACCGGCGCCAAGCCAACCCGTGAAGATCAGGTACGCGTTCACTACCACGGCACGTTGATCGACGGTAATGTCTTCGACAGCTCCTACGATCGTGGCGAGCCGGCCGAATTTCCGGTCAGCGGCGTAATTGCCGGCTGGACCGAGGCGCTGCAACTGATGAACGCCGGCAGCAAATGGCGTCTGCACGTGCCGAGCGAGCTGGCTTACGGCGCTCAGGGCGTAGGCAGCATCGCACCGCACAGCGTGCTGGTGTTTGACGTGGAACTGCTGGACGTTCTGTAAGCGACCCGGTCGATGCAGATAGTCGCTGAACGGATCGCGCCGATTCGTTCAGCGACGCAGTTGTGCTGATGCTTCATGCTCAGTGCAACTCACCCATGGGGCGCAACGCCCGCGCGTAGCAGAACAGAAACAGGTTTCTCACCAGTTCCTTGAGCACCAATGGCTCGCTGGAGCTCAAGCTGCACACATCCAGATCGCCCTGATCGCGTAATTCCTCCAGCGCTTCCTCTTCCAGTACGGCACACACTTCCCCCGTCTCGCGATGGAGAATTCTCAGGTAAGGGTGGGGTCTGTCCAGCCATGCATCGATCAAATAGGTCATGTCTCATCTCCTGTGCAAGTCAGATGAGAATAATTCTTATTGGGATAATAGCAAGGCTCTATTGAGATTAATTCTCATTTTGCGCTGAATGGTTGATCCAGATCAGCGAATGCCGGTCGAGAGAGGACGCGGAGCGTCCAGAACTGCATGCCGACGCGGAGCATCGGCACGATAGGTGTTCTCGCGGACGCTTATCATTCCTCACGCCCGACGCAGGGCATCGGCACGATAGTTGGAGAACTATCGTTCCTCACGCTCCAGCGTGGGAATGCCGTTCGTGACGCTCTGCGTCACAAATCTGCGCCACGTCGCAAGTCTAGGACAGGACGCGGAGCGTCCAGAACTGCATGCCGACGCGGAGCATCGGCACGATAGGTGTTCTCCCGGACGCTTATCATTCCTCACGCTCGACGCGGAGCATCGGCACGATAGTTACAGAACTATCGTTCCTCACGCTCCAGCGTGGGAATGCCGTTCGTGACGCTCTGCGTCACACAGCGACGCCATCGGCCGGTCAGTGGTGCTCGCGGGTAGCGCGGAATTTCACGTCGGGCCAGCGTTCTTCCATCAGCGCCAGGTTCACGCGGGTAGGGGCGAGGTAGGTCAGGTGACCGCCGCCGTCCACTGCCAGGTTTTCCACCGCCTTGTTCTCAAACTCTTCGAGCTTCTTCTTGTCGTCGCAGTCGATCCAGCGGGCTGACCACACAGTGATCGGCTCGTAGGCGCATTCGACCTTGTATTCTTCCTTGAGACGGCTGGCGACCACATCGAACTGCAGCACACCGACGGCGCCGAGGATGATGTCGTTGCTGCGCTGCGGGAAGAACACCTGCGTGGCGCCTTCTTCGGCCAGCTGTTGCAGACCCTGACGCAGTTGCTTGGACTTGAGCGGGTCCTTCAGGCGTACGCGACGGAACAGCTCCGGGGCGAAGTGCGGGATACCGGTGAACCCCAGGGCTTCGCCCTCGGTGAAGGTATCGCCGATCTGGATGGTGCCGTGGTTGTGCAAGCCGATGATGTCGCCGGCGTAGGCTTCTTCCAGCTGCTCGCGTTCCGACGAGAAGAACGTCAGCGCGTCGCCGATCCGTACGTCCTTGCCCAGGCGCACATGGCGCATTTTCATGCCCTTGTCGTAACGGCCCGAGCAGATACGCATGAAGGCGATGCGGTCGCGGTGCTTGGGATCCATGTTCGCCTGGATCTTGAACACGAAACCGCTGAATTTCTCTTCCGCCGGCTCGACGGTGCGCTCGTTGGCCACACGTGCCAGCGGCTTGGGCGCCCAGTTCACCACGGCATCGAGTACATGATCGACGCCGAAGTTGCCCAGCGCGGTGCCGAAGAACACCGGGGTCAGCTGACCGTCGATGAATTCCTGCTGGTTGAATTCGTGGCAGGCACCCTGCACCAGCTCCAGCTGCTCGACGAAGCGCTCGTATTCATCGCCCAGGTGGGCGCGGGCTTCGTCCGAATCGAGCTTCTCGATGATTTTGGTTTCGGTGCGCTCGTGGCCGTGACCCGCGGTGTAGACAATGATGTAGTCATCGGCCAGGTGATAGACACCCTTGAAGTCCCGGTAGCAACCGATCGGCCAGGTGATCGGTGCCGCCTTGATCTTGAGGACCGCTTCGATTTCATCGAGCAGCTCGATCGGGTCGCGGATATCGCGGTCGAGCTTGTTGATGAAACTGACGATAGGCGTGTCACGCAGACGGCAGACATCCATCAGCGCGATGGTGCGCGGCTCGACGCCTTTACCGCCGTCGAGGACCATCAAGGCCGAGTCGACCGCCGTCAGGGTGCGGTAGGTGTCTTCGGAGAAGTCTTCGTGGCCCGGGGTGTCGAGCAGGTTGATCATGTGGTCGCGATACGGAAACTGCATCACGGACGTGGTAATGGAAATACCACGCTGTTTCTCCATTTCCATCCAGTCGGAGGTGGCGTGACGGTCGGATTTACGCGACTTGACCGTACCGGCGACGGAAATGGCCTTGCCCATCAGCAGGAGTTTTTCCGTGATGGTGGTTTTACCCGCATCCGGGTGGGAAATAATGGCGAAAGTGCGGCGTTTCGCGACTTCGGCGGCCTGTTGGGTCATGGGAAATCGCCTGGGATGGGATTGAAAAAGGGCGCAGATTATAGCTCAACTCGCGGCAATAACCGAACCGTTCAGACAATAAACGATGGCCAGATAATGTCTCGTGTGGGAACCTTTCAGGTCGTGGAGACGTCCACTCCCCCGTCAAAGCTCGCAACGAAGCCAACGCAAGGGGCTGATTCATCAGCATGTTGGCTTGACGAAGCTGCGCTTATGGCTTGTGTTTTCGCCGAGGTTAAACCCTTACCGGCGACCCACCCGCTGCTCTTCGCGAACGTTATTGCCGGCGTCCTCTCGGACGTCCAGGTCAACGCGTTCGCCGACTGAAATAAGGAGTCCGCCTGTGGCAAATCGCTATGGCAAGGGGCTATTGGGAGGTGCGGTTGCGATCGCACTCCTGGCCCTGCTGATCCACTGGATCGGCATCAGTACTATCAAGCAATACCAGGATGACCTGCTGTTCTATCTTCAGGCTCACCTGATTCTGGTTGTGGTTTCAATGTTGGCGGCCCTGGTGGTCGGCATCCCTGCGGGCATTGCCCTCAGCCGACCGAGTATGGTTGGACGCGCCGAACGCTTCATGCAGATATTCAACATTGGTAACACCGTTCCTCCTCTTGCCGTTCTGGCCATTGCCCTCGGGATTCTCGGGATCGGCAGTGGGCCGGCGATCTTCGCGCTGTTCCTCGCCTCGCTGTTGCCGATCGTGCGCAACACCTACGAGGGCTTGAAAAACGTTCAGGGTTCACTCAAGGAAGCTGCCGTCGGTATTGGCATGACTCCGCGCCAGGTGCTGTGGCGTGTCGAGCTGCCCAACGCTGTACCGATCATTATCGGTGGCGTGCGGGTCGCGCTGGCGATCAATGTCGGGACTGCGCCGCTGGCGTTTCTCATCGGTGCCAACAGCCTTGGCAGTCTGATTTTCCCGGGCATTGCGTTGAACAACCAGCCGCAACTGGTGCTGGGTGCGGCGTGTACCGCTCTGCTGGCGCTGCTGCTCGATGGTCTGGTGATACTGGTCAGTCGTCTTTGGCTGGAACGCGGACTGGCTCGCTGAGCGAAGGAAATCTCATGAAAAGAATATGCTTGTTTTTAGGCTTTGCCTTGCTGTTTCCGGCATTGGCCCAGGCTGCGGAAAAGCCGCTGTTACGTGTCGGCGCACGGGTGTTCACCGAACAGACCATGCTTGCCGAACTGACTGCGCAATACCTGCGGACCAAGAACTACGACGTGCAGATTACCGGCGGTCTCGGCAGCAACCTGGCGCGCAGCGCTCAGGAAAGCGGTCAGCTGGATCTGTTATGGGAATACACCGGTGTGTCGCTGGTGGCCTATAACCACATCGACGAAAAACTCGACAGCGCCCAGACCTATGCGCGGGTGAAAGAAGTCGATGCGAAGAAAGGCCTGGTCTGGCTTTCGCCGTCGAAGTTCAACAATACCTACGCGCTGGCACTGCCGCAAAAAGTGGCTGACAAGTACCCGCAGGTCAACACCATGACCGACCTGACCAAAGTGCTCAAGGACGAAGCCAAAGAGGGTCATGTCGTAGCGCTGGACACCGAGTTTGCCAACCGTTCCGACGGCCTGATCGGCATGGTCAAGCACTACGACATGAATCTCGGTCGGGAAAATACCCGGCAGATGGACGCCGGGCTGGTCTACACCGCCTTGCGCAACGGCCAGGTTTTCGCCGGTCTGGTGTACACCACCGACGGTCGTCTGAATGCGTTCAAACTGAAAGTGCTGGAAGACGACAAGCACTACTTCCCGGACTATACCGCGGCGCCGGTGATCCGTCAGGAATATCTGGATAAGCATCCGGACATCGCCACGCTGCTCAAGCCGCTGGCTGACCTGCTGGACAACCAGACCATGATCGACCTCAACGCTCGCGTGGACGTCGGCCATGAAAGCCCAACCACGGTTGCTGCAGATTTTCTGCGCCAGCACCCATTGAATTAAGGAAGGAGACGATATGAGTTTCTTGAGCGCCTTCTCCCATCTGGACTGGGCACAGGTCCTGCACCTGACCTGGCAGCACATTACGCTGGTGGGCATCGCCGTGACCCTGGCGATTGTCGTCGGTGTGCCGTTGGGCGTGTTGATGACGCGTTTTCCAGTGCTGGCGGGCCCTTTGCAGGCCAGCGCCACGGTGTTGCTGACCGTGCCGTCGATCGCCCTGTTCGGTCTGCTGCTGCCGTTCTACTCCAAGTTCGGCCAGGGCCTTGGCCCGATGCCGGCGATTACCGCGGTGTTCCTTTACTCGCTGCTGCCGATCATGCGTAACACCTATCTGGCCCTCACAGGCGTAGAACCGGGTATCCGCGAAGCCGCCAAAGGCATCGGCATGACCTTCGGCCAGCGTCTGCGCATGGTCGAGCTGCCCATCGCAGTGCCTGTGATCCTCGCCGGTGTGCGCACCGCCGTGGTGATGAATATCGGTGTCATGACCATCGCCGCGACCATCGGTGCCGGTGGTCTGGGTGTACTCATTCTTGCTTCTATCAGCCGCAGCGATATGTCGATGCTGATCGTCGGCGCGGTACTGGTCAGCATTCTGGCCATCATCGCCGACCTTCTCCTGCAATGGCTGCAACGCACGCTGACTCCAAAAGGATTACTGAAATGATCGAACTCCAGAACCTCTCCAAGACTTTCCAGAGCAACGGCAAAGAAGTGAAGGCTGTCGATTCGGTCAGCCTCACGGTCAACGAAGGCGAAATCTGCGTCTTTCTCGGCCCGTCGGGCTGCGGCAAGAGCACCACGCTGAAAATGATCAACCGCCTGATCATGCCGACCTCCGGCAAAGTGCTGATCAATGGCGAAGACACCACTGGTCTGGACGAAGTGACCCTGCGTCGCAACATCGGCTACGTGATTCAGCAGATCGGTCTGTTCCCGAACATGACCATCGAAGAGAACATCGTGGTCGTGCCCAAGCTGCTCGGTTGGGACAAGCAGCGTTGCCATGATCGTGCTCGCGAACTGATGAGCATGATCAAGCTGGAGCCCAAACAGTACCTGCATCGTTACCCGCGTGAACTGTCCGGCGGCCAGCAACAGCGTATCGGCGTGATCCGTGCCCTGGCAGCCGACGCACCTTTGCTGTTGATGGACGAACCGTTCGGTGCGGTCGACCCGATCAACCGCGAGATGATCCAGAACGAGTTCTTCGAGATGCAGCGCGCGCTGAACAAGACCGTGATCATGGTCAGCCACGACATCGACGAAGCCATCAAGCTGGGCGACAAGATCGCGATTTTCCGTGGCGGCAAACTGCTGCAGATCGATCACCCGGACACCTTGCTCGCGCATCCGGCTGACGACTTCGTCAGCAGCTTCGTCGGCCAGGACAGCACCCTCAAGCGTCTGCTGTTGGTCAAGGCCGAAGACGCCGCCGACAACGCGCCGTCGGTCAGCCCGGAAACCCCGGTCGCCGACGCACTGGAAGTGATGGACGAAAACGACCGTCGCTACATCGTTGTCACCGACAGCGAGAACAAGGCGATGGGTTATGTGCGTCGTCGTGACCTGCACCGCCAGCAGGGCACCTGCGCGCAGTTCCTGCGTGAATTCAACGCCACTGCCGCTTACGACGAGCACTTGCGCATCCTGCTGTCGCGCATGTACGAGTTCAACCGCGCCTGGCTGCCGGTGCTGGATGCCGAGAACGTATTCCTGGGTGAAGTGACGCAAGAGTCCATTGCGGCTTATCTGAGCTCGGGCCGTTCGCGTGGCATGAAGACCAGTATCGTCTCGCCAGCCGAGCAAGTGGCTTCCTGACCGGCTGCATTGCCGCCAGCGTCATGGCTGGCGGCAATGTTCACACCTGGAATTTCTCCAGGCCACATTGAGTGGCGTCGTTTTCCTGCAATGCAGACGCAGTCATGGCGTCTGCAGCGTCGCTCTCATACAGCGTTGTCACGACCCCCTGATACTCGACGTTCACTTTACAGTGGTCATTACCCTCGAACTTCTCGCTGCTGGTCCAGACCCGGTTGGACACACTTGAATAGTAGGCTGTGCCTTGGGTGATCTCGGAGGCATAGAGGTCGTTGACGAAAAGCTTGTAGTTATGCTTTTTAAACGTGTCGCCCTCGAAATACACCTCCAGCAGGTCATCTGTTCTGACGACCTTCGCAACTGTCAGTCGCAACAACATGCTCTGGGCAATGGCCAGATAAGAACGGTATGCCGCCCGGTTTGTCACGCTGATGAGCGGGTTGCCGTTGACGGTCATGTACAGGGCATCAACGCTTGCCTGATCGACACCTGCTACCAGTCGGGTCATCGTGGAGTCGGTGAAGAGCTGGCGGACAGGCAGGGCGATTTTTGCCTGTTCGACGTTGCCGGAGAACAGGGTATAGGTTTTCCCGATGCCTCCAGCTGCCGTGATGGTCACCTCTTGATGGCCTACGCCGCCGGGGCGTATCCAGGTGTTTTCAACAAGTTCTGAGCCGTTGGGGTAGCCCTTCTCAAGCGTTGCATAAGGAGGGGCTCCAAAGATGATCGTGTAATCATGACTCTTGAAAGCCTCATCCTCGAACGTGACCTGAACAAGTCCTGCGCTGACGATCACGCTACTTATGGTTTTTTGCAGGAGCAACCGTTGTGCACGGTTCAATAGTCGGCCGTGCAGTTCATCGGTCTTTGCTTCCTCCAGATTGAAGAAAAGAACGTCCAGCCTTGGCTGGGTAATGCCGGGCCTGAGTTCAGCGCAACGGTCATCGGTAAACAATGCCTTGATATTGAACAGCAGGATGGGACGTGATGCGGTGCTGGCCGCGGTATATAGCTTGCTTCCAGCAAACACTTTGACCGACGCCTCATCCCCTTCGGAGATGGGGGTGTCGGCTTCAACGTAGGCGACGCCTTCTTCGATACGGGCTTCACAACCCACGCATTCGCCATTGTCTGTCCATGCCACTAACGTTCCGTTGAGCATTATTTCGTAGCGGTATGGCGTGTACCATTGCTCGGCAACCGTAAACTTTATCCGGTCTTGAAAGGTGGCGTGAACGCTGGACAGGATATGGGCGAGCTCCGGGATATAAGTGGTCAGCGGCAGAGCGATTGGAATCGTCATCTCAGCGTCATTCTTCCAAATGGCCTGTGTCAATGCGGGCAGGTCTGCGATCTGGTTGAGGGTTTCAGGGGTTGAGTACAACCCCCAGCGATCGAAGAATTCCGCCAGGTTGAGGTGGCTCAGCAGCGAAGTTTCGACGATGAAGCGCTGCGCTTTATCGTCGCTGACGGTGGGCGGGTTGTGCATGAGCCGATAGCGCTGGTGCAATTGCGGGTAGAACGACGTACCGAAGCTAAGGCGCAATTGCCAGAGCATGACAAGCTTGTGCCCGGCGTCCTTGATGTTGTCGTACTCTCGCAGGCTACTGGCCAGGTACTCTTTCATAGGGGCGTAACTGGAGTCGGCGCCTGTAGCACGGTCAAGGAAAAACTCTTGGGCGGCCATCGAATAGAGATTGACCGTGACCTCTGTCATTCCGGTGCCGGTGCCCCATGTCATGGGGCTGAGTTGTCGTTGATGGCCGCTTTCGTGCCAAGGGCCCCAACCATCTTCAGGGGCGGTTGACAGCAAACGCGCCAGCGCAGCCGATCCGTTAAACCCCATATGACCGTCTGTAGCAAACATATAAAGCCGGTCCGCTTCCACGTAGAAATGTTTACTGGGATCGAGCGCCCATTCCGTCGTGCCGTAATCGATCAGGCCTGAAATACCATCCTGCGCTCTTATGGCATTATCGAAATTGCCCATCAGCTTCACGGGATTGGTCAGGTAGAGCTGTGCGCTCTGATAGCGCACCACGACAATAGCCCTCGGGCTAGTAAGCAGCACGACAGGCGCTTGGCTGTAGTGCGCCATTTGCTGTTCCCATTCCAGATTGGTCATATCCATCATGAAAAACGGCACATGGTTGTACTGTCCTGTTATGTCCAGAACCACGTGACCAAGCGGGTCCAGATTGGTAAAGCCCAGCAGGCCTGTGTTGGTAGCGACAAGAACGTTCAGGCCACGTTTCAGCGGGTAGGACGTGGGGGTATCCAGTTCCGGCACCCCGATCACTGCAGACACCAGATTCATGTACAGACTGGTTGCTGTTATTTCCAGCCGATCGCCTTTCGTTACATAAATGTTAGTCGGCTGAAAGTCGGTGTGCCCTCTGGCCCGGGCCTGCCGTTGGCGATGACTTTCGGCAGAGCCGAAGCCCAAGGCTTGCCACCGGGTTTGGGCTTGAACTGCACTGGGCGCAACGGAGCTTGCGGCGTGAGGGTGTCGGTCATCCATGATCGTTACCTGAAAGGGCGGTCTGAGCTGTTTATTGAGCGCGCAACCTCTGCATCCGTCTACTGACAGAACTGACAGGCTGATTGGCTTTGCGTGCCGGTGAATAAGGTGATGCCCAGCGTGCTGCGAAAAGGCATTGGCGACGGCGGTGGGGAACATCTGCCTGTCATGCAGGTCGGTTAAACAGGTCCTTGGGAAGGCAACTCAAGAGCCCTGTGCAAAAACGCGACATTTTTTGTTGATATCCGGCCCCTCAGGTCCTAAAGTTCGCGCCGAACGTCCATGCTGGAAACGATCCATCCGGCTCAAGTACTGACGACGAGACAGCAAGGCCAGGAAGGCAGCCCTTCAGGGCCTTTTTGCTTTCGGCGACATGCCTTGGGAAGTAGGCGAACCAAAGTGGGGATACGGAGGGCGTTCATTTGTACCCATTGACCAATACCGTTTGCCAATAGGAGTTCCAGCAGCATGCCGATCAATGTCGAAGACTACTACTCAGCCGAAACCTTCAAGAAAATGAAGGCGTTCGCTGACAAGCAAGAAACTCCGTTCGTGGTCATTGATACTGACATCATCAGCAAGGCATATGACGACCTGCGTGCGGGCTTCGAATTCGCCAAGGTTTATTATGCGGTCAAGGCCAACCCTGCCGTTGAAGTCATCAATCTGCTCAAGGAAAAGGGTTCGAGCTTCGACATCGCGTCGATCTACGAGCTGGACAAGGTCCTGAGCTGTGGTGTCGGCCCGGAGCGCATGAGCTACGGCAACACCATCAAGAAATCCAAGGACATTCGCTACTTCTACGAGAAGGGCGTGCGTCTGTTCGCCACCGACTCCGAAGCCGACCTGCGCAACATTGCCAAGGCTGCACCGGGCGCGAAAGTCTATGTGCGCATCCTGACCGAAGGTTCGACCACTGCCGACTGGCCTCTGTCGCGCAAATTCGGCTGCCAGACCGACATGGCCATGGACCTGCTGATTCTTGCCCGCGACCTGGGTCTGGTGCCTTACGGCATCTCGTTCCACGTCGGCTCGCAGCAGCGCGACATCAGCGTCTGGGATGCTGCCATCGCCAAGGTCAAAGTGATCTTCGAGCGTCTGAAAGAAGAAGACGGCATCGTTCTCAAGCTGATCAACATGGGTGGCGGCTTCCCGGCCAACTACATCACCCGCACCAACAGCCTGGAAACCTACGCTGAAGAGATCATCCGCTTCCTCAAGGAAGACTTCGGTGATGACCTGCCGGAAATCATTCTCGAGCCAGGCCGTTCGTTGATCTCCAACGCCGGCATCCTGGTCAGCGAAGTGGTACTGGTTGCCCGCAAGTCGCGTAC
Organism: Pseudomonas syringae pv. coryli str. NCPPB 4273; assembly: GCF_000972175.1. NCBI lineage: Bacteria > Pseudomonadati > Pseudomonadota > Gammaproteobacteria > Pseudomonadales > Pseudomonadaceae > Pseudomonas > Pseudomonas syringae pv. coryli. Next base: position 26,621 of record NZ_AWQP01000026.1, on the reverse strand, counting down.
CGCGGTCGAGCGTTGGGTATACACCGACGTGGGCAAGTTCTCCGGTCTGATCGAAACCATGGACGAAGCCATCAAGTTTCCGATCTGGACCGAGAAGAAAGGCGAAATGGAAGAAGTGGTCATCGCCGGTCCTACCTGCGACAGCGCCGACATCATGTACGAAAACTACAAGTACGGCCTGCCACTCAACCTGGCCATCGGTGATCGTATGTTCTGGTTGTCCACCGGCGCCTACACCACCAGCTACAGCGCAGTGGAATTCAATGGCTTCCCGCCGCTGAAGTCGTTCTACCTGTAAGCACTGTCCCGATATGAAAACCCGCGAGTGATCGCGGGTTTTTTTTGCGCTTCATCCGGGGTCAGGCAGTCAGGTCCTGCCCAGTGTCGAACCCTTTGGAAAGACGCTGGATTTCCCGCACGTTGACCAGTAGCAGTCCTGATTCCAGGCGGTAACGCGAAGGTTTGTCAGCTTTACGCACGCCGATAATACGGCTTACACAGGCCCAGAGCAGTTCCCACATTCGCGACAGGTAGGCACCCAGATTACTGGCGGCCGTGTAGGCGCGGGTGTACCACCCGGACGCGCGGTACACATAACCTTGTGCACGAAACAGTCGTTCTTGCGCATCGATCGCTTCTGGCGTACCGAATGACAGCGGCGGGGCGTTTGCCAGATTTTCCCGGAGAGGGTTGCCCGGCGTCAGGCCGAACGTGCGGCTATAGCGAGAGATGGCGTCGTTCAGGAAGTCGATAAGTCGCGGCAGGATGGTGCAGATACCCTGGGTCAGTTTCTGTACTGTCTGTTCCTCGTTATCGAACTCTTTCTCGAACGCCATCAGCCGCCCGCCTGCTGAGCCCCTCAGGTGCACGGCCAGCTCCTGGTGCTGCGTTGCACTTGCGGAAAACTGCGTGAGTTCTGCCGTCAGGGCGTCGAGTCGTCGGTGCATCGCCATCAGCCTGGGTAAAAGCGTCGACCAGACAGACAAGTCCTTGTCGGCCCTTTCAAGCACATGGCGTAGTTCGGGAACGGGGTAGGCGCTGCGTCTGGCCAACGGCACCTGATCAAGATGGACCTTGAAAGAGCGGGTCAATGCCGGAAGCCTCTGCAAGACCTGCAGGTAAGTGGTGAGGTCTTTGAAATCGCTTTGGTACAAGAGTTGTCCTGTCATGCTGGACCCTCGAGAATTGATGACTTTTTCGCTGCTGCCGAACGGCAGGTGCATAAACGCGGGTTGCAAGGGGCGTACAGGCCATTCCCCTTGCAACCCGGGTTTGGGTGCTATCAGCGAATGCGGTTCAAGTAGCCGATCAACTGTCGGCCCGATTCGATCAGGCGCATGCTGCGTTGGCTGTCATCGGATGTGCCCGTGGTGTTGATGTCCAGAAAGCTGTCCAGCGTGTTTTTGATCTTCTGGTATTGCTCGACATAAGCGGCACGCTGCTCGTCAAAAGCGTTGAAGCATTCAAGCAGTTCAATGCGCTGCGCGAACCCCATTTTGTCCTTGTCCAGGCTTGCTAATTGCTGGGACAGGGTATTGATGCGCTCGCGAAAGCCATCACGGCGTTTGATCATCGCGATGAGGTTGATCCCCGCAGCACCCTTTTCCAGGGTCGCCTTCATTTGCTCGAGCGCCAGCATGATCACGGCGAGTTGCGGAGGCTGCATTCCCAGGCTGAGCACCTTCTCCGCAGTGATCAAGGTGTCCTTGGCAATACTCGCCAGCCCTTTGCTTTCCAGAGCGTCAATAGCGCTGCTCAGCACTTGACGCTCGTCTTTCAACGTCGCCAGGCTGGTGTGAGAAGCATCAAGTTCGATGCCGGTTTTTGCTATGTCACCTTCCAGACTCTGTACAAACTCGGCAGTCTGCTGTCGATCGATACCTTGGGTCATGCCACTCACAGCACTGGCCAGTTGGTCGGCCGTTGCAGTGACATTGCTTACAAGGCGCTGACACTGAGCTTCAATATCTTCCAGATCCTCAGCATCCATGGGAGTAGCGGAGGATTGAGCGTACTGCCTCAGCAGGGCGGTCTTCGACTCGATATCGATGAGCAGGCGTTCAGCGTGTTCTCCGAGGCGCTGCTGTTCAGTGACGGCCAGGATGTTCAGGCGCGTGAGCTTTTCATAAAGGTTGGGCAGGTACTGGGTCTTGGCAAACAGCAGGTCTGCCTTTACCAGACTGTTACGCATGAGTTGCAGACTGCGAGTCATGACAGCGCGGTCAGGTACTTGAGCCGAGAAGGCGGTGTCATTGAGCGTGAGCGTATTTTTCATTGTCGAGTTATCCATAAATCCGTTTATATTCTTCATCGGCTTCCTTGAACACATTAAGCAATGCGTCCGAGTCGTCTTCGATGGTCTTCCAGGGTTGAACGACTTGTCTGAAGTGATTCATAAATTGCCTTAAAGACAAGGCGTCGTTTATTTCGGACGCCGACCCCGCAGACGCCTCAATGAACAGAAACAGTTTGTTCCATACGGTAATCAGGTTTTTAGTGGCCACGTCGGCATCGACCACAATCGTCGCCAGGTTCTGCAAATTAAACTTTACCCTGCTCAATGAACCCAGAATATTGTTCTTGCCTTGCAAGGTGTCTATGTCGGTGGCTTGTTGCGCCATTAATTCATTGCGTGCGTGCCTGACATTTTCAGCCTCGACGCCAAAGTAAATGCCCAGTGCCAGGCCAGCAATGTTCAAGCCACTGACAGAATTCAACGATTGTTGTACCGTCGCCTTGTATTCCTTGTTTTTTTCATCAATGTCCTTTGCGCGCTGTTCGATATCCAGGGTCAGCTTCGCCACGTCGGCCGGCAGTGAGCTGTTGTCGATGGCAACCATCTTGCGCTGTATCTCAGGCCCGACATACAGCGACAGGTCCAGGCCAAACTGATCCAGTTCCTTCTTGATGGTTTGGGCATCGGCCAGATTGGCGATGATCAGGTCCAGTATATCGGTGAGGTGGTAGCCGATTTCCTTGGTGATCTCCTTATCGTTTTCATCCAGCGCGATGCCCGGGAAGTCCTTGCCCAGTTCAAGGGTCAAGCGTTTAACATCCTCCAGTGTCTTGATCTGATAATGATCAACGATTTTTCCGGCCCTGATGTCGTCGTTGATTTCTTCCATGCTTTGGCCGTACACCAGCATCTTGCCTGCGAAAACTTTCAGTTTGCTGCCTATGCCCAGGAGGTCGGTGCGCAGAGGACTCCAGCGACGCGCATGCCGGTGAATAAGGTTGAAGCTTTTCAGGAAGTCTTCAGGCTCAAGCCCGGCACCGGCGCCTTTTGAATAGCCGAGATAAACAATGACGTCTTCCAGTTCAACGGGCAGGGCGAGGCCCGCTAATTCATATTTCTTGAGGTTGATAATCTGCTCTTTGGTCAGAATCAAACCGGGTGCACGGGTGACCTGCTTGTTATTGGCAGACGACATCGTACCGAACAGTTCGGCCGTTTTTATCGCCTCGTCCGCCTTGAGGTCACCGGATATAGGTTCTGCCTTCATGACGTCATAAAACATTGGGTTCATGGATATGTCCTTATTTCCACTGGGAGAACAGAAATTGGTCCCCTCCACGAGTTGATGTTCTCGTGCTGAAAAGATTAGAGTTTCAGGGGCGAGGGCGTCAAAGCAGAAACATGGTTTAAAGATGTAAGATAAATGACTCTTTACAGTCAGTCTGTCGTGGGCAACTGCCTTTTTAAATGAAGGTGGTATATGTGTAGATTTAATGTTCTTGATAAGGAAGTTTTGTACTCGTCAGCGGCGCGGATGAACAGGGAAACCCGCGTTGCCTCGATTTAAAGATGAGAATGTGTCGCGGTTGGAGCATAATGCGCGCCGCAGCCCGCAGAGGGGGGGAGCGTCGGCGTTGAAGAAAGTCCTGTTTCAACTGCACTGGTTCTTCGGGATCACGGCAGGTCTGGTGTTGACCCTCATGGGGATGACCGGTGCGTTGTATTCGTTCGAGGACGAAATTCTCGATGCGCTGAATCCGAATGTACTGTTGGTCGAGTCGCGTGGTGCCACGCTGCCACCTGTTGAACTGGTGCGCAGGCTGGAGGCCGCGACCGGCCTGACGGTCGCTATCCTGCGTGTCGAAACCACCGGCAATCGTGTCGCCCAGGTCTTCTTCACGCCCAAAGCGGGCGAGCGTCGAGGTCCCAAACGCAATTTCGACCCCTACACGGGTGAGCTGAAAGGCGATGCGGTGGGGGAGGGGTTTTTCGACTTTGTCCTGAAGCTGCACCGTTATCTGGCCATGGGCGAGGCGGGCAAGCAGGTTACGGCGGCGTGTACGCTGATTCTGGTGTTCTTTTGCCTGTCCGGGCTGTACCTGCGCTGGCCTCGCGCAGCGCGGAACTGGCGGGTCTGGCTGACGGTTGACTGGGCGAAGAAAGGCCGCAGTTTCAACTGGGACCTGCATTCGGTCTTCGGCACCTGGTGCCTGTTGTTCTACCTGTTGTTCGCCATCACGGGACTCACCTGGTCGTATGACTGGGTGAGCAACGGCCTGAATAAACTCATCGGTGATTCGCCCCTCGAGGAAGGCGTCGCTGCGCCAGCCAAGGCTGCTGAAAGATTGCCGCTGGTGGTCGATTACGTGGCGGTCTGGGACAGTGTCCAGAAGACCGCGGGGCCGGACTTGCGCGCTTACAATCTGCGCCTGCCTGCTGCGGGCGCTCAGCCTGCCACGGTGTTTTACCTGCTCAAGGATTCTCCGCACCCGCGTGCGCTGAACACCATCACCCTTGATCCGGCCAATGGTCAGGTCAGCTCGGTCGTACGTTATGCCGAACGCAGTTTCGGTGCGCAATTGCTGGCCAGCAATTACGCGCTGCACGTCGGCAGCTACTTCGGGCTCGTCGGGCGAATCATAATGACCGGCGCATCGTTGCTGATGCCGCTGTTCTTCATTACTGGCTGGTTGCTGTACCTGGATCGACGTCGCAAGCAGCGTGATATCCAGCGTGCTCGCGGTGAGGTTCAGGGTGATGACCACGACGATGACGCATCCTGGCTGGTCTGTTTCGCCAGTCAAAGCGGCTTCGCGGAACAATTGGCCTGGCAGACCGCTGGCCAGTTGCAGGCCTCAGGATTGTCGGTGCGCGTGAAGCGGCTGGGCGATCTGAGCGAAGAGGAGCTGTGCCAAAGCCGCAATGCCTTGTTCGTCGTCAGTACTTTTGGTGACGGAGAGGCGCCAGACAGTGCCCGACGTTTCGAGCGCAAGCTGCTGGGTAGTCCGCTTTCACTGAACCAGCTCGATTATGCCGTTCTGGCGCTGGGCGACCGGCAGTACCCGCACTTTTGCGGCTTTGCCCATCGTTTGCATGACTGGTTGACCGAGCGGGGCGCTCGCAGCGTGTTCCCGTCCGTTGAAGTGGACAGCGCCGATCCTGCGGCCCTGCAACACTGGCAGCAGCAATTGGGGACGTTGACCGGCTCCGTGCCGACAGCGCACTGGCAGATACCGGTTTTCGAGAACTGGACGCTGGCCCGGCGTGTGCTATTGAACGCTGGCAGCAGTGGTTCGAAGGTTTACCTGCTGGACCTGACGCCGCCAACCTCTGCGCACTGGCAGGCGGGGGATCTGGTCGAGGTGATGCCGCGCCACACGCTGCGGGTCATTGAGCCGTTTCTCGCCGGGTTGGGTGTCGATCCGGGCGTATCGGTCAGCGTGGATGGCTTGCAGGAGCCGCTCGCACAGGCGCTGGAAAGCCGTCAGTTACCGCAGAACCGTTCGCATCTGGTCGGGCTGCATGCGCAGGCGTTGATCGAGGCGCTGGTGCCGGTCTCCGTACGCGAATACTCGATTGCCTCGATTGCGCAGGACGGCTGCCTGCAGCTTATCGTGCGTCAGGAAGTGCATGCCGACGGCAGCCTGGGGCTGGGCTCGGGGTGGCTTACCGAACATTGTGCCGTTGGCGGTGCCGTCAGCCTGCGTTTGCGCCGCAACAGCAGCTTTCATCTGCCTGTCGAACCCATCCCGCTGATCCTGTTGGGTAATGGCACGGGGCTGGCCGGTTTGCGCAGCCTGCTCAAGGCGCGTATCGCTCAAGGGCAGGTGCGCAACTGGTTGTTGTTCGGCGAACGCAACCGTGCGCATGACTTTCATTGCGGCGCCGAATTGCAGGGCTGGTTACAGGCTGGTCATCTGACGCGCCTGGATCTGGCTTTTTCCCGTGATCAGGCGGAAAAAATCTACGTGCAGGATCGCTTGCGCGAAGCGGCCGATGAGCTGCGTCTATGGCTCGATGAGGGTGCAGCGATTTACATCTGTGGCAGCTTGCTGGGTATGGCGGCGGGCGTGGATCAGGTGTTGAACGAAGTGCTGGGCGAGCAGGCAGTCAGCGAACTGATCGAGGAAGGGCGGTATCGGCGGGACGTGTATTGACTAGCGAAGATCGGACGCAGAGCGTCCAGAACTGCGTGCCCACGCAGAGCGTGGGCACGATAGTCTTGTAGCTTGTAGCTTCCAGCTACGCCGCAACAAATTGCTCGGCGTAATGGCAAGCCACCTGGCGGTTATCCACCAGACGCAGCTCTGGCACTTCGGCTGCACAACGCTCGGTCGCATACGGACAGCGCTTATGAAAAGCGCAGCCGCTTGGCGGGTTGAGCGGGTTGGGCAGCTCGCCGACGATCTTGATCTTCGGCTTGAGCGGGTCCGGGTGGATGGTCGGGGTTGCCGACAGCAGCGCCTGGGTGTACGGGTGCAGTGGACGGTTGTAGATCTCTTCCTTGGGACCCATTTCCGCAGGCCGGCCCAGGTACATCACCAATACCGTATCGGCGACATGGCGCACCACCGACAGGTTGTGGGAGATGAACACGTAGGCGGTGTTGAATTCCTGCTGCAGGTCCATGAACAGGTTCAGTACCTGCGCCTGAATCGACACGTCCAGCGCTGAAGTCGGCTCGTCCGCTACCAGCACTTTGGGCTGCAGCATCATTGCACGGGCCAGCGCGATACGCTGACGCTGACCGCCGGAGAACATGTGCGGGTAGCGCTGATAGTGCTCAGGGCGCAAACCGACCTGGGCCATCATTGCCTGCACTTTCTCGCGGCGTTCGGCGGCTGACAGGCTGGTGTTGATCAGCAGCGGCTCGCCGAGCTGATCCCCGACTTTCTGCCTTGGGTTGAGCGAGGCATAAGGGCTCTGGAAGACCATCTGCACGTCCTTGCGCAACTGCTTGCGCTCGGCCTTGCTGGCCCCGGCAACTTCCTGGCCGGCGATTTTCAGCGAGCCCGATGACGGCTCTTCGATCAGCGTCAGCGCGCGCGCCAGTGTCGATTTGCCACAGCCGGACTCGCCGACCACAGCCAGGGTCTTGCCGGCTTCCAGTTCGAAGGACACGCCGTTAAGCGCACGCACCAGCGCTGTGCCCTTGAACAGGCCGCGGGAGACTTCGTAGTGACGGGTAAGGTCGCGGGCGGTCAGTACGACGCTCATTACGCCACCTCCTGATTCAAGGGATAGAAGCAGCGCGCCAGGCTGTGCGCCTTGGGATCAAGGGCAGGGCGTTCGGTTCGGCAGTTTTCGCGCACGTACGGGCAGCGCGGTGACAGCAGGCAACCCTGTGGACGGTCATAGCGGCCAGGGACCATGCCCGGCAGCGTGGCGAGGCGCTCTGCGCCCATGCTGTGCTCGGGAATGGCGGCCAGCAAGGCTTCGCTGTACGGGTGGGCAGGGACATCGAACAGCCCCGGCACCTGACCGACTTCGACAGCCTGACCGGCGTACATCACGCAGACACGCTGGGCGGTTTCAGCCACCACAGCCAGGTCGTGAGTGATCAGCACCAGTGCCATGTCCTGCTCTTTTTGCAGGCTCAGCAGCAGTTCCATGATCTGCGCCTGAATGGTCACGTCCAGGGCGGTGGTTGGTTCGTCGGCGATCAGCAATTTCGGTTCGCCGGCAATCGCCATGGCAATCGCCACACGCTGGCTCATGCCGCCGGACAATTGGTGCGGGTAAGCATTCAGGCGCGCGGCGGCGCCAGGGATCTCGACCTTTTCCAGCAGTTCCAGTGCACGCTGGCGTGCGGCCTTGCCCGACATGTTCAGGTGCTGGCGCAGCACTTCCTCGATCTGGAAACCCACGGTGTAGCTGGGGTTCAGAGCGGTCATCGGGTCCTGAAAGACCATCGCCAGGTCTTTGCCGATGATGCGTCGACGCTGCCGCGAGTTGAGCTTGAGCAGGTCGTTGCCGTCGAAATTGAGTGCGTCGGCGGTGATGATGCCGGGGGAATCGATCAGCCCCATCAGCGCCATCATGGTCACCGATTTACCGGAACCCGATTCGCCGACGATGGCCAGTACTTCACCCCGGTCTACGCTCAGGGACAGGCCGTCCACAACAGGTACGGCCTTGGTGTCGCCGAAGCGGACGTTGAGATTCTTGATTTCAAGAAGTGACATGCGAATCTCCTCAGGCGGCGTTCTTGAGTTTCGGGTCCAGCGCATCGCGCAGACCGTCGCCCATCAGGTTGATTGCCAGCACGCTGAGCAAAATGGTCAGACCGGGCAGGCTCACGACCCACCAGGCACGTTCGATGTAGTCGCGCGCCGAGGCGAGCATGGTGCCCCACTCAGGCGTCGGTGGCTGTACGCCCAGACCCAGGAAGCCCAGCGCAGCGGCGTCGAGAATCGCCGACGAGAAGCTCAGGGTGGCCTGAACGATCAGCGGTGCCATGCAGTTGGGCAGCACGGTGATGAACATCAGGCGCGGCAGGGTGGCACCGGCCAGACGGGCAGCCGTCACGTAGTCGCGGTTCAGCTCGCCCATTACCGCAGCGCGGGTCAGACGAACATAGGAAGGCAGCGACACGATGGCGATGGCGATCACGGTGTTGATCAGGCCAGGGCCGAGAATCGCCACGATGGCCACAGCCAGCAGCAGCGAGGGCAGGGCCAGCATGATGTCCATCAGGCGCATGACCGAAGGGCCGAGCACGCGAGGGAAGAAGCCCGCCAGCAGACCCAGCAGAATGCCGGGTATCAGCGACATGACCACCGATGCCAGACCGATCAGCAGCGACAGGCGCGAACCCTGGATCAGGCGTGACAGCAGGTCGCGGCCCAGTTCATCGGTGCCGAGGATGAATTGCCATTGACCGCCTTCGAGCCACACCGGCGGCGTCAGCAGGAAGTCGCGGTATTGCTCGCTCGGGTCATGGGGGGCAACCCACGGCGCGAACAGGGCGCAGAACACGATCAGGGTCATGAACATCAGACCGGCAACCGCGCCCTTGTTTTTCGAGAAGGCTTGCCAGAATTCTTTGTACGGGGATGGGTAAAGCAGGCTTTGATCGACTGCTACCGCAGGAGTAGGGGTGCTCATATCGATGATCTCAGCGCTGGTGACGAATGCGTGGGTTGGCAAAGCCGTAGAGGATATCCACCACGAAATTGACCAGGATCACCAGACAGGCGATCAGCAGAATGCCGTTTTGCACGACCGGGTAGTCACGGGCGCCAATGGCCTCGATCAACCACTTGCCGATACCCGGCCAGGAGAAGATCGTTTCGGTCAGTACCGCACCGGCCAGCAGCGTACCGATTTGCAGACCGAACACGGTCAGTACCGGAATCAGCGCGTTGCGCAGGCCGTGAACGAAGACCACACGGGCAGGCGACAGGCCTTTGGCACGAGCGGTACGCACGTAGTCTTCACGCAGCACTTCGAGCATCGACGAGCGGGTCATCCGGGCGATCACCGCCAGCGGGATGGTGCCCAGCACGATGGCCGGCAGAATCATGTGGTGCAGGGCATCGAGGAACGAACCCTGTTCGTCACTGAGCAGCGTGTCGATCAGCATGAAGCCGGTGACTGGCGGGATGTCGTACAGCAGGTCGATCCGCCCGGAAACCGGGGTCCAGCCCAGCGTTACCGAGAAGAACATGATGAGGATCAGGCCCCACCAGAAGATCGGCATGGAATAACCGGCGAGGGAAATCCCCATGACCCCATGGTCGAACAGGGACCCTCGCTTGAGGGCGGCGATCACCCCGGCCAGCAGGCCGAGAATACCCGCGAAAATCAGCGCCGCCAGCGACAACTCCAGGGTTGCCGGGAACAGCGAAGTGAATTCGGACCAGACACTGGTGCGCGTACGCAGTGATTCACCGAGGTCGCCCTGGGCGAGCTTGCCGATGTAATCGATGTACTGGGCGTAGAGGGGTTTGTTCAGACCCAGACGTTCCATGGCCTGAGCGTGCATTTCCGGATCGACACGGCGCTCACCCATCATGACTTCGACCGGGTCGCCCGGAATCAGACGAATCAGGGCGAAGGTCAATAAGGTGATGCCGAAGAAAGTGGGTATCAGCAACCCCACTCGGCGGGCGATAAAACTAAACATCTTGGTGTGTACCTCATCAGCCTGTTAGGCGTGCTCCGGCGAGTCTCGGGTTATGAGCTCGCCGGATTATTTTTCTACTTCACCTGGGTAGTGGCGAAGTTGTTGGTTGTGAGCGGGCTGATTTGGTAGCCCTCCACATTTTCACGCATAGCCGTGAACATTCTGGTGTGAGCCATGCTGATCCACGGCTGATCCTTGTTGAATATTGCCTGGGCCTGTTCATAGAGCCCAGCGCGTTCCTCGGGGTTCACTGTTTCACGCGCCTTATCGATCAGCTTCTGGAAATCGGCGTTGCACCAGCGGGCGTAGTTCTCGCCGTTTTTCGCCGCTTCACAGCTCAGCATCGGAGTCAGGAAGTTATCAGGGTCGCCATTGTCGCCTGCCCAGCCGGCAGACACCATGTCATGTTCGCCATTCTTGGCACGTTTGAGCATTTCACCCCATTCCATGACGCGAATGTCGATCTTGATGCCGATCTTCGCCAAGTCGGATTGCATCATTTGCGCGCCGAGCATCGGGTTGGGGTTGGTCGGACCACCGCCGTTGCGGGTGAACAGGGTAAACGTGGTGCCTTCCGGCACGCCAGCTTCCTTCAGCAAGGCGCGTGCCTTGTCGAGGTCGATCGGTGGGTTCTTCAGGTCTTTGTTATAACCCAGAAGGGTCGGCGGATACGGGTTGACCGCTACCAGCGCATTGCCCTTGCCGAACACCGCGTTGACATAAGCGTTCTTGTCGAACGTCATGTCAATGGCTTTACGGACGCGCACGTCGCTCAGGTACTTGTGCGTGGTGTTGATAGCGATGTAGCCGGTGGTCATGGCCTCCAGCTCATCGATTTTCAGTTTCCTGTCGTTCTTGATGCTCGGTACGTCGTCCGGCTTCGGATACAGCGCGATCTGACATTCGTTGGCCTTGAGCTTCTGCAGGCGCACGTTGTTGTCGGTGGCGATGGCCAGAATCAGGGCATCGGCAGGCGGCTTGCCGCGGAAATAGTCCGGGTTGGCCTTGAAGCGTACCTGTGCATCCTTGGCATAACGCTGAAAGATGAACGGGCCGGTGCCGATTGGCTTGCTGTTGAGGTCGCCGGTCTTGTTGGCTTTCAACAGCTGGTCGGCGTATTCAGCCGGGTAGATCGAGGCGAAGGCCATCGCGAGGTCGGCCAGGAATGGCGCTTCGCGGCGGGTCAGGGTGAACTTGACGGTATAGTCGTCAGTTTTCTCGACGCTTTTCAGCAGCTCTTTGAAGCCCATGCTTTCAAAGTAGGGGAAGCCGACGCTCGATTTGTCATGCCAAGGGTGCTTCGGGTCCAGCTGACGCTGAAAACTCCAGAGCACATCGTCGGCGTTCATGTCGCGGGTCGGTTTGAAGTAGTCGGTGGTGTGGAACTTGACGCCTTTACGCAGGTGGAAGGTGTACGTCAGGCCGTCGTCGCTGATCTCCCAGGAGTCAGCCAGCGCAGGAATCACTTCCGTGGTGCCGGGTTTGAAATCCGCCAGGCGGTTGAACACGGTTTCAGCAACGGCATCGGCCGTCACTGCTGTCGTGTATTGCACCATGTCGAAGCCTTCGGGGCTGGCTTCGGTGCAGACCACCAGGGGTTTTGCCGAAACACTGACGGCGACGCTGAGCAGGGCCAGGGCAATCGAGTTGCGTAGCGATAACAGTTTCATTGTGAACCCTCCATAGAGTTGACGCCGATGGTGATGTTCGGACGCAAGGCTGCTGCCTTGCGTCCGAACGGTTTTCAGCGAATCAAAGAATGTTGAAAGGAACGGTGGTCACCAGGCGGAATTCGTTGATGTTGCCATCAGCCTGATTCTCGCTGGCGCGGTGGGTGGTGTAGGTGGCGCGGATAGCAGTGGCCTTGAGCGGGCCGGACTGCACGGAGTACGACGAACCAATGCCGTATTCGTAGTGAGTCTCGCCGTCCATTGCCAGTACGTCGGTGTAGCCGGTGCCTTTGTAGTGCGTACCGTCGATGTCCCAGCCACGTGCCTGGTAGATGTTGAATTTCAGGCCCGGCACGCCGTATTCGGCCATGTTCAGTACGTAGGCGACCTGCAGGGATTTCTCGTTCGGGCCGTTGAAGTCCGAGAGCAGGGAGTTGGCCAGGAAGATCGCGTTGGTGTCGTGGGCGTAGTCGAAATACTCGTTACCGTTAACTTCCTGGTACGCAACGCTGATGCTGTGCGCGTTATGTGTACCGGTGAAGGACAGGCTGTAGGTATCGTTATCGATCGCGCCCAGCTTGCTCTGACCTGCATCCTTGGTCTTGTAGTAGTTCAGGTTGGTGCTGAGGGCGAACACCTTGCTGTCACCCAGTTCGTGGGTGAAGCCGAAGTAGTACTGGTGCCAGAAGTCTTCGAGATTGGATGCGTAGAAGCTGGCGGTCAGGCTGTCGGTCGGCTTGTAGTCACCACCAAACATGTCCAGACGGTCGGCGGTCTTGCTGCGATCACCGTACTCGGAGCGGAACTTGTCCAGGCTCTGTTCCATACGTGGCGATACGCGGTCGAAGCTGCCGCCCTGCAGGGACAGGTTGTTGAACTCGTCGCTCTGGATTGCAAAACCCTGGAAGCTGGACGGCAGTGCGCGGTTGCCGATGAAGGCGATGACCGGGGTGTTCACCGATTGGCGACCCATGGTCAGGACGGTGTTGGAAACCCGCGCCTTGACGTTGCCCAGGCCCATTTTGCTCCACTGACCGACTGCATCGCCGTCGCTGTGTGCCAGGGTGCGGTTGGAGTTGCCGGCAAAGTCGTCGGTGTCACGGTCCAGCGCAATGGCGTTGTACAGCGCCAGTTCGGTGGAGAAACCTACAACGCCCTGCGTATAACCGGAGGTGTAGTTGACGATCGTGCCCTGCTGCCAGTTGATGCGACGCGAGGTCTGCTCGGCAACGCCATTGTCGTTGTAGCGGAATACTTCGCCGCGACGCTTGAGTTCATTGGCGTACCAGTTACGGGTCGTGCCGGTCAGGTGTTGGTCTTCGATAAAGCCGTTGGCGTCGGCCTGTGCATTCTTTGAACTCAGCTCGGTCGGTACGAACGTCTGGCTTGCCGGTTCAGCCTGAACCAGTGCGCCGAACGACGAGAGAGACAATGCCAATAACGCAGTGCTAGTTGTTTTCACGATGTGCAGCTCCCTTTATCACTTTTTTATATGCCAGTTCTTTGAGCCTGGCTTTTGGTGGTGCAGGACTTTGGGTCCTGCGTTGTTATAGGTATCGACGCGCAAGTGCCCGCTCTCGCCGCGACACAAGACGGCGAGGGCGTGCGGGGTTTTCGATCAATCGACGATGCTGACGCCTGAGAAGTTGTTGCGACCGAACGGGCTGACGTGGAAGTCCCTGACCTCGGCGCGCAATGGCTGATTGACGGTCGAGTGGGCAATCGGTGTGATCGGCACCTGCTCCTTGAGGTAGCGCTGCGCCTGTTGGTACAGGTCGGTACGCTTCGCGCGGTCAGTGGTCGCAACGGCGGCCTTGACCAGTTGGTCGTATTTTTCGTCGCACCACATCGAGTAGTTGTTGCCGCCAATCGCCGCGCAGCTGTAAAGCGTGCCCAGCCAGTTGTCCGGGTCACCGTTGTCACCGGTCCAGCCGATCAGCGAGATATCGTGCTCGCCATTTTTGGTGCGTTTGAGGTATTCGCCCCATTCGTAACTGACGATCTTGACCTTGATGCCGCCCTTGGCCCAGTCAGCCTGAAGCATTTCGGCCATCAGCTTGGCGTTGGGGTTGTAAGGACGCTGAACCGGCATGGCCCACAGGGTCAATTCGGTGCCTTCCTTGACGCCTGCGGCACGCAACAGGGTCTTGGCTTTTTCCGGGTCGTAGGGCGCGTCCTTGATGCTGTCGTCGTAGGACCACTGGGTCGGTGGCATGGCGTTGACTGCCAGTTGCCCCGCGCCCTGGTAAACCGCGTTGATGATCGCCTTCTTGTTGACGGCCATGTCCAGCGCCTGACGGACTTCCAGCTTGCCCAACGGTTCGTGGCGCACGTTGTAGGAAATGTAGCCGAGGTTGAAGCCAGGCTTCTCGATGATCTGCAGGCTTTTGTCTGCCTTGAGGCTGGCGAGGTCCGCCGGACGCGGGTTGACCGAGACCTGGCATTCGTTGGCCTTGAGCTTTTGCATGCGCGCAGAGGCGTCGGTCACGATGGCGAAGATCAACTGGTCGATTTTTACCCGGCTCGGGTCCCAGAACTCCTTGTTGCCCTTGTAGCGAATCTGCGAATCCTTCTGATAGCGCTGAAACACGAACGGCCCTGTGCCGATAGGCTGCTGGTTGATGTCGCGAACGTCACCCTTGGCCATCAGCTGTTCGGCGTACTCGGCGGAGAGAATGCCGGCGAAGTTCATCGCGATGTTCTGGATGAATGCCGCATCGACGGTATTGAGGGTGAATACGACGGTCAGCGGGTCGGTCTTCTCGACGGACTTGATCTTCTTGTTCAGGCCCATACTGGTGAAGTAGGGGAACTCGGTCGGGTAAGCGACCCGGAACGGATGATCGGGCTTGAGCATGCGATTGAAGGTGAACAGCACGTCGTCGGCGTTGAAGTTACGGCTGGGCTTGAAGTTCTTGTTGCTGTGGAACTTCACACCCTCGCGCAGATGAAACGTGTAGACCAGACCGTCTTCCGAGATGTCCCAGGAAGTCGCCAGTGCTGGAACCACGGTGGTATCGCCTTGCTTGAATTCGGTGAGTCGATTGTAGATCGGCTCGGATGCATCGTTATCGGTGGAGGAGGTGTATTGCGCACCGTCGAAGCCGGCCGGGCTCGCTTCGGAGCAAAACACCAGATTGCTTGCCGCCTGGGCAAACGGGGCCAGTGCCAACAGTCCCAGGCACGACGTCATCGCAAGAGTTTTACGCATGATGATCCCTATCCTCGAAGGATGAGCCGAGGCTCGAATGTCTAACTGGCCCAAAGGCGTCGCCCCACGCAACTTCGCACGACATGCCCGGTGCACCTGGACACGAAGCGACTGGCTTCCTGCCATTGCCGCTGCCCTTCGACGGTAAGTCGTCAGAGGTCCGCGGTATATAGGCTCGAAGGCTGCAAAGCTCGTAGGAAATATCTTAGTGATAGTAGAAGAGTGCCGTTATCGGCACGTTTTCAACCCATCGCTCGGGGCTTATATTCAAGTAGAGCGGTTTGCTGCGCCGGGTGAGCGGCGCAGCAAGCTGTCACTTTTACTTGGCGCTCACGCTCACACCGTAAAAGGAGTTCAAGCCAAACGGGCTGATCTTGAAGTCCTGTACTTTGGAGCTCATGGGTTGATAGACCGTCGAGTGCGCAATAGGCGTCATTGGCACGGCGTCTTTCAGGAGGTGTTGCGCCTGTTTGTACAGCTCGGTGCGCTTGGCCTGATCGGACGTTTCCTTGGCCTGATGGATCAGCGTGTCGAACGGCTTGTCGCACCATTTGGCAAAGTTGTTGCCATTCAGGGCGTCGCAGCCGAACAGGGTGCCGAGCCAGTTGTCCGGGTCACCATTGTCACCGCTCCAGCCAATCAGCATGGCGCCGTTTTCGCCATTCTTGGCGCGCTTGATGTACTCGCCCCATTCATAGCTGACGATCTTGGCGTTGATACCGATCTTCTTCCAGTCGGACTGGAGCATCTCGGCCAGCAGTTTGGCGTTGGGGTTGTAAGGACGCTGAACCGGCATCGCCCACAGGGTGATTTCGGTGCCTTCCTTGATGCCGACTTCCTTGAGCAGCTGGCGAGCCTTCTCGGGATCGTACTTGGCGTCCTTGATGGTGGTGTCATAGGACCACTGGGTCGGCGGCATGGCGTTGACCGCCAATTGACCTGCACCCTGATAAACCGAGTCGATGATCTGCTGCTTGTTGACCGCCATGTCCAGTGCCTGACGCACTTTCAATTGAGCCAACGGGTTTGGATGGTCTTCGCCCTTGATCTCAGGCATCACGTTGTAGGCGATGTAACCCAGGTTGAAGCCCGCCTGATCAGGCATCTTCAGGTTTTTGTCGGCCTTGAGCGGTTCGAGGTCGGCAGGACGCGGGTAAGCGGTGATCTGGCATTCGTTTTTCTTGAGCTTCTGTATGCGTACCGAGGGGTCGGTGGTGATGGCGAAGATCAGGTTGTCGACCTTGACGTCCTCAGGCTTCCAGTAGTCCTTGTTGCCGGTGTAGCGAATGTTGGAATCTTTCTGATAGCTCTTGAACACGAACGGGCCAGTGCCGATCGGCTGCTGGTTGATCAGCTCCGGCTTGCCTTCCTTGAGCAGCTTGGCGGCGTACTCTGCAGACTGTATGGACGCGAAGCTCATCGCCATGTTCTGGATGAACGCGGCGTCGACCTTGCCCAGAATGAACTTGACGGTGTGGTCGTCGATCTTCTCGATTTTGGTGATGTTGGTGTCCATCGCCATATCGGTGAAGTACGGGAATTCGGTCGGATACGCTTTGCGGTAAGGCATGTCCTTGTCGATCATGCGATTGAACGTGAACAGCACGTCATCGGCATTGAATTCACGGGTCGGCTTGAAGTACGGCGTGGTGTGGAACTTGACGCCTTCGCGAAGGTGGAAGGTGTACGTCAGGCCGTCGTCGGAGATGTCCCATTTGGTTGCCAGGCCCGGCACTACGGCGGTGCCGCCGCGCTCAAACTGGCTCAGGCGGTTGAAGATGGTCTCTGCCGAGGCGTCGAAGTCAGTACCTGTGGTGTATTGACCTGGATCGAAGCCGGCAGGGCTGCCTTCGGAACAGAACACCAGATTCGATGCAGCGTGAGCGAAAGGTGCGCTGGCGAGCAAGCTGGCGCCGACCAGAAACGGAATGACCGCGTGTTTGAGCATGGTTGCCTCAGTTGTTGTCATTTTTGATTAGAGGGAACGACCTCGTGAGCCGATCCGTCCGATACTTATGCAGGGGCCATACCCAAAGCAAGACAGTGAGGCGAAAGAAGCGACAAAGAGTGGCACGATCGTACAGGAATGTCGCGAAAGTGTAACTTTCTTGAGAGTTGATCGTTTGCGCGACGCTTTTTCGATTGTTTCGCGCACCATTGAGGTGCAACCGGGTGAGAAAAATGCACCCGGTTGGCGCTGTGTTGTTACTTCACTGTTCCCAGGCTGACACCATAAAAGGGTGTCAGGCCGAAGGGACTGATCTTGAAGTCCTGCACTCCCTGACGCATTGGCTGAAACACCTTGGAGTTGGCAATCGGGGTGATCGGCACCTGCTGCTTGAGAATGTGCTGAGCCTGCTTGTAGAGCTTGATGCGCTCATCGCGGTTGCTGGTCAGCTTGGCCTGCTGCACCAGCTTGTCGTAAGCCGGGTCGCACCATTTGGCGTAGTTGCTGCCTTTGACGGCCGCGCAGCTGTAAAGCACGCCGAGCCAGTTGTCGGGGTCGCCGTTGTCACCGGTCCAGCCGTAGATCATTGCGTCATGCTCGCCGGCCTTGGCGCGCTTGATGTATTCGCCCCACTCATAACTGACGATGTTGGCCTTGATACCGATCTTCTCCCAGTCGGACTGGATCATCTGTGCCGACATGCGTGCATTGGGGTTCGACGCGCGCTGGACGGTCATGGCCCACAGATCGATTTTGGTGCCCGGCGCCACACCTGCTTCCTTGAGCAGTTGTCTGGCTTTGGTCAGGTCGTGCGGGGCGTCCTTGATGGTCGGATCGAAGCTCCATTGACCCGGCGGCAGGGCATTTTCAGCCAACTGGCCTGCGCTCTGATAAACCGCCTTGATGATCGCCGGCTTGTCGATGGCCATGTCCAGCGCCTGACGCACCTTGAGCTGGTCCAGCGGCGGATGCGTGACGTTGTAGGCCAGGAAGCCGAGGTTGAAGCCCGGCTGACTGAGAACCTTGATTTTCGGGTCCTTTTTCATCTCCTCGATGTCCTGCGGACGCGGATAGCCGCTGACCTGGCATTCGTTGGCCTTGAGCTTCTGCAGGCGCACGGCGGCATCGCTGCTGATCGAGAAGATCAGGTTGTCGATCTTCACATCCTCCGGTTTCCAGTACTCGGTATTGCCGACGTAACGGATCTGCGAATCCTTCTGGTAGCGCTTGAAGACGAACGGGCCAGTGCCGATGGGCTTCTGGTTCAAGTCCTCGGCCTTGCCTTCCTTGAGCAGTTTGTCTGCGTACTCGGCAGACTGGATGGAGGCGAAGCTCATGGCCAGGTTCTGCACGAAGGCCGCATCGATGTTGTTCAGGGTGAACTTGACGGTCAGCGGGTCAACTTTCTCGACACTCTTGATCGTCGTATTCAGGCCCATGTCGGTGAAATAGGGCGACTCGGACGGATACGCCTTGCGGAATGGATGGTTGGCATCGAGCAGGCGGTTGAACGTGAACAGCACGTCATCGGCGTTGAACGTGCGAGTCGGGGTGAAATAATCCGTGGTATGGAATTTCACGCCGTCGCGCAGGTGAAAGGTGTAGGTCAGGCCATCCGGCGAAACGTCCCAGCGCGTGGCCAGGCCTGGCTCCACTTCCGTACCGCCACGCTTGAACTGAGTCAGGCGGTTGAAAACGGTTTCGGCCGAGGCATCGAAGTCGGTACCGCTGGTGTACTGGCTGGGGTCGAAACCGGCCGGGCTGGCTTCAGAGCAGTACACCAGCGTGCTTGCCGCTTGGGCCAAAGGTGCGCAGGCCAGCAGCGCGGTGGTCAACAGCAGCGGTTTGAAAAGTGTGTGTCCCATGGATCCCTCGCGTGGTACGGCAGTAACCGTGCTTGAAAGTCGACAATCAGATAGACAACGGATAGTGCCGTACTTGGTCGGGGTCGGACAATACGCTTACTTGCCGGTAATCCTCGCCCAAAGGTCTGCCAGCGAAACACTTTCGAAAAACACGTCCAGAAAATCGCTGCCGTCCTGGCTGAAACGCTGCAAGTCCTTTTGCGCGCTGCGCTGCAATTGAATTCTGGACTGGTCCAGCTCACTCTTGAGCGTCGCCCGCTCGACCTGTTCGGGATTGGCCTCGGCCCATTCCCGGACAATCGAGTCCTGCCAGTCGCAGTCCATGGGGTGAGTGAAGAACCGCGTAGCTACCTGGACCGGATGTTCGGCACCTTCCTTGCCATGCCATTGGCCCAGCACGGCCTGACCTACTTGCAGCACGGCTTTTCGCGCGAGGGTTGCGGCAAGCACATGCAGCGGGTGCTGCGCATGATCCTTGGCCAGTTGCGAATGTGACGGATCGGTCGAACCGCTGCTATTGGGGTCTTCATCGAGCAGGGTTTGCAGGTCGTCGACGCTGTTGCCGAGCCAGATGGCCAGACTTTGCATGACGACGCCGAATGCATTGCCAAGCAATCGCCCTGGCGTACCGATGAAAGCGTAGAACTGTTCGACCTGTTCGGAGTAAGGCTGGCTGGCCCATTGGTCCCGCGCTTCGAGAAAGGCCTCGTAACCCGCGAGCAGTCGCGGGTCAGGGTGCTCGCCCAGAACGATCTGAATAATCTGGTCGCGCTCGTAACGTTCTCCAGCCTTGATCGCTTCGAACGGCTTTTCGTCTGTCGAGAACAGAATCCTGCCAAGCGGCTCGGCGAGGCTGGCGATGATATCGCTGCCGCCGAACGTACCGGTTACCAGCGGCAGCCGGTGTTTGCAGTCTGCTGCGGACGTCCAGGGCAGAATGCGCTCATGGCCGAGCTTGATCAGGCTGAGTTCGGCGAAGTTGGAGTGGGCGAAGAAGTCTTCGAGAATGTGCAACGCCGCGCCCATGTCACGCAGACCGTCGGTAGACCCTGGGCCGCCATTGACCGCCGATTCCAGCCCCGCAGCCATCACTTCCACCGAGCGCTGAATGTAGCGCTTCATCGAGGTGTCAGGGTCGACCTTCAATAGCGGATCGTCAGGCAGCACCCAGGCGTCGAAGTCGGCGTCGCGCTCTTTTGGATTGGCCGGCTTGGGGTCAAGGGTTCTGGGGTTGTCGATGTGTTCGGCAGGGCGATAGACGCCGAGTCGCGCTGCGGTCACGACGAAGCGCGAGCGGTCTATCTTCATCAGATCGGTGAATTCCTTGACTGCCAGCACGTCCACGATGCGCGTCAGTGCGTCACGGGAAAGCAGGTCGGGAAGCTTTTCGGCATGCTTGTCGCCCTGACGATTTTCGGATCGAGCAATTGCGAATAGTCGCGCAGCCAGTTGCCGAAATAGATCGCGCGGATTTCCTCGGGTCTGAAGCCGGCAGACTCGAGAACGCTCTCGATAGCACCGTGGGTATGTTTGTGTTTGTCGCCTTCACCGGCTTCGAATCCTAAGGGGGTTGGAAGCGGCTCGCTGTGGGTAGCCATGTTCTGATCAATGACAGCAGCAGGGTTGCGGGAGGCGTTATGCGGGGGATTCATCCTTGATTCCTTGATGGTAAGCGCGCGTTGGCCGGGTCGCTTAGCCAGGGCGATAGTGTTCGAAAGTGAGACGGCAAGTTTCGCCAGCCGCGAGGTCACCGACAATCAGGCAGCGCGTCAACAAACGTAGGAGATTGCCGAGGAAGAAGGGGAGAAAGGAGGAGGGGAGCGTGGAAAAGGGCGGTAGTCGACACTACCGCCCTGTCATTCAAGGAATCGCGACTTCGATCACGCCATCCGCCGCGACGCTGACCTGGCTCGTGCCAGCCTCGACGTCGGGCGTCGGGGCTGCGTCTTCACGCGAGGACTTGGCCATCATCATGACCGGCGCGCGCAGATACGGCTGCGGGTAGCCCGAGGTGTTCAGGTTCAGGTTGACCAGCTTGTAGCCTGTACCGCCCAGCGCCTCGGTGACCAGTTGCGCACGAGCCTTGAACGCCGTCACGGCGTCCTTGAGCAGGGCGTCTTCGCTGGTCTTGCGCGTTGATGGCGAAATCGAGAAGTCCATGCCGCCCATTTTCAGGTCGGTCAGCAGCTCGCCGGTCAGCTTGGACAGCACGGCAAAGTCTGCGCTTTCCAGGCGCAGTTCGGCGCGTTCACGCCAGCCGGTGATCTTCTGGCCTTTATCGTCGTAGACCGGGTAGCTGTTGCGGCTGCCCTGGCGAATCTTCACGTCCTTGACCTGGCGCGCCTGCCCCAGCGCCTTGTTCAGCGTCTCGGTGATCTGCGCAGCCAGTTTGGCCGGATCGCTGTCCTGCGCTTCGGTGTACAGCGTGACGAGCATCAGGTCGCGCTGCACCTCCTGATTGACCTCGGCGCGCAATGAAATCTGGTTGTAACGGGCTTCTTCAGCCATGGCGGGCAGGCTGGACAAAGCAGCAGCCAGCGCGACGAGGGTGGCGGCAGGGCGAAGGTTGAACATGAGAGCTCCTTGTTATCAAACGGCCTCCGACGGTGGTCGGGCGGCGCAAAGTGTTCTGACTGTAGCGCTTTGGTCCGGTTCCTGCGATGACCGAGTACTCTGGCGTGCGGTGCGTTGACGCACTTTTTCAGTTTTGCCTCCCGCTTGGTTATACTCGCTGCGATCCGCCTGGAGCACTCATCAGGAGAGCTCATGCTCGCCCCCGTTCAAATGCTTTCAGCCACACGGCAAAACCTGTGGCGCCTGACATTCATCCGTATTCTGGTGCTGGCCGCGCAGGCCGGCTCGGTCGGTATGGCCTGGCTGTTCGACTTTCTGCCGTTGCCCTGGCTGCAACTGTCGATCACTCTGGGCTGCTCGCTGGTGCTCTGCGGGCTGACGGTCATTCGTCTGCGCACCTCGCTGCCGCTCACCGAGCTTGAATATGCGCTGCAACTGGCGCTGGACCTGCTGATTCACAGCGCGCTGCTGTATTACTCGGGCGGCTCGGCCAACCCGTTCGTTTCCTATTATCTGGTGCCGCTGACCATTGCCGCCGCCACGCTGCCATGGCGTTATTCGCTGATTCTGTCCGGCTTTGCGCTGAGTATGTACACCTTGCTGATGGTGCGTTCCTATCCGCTGGAAACCGACTCCATCGCCCGGGAAAACATGCAGATCTACGGCATGTGGCTGAGTTTTGCGCTGGCCGCTGCGGTGATTACCTTTTTTGCTGCGAAGATGGCCGAAGAGCTGCGTCGCCAGGAGCAACTGCGTGCCGAGCGTCGCGAAGAAGGCCTGCGTGATCAGCAGTTGCTCGCCGTCGCGACCCAGGCCGCAGGGGCGGCCCATGAATTGGGAACGCCGCTGGCAACCATGAGCGTGCTGCTCAAGGAAATGCGCCAGGACCACAGCGACCCGGCCTTGCAGGATGACCTGTCCGTGCTGCAGGAGCAGGTCAAGCAGTGCAAGCAGACCCTGCAGCAACTGGTGCGCGCCGCCGAAGCCAATCGGCGCATGGCCGTCGAATATCAGGCTGCCACCCGCTGGCTGGACGAGTCCCTCAACCGCTGGCATCTGATGCGCCCGGAAGTGAGTTACCGTTTCTATCAATTGGGCAAGGGCGAAGCGCCGATGCTGGCGCCGCCGCCGGACCTGACCCAGGCGCTGCTCAACCTGCTCAACAACGCTGCCGATGCCTGCCCCGATGGCCTTGAAGTCAATCTGGACTGGGACAGTGCGGAAATCTGCATCAGCATTCGCGACCATGGCGCGGGTGTGCCGCTGGCGATTGCCGAACAGATCGGCAAACCGTTCTTTACTACCAAGGGCAAAGGTTTCGGCCTGGGTCTGTTCCTGAGCAAGGCCAGCGTCACCCGTGCGGGTGGCTCGGTGAAGCTCTACAGTCATGAAGAAGGCGGTACGCTCACCGAGCTGCGCCTGCCCCGAGATACGCGAGGAGAAGAAGCATGAGTGACGATGACATCCAGGTCGAAGGCGAAGAGCTGCCGCATCTGTTGCTGGTCGATGACGACGCGACGTTCACCCGTGTGATGGCGAGGGCCATGAGCCGTCGTGGTTTTCGCGTGAGCACCGCCGGCTCGGCTGAAGAAGGGTTGGCCCTGGCGCAACAGGACATCCCCGAATACGCCGCGCTGGACCTGAAGATGGACGGCGATTCCGGTCTGGTGCTGCTGCCCAAGCTGCTGGAAATGGACCCGGACATGCGCGTGGTGATTCTCACCGGTTATTCGAGCATTGCCACGGCGGTCGAAGCGATCAAGCGCGGCGCGTGCAACTACCTGTGCAAACCGGCTGACGCGGATGACGTACTCGCGGCCCTGCTGTCCGAGCACGCCAACCTCGACACGCTGGTCCCCGAGAATCCGATGTCGGTGGATCGCTTGCAGTGGGAGCATATCCAGCGCGTACTGACCGAGCACGAGGGCAATATTTCAGCGACTGCGCGGGCGCTGGGCATGCACCGCCGGACCTTGCAGCGCAAGTTGCAGAAGCGCCCCGTGCGGCGTTGATGAAGGTTTTTTCATAGTGATCGCGTAGGCGTTTTTTTGCTTCATTGTGCTCAGGCATCGTACGTTCAAAGAGAGCGAGCCTGAACCACATGAATCGCAATGCTGAATATTCTGCCGTCAACGATACTGTGCAAGGAGCCTTTCTACCCCGGGTCTGGAAGCTGATAACGCCGTACTGGCGCAGTGAGGAAAAAACCACTGCCTGGCTGCTGCTGGTCTCGGTGATCGCGCTGTCGCTGTTCAGCGTGCAGGTCTCGGTGTTCTTCAACAGTTGGTACCGAGACTTTTACAACGCTCTGCAGAACAAGGATCTGGCTGCGTTCACCCACCTGATCCTGTACTTCAGCGGCATCGCCGCGATCGCCATTCTGGCTGCGGTCTATCGCTTGTACCTGACCCAGTTGCTGACCATCCGCTGGCGTCGCTGGCTGACGGAGCAACACTTCGCGCGCTGGCTCGCCGACAAGAATTACTACCAGCTGGAGCAGGGCGGTTACACCGATAACCCTGACCAGCGTCTGTCCGAAGACCTTAACGAGTTCACCACCAGCACGCTCAGCCTGGGGCTGGGGCTGATGAGCTCGGTGGTCAGTCTGGTGTCGTTTTCGGTGATTCTCTGGGGCGTGTCGGGCAGTATCGAGCTGTTCGGCGTGACCATTCCCGGCTACATGTTCTGGGCAGCCATGCTTTATGCGCTGGTGGGCAGCCTGCTGACGCACTGGATCGGCAAGCGGCTGATCCCGTTGAACAACCAGCAGGAGCGATTCGAGGCAGACCTGCGTTTCGCGCTGGTGCGGGTGCGCGAAAACGCCGAAAGCATTGCCTTGTCCGAGGGTGAACGCAATGAAAACCAGCGCCTGAGCGCGCGCTTCATGATGATCTGGAATAACTTCCGGGCCTCGATGAAGGTTCAGAAGCGGCTGACGTTTTTCACCTCGGGCTATTCGCAGATTGCGCTGATCTTTCCGTTCATCGTGGCCGCGCCACGGTATTTCGCCGGCAAGATCGAGCTGGGCGATCTGATGCAGATCAACTCGGCCTTCGGCAACGTGCAGGAGAACTTCAGCTGGTTCATCAGCGCCTATGGCACGCTGGCGTCATGGCGCGCTACCAGCGACCGTCTGCTCAGCTTCCGCCAGGCCATGACTGACAACGAAGATCGGCAGCCGGCCATCGAAAGAATTCACGCCAACGACACGCTGGACCTGCGCAATCTGGGCTTGAGCCTTGCTGGCGGTCGTCAATTGCTGAGCGACGCCAGTCTGCAGGTCGGCGCGGGAGAGCGGGTGATGCTCAGCGGTCGTTCTGGCAGTGGCAAAAGCTCGTTATTGAGGGCGCTGGGCGGTCTCTGGCCCGAGGGTTCGGGACAGATTCGCTTGCCCACCGGCACGGCGCTGTTCCTGCCGCAACGGCCTTACCTGCCCATCGGCACATTGCGTGAGGCGATGAGTTATCCACAACCCGCCGAACATTACCCGGCCCTGCGCTTTGCCGAGGTACTGGAGCAGTGCCGTCTGGAGCATCTGATACCGCGTCTGGACGAAAGCAATCACTGGCAGCGTTTCCTCTCGCCGGGCGAGCAGCAGCGGGTGGCGTTTGCGCGCGCGTTACTGGTCGCGCCGAGCTGGCTGTATGTGGATGAGGCCACCTCGGCCATGGACGAAGATGACGAAGCGGCCATGCATCAGGCAGTCATCGATGGGCTGCCGGGCCTGACGCTGATCAGTGTCGGGCACCGCAGCAGCCTGAAAAGCTTCCATGGCCGGCATGTGCGTGTCGAGGGCGGCAAATTGATCGAGCAAGCGTGATCAGCAACGTTTTGAGGTTGATGCTATAGGGGACACGGCGCTTTTGAGGGTGTGATCATACAACCGCTGAGCTATGATTAGCCCATGTTTAGCAGTCCAGAGATCGATGTTGGATGGAAAATCAAAGCGCTCTGCCCCGCGCCCGCAGAAAACACCGCAGCCTCGCGCAGGAGCTGGTGACAGAGCTGTCCGAGCGTATTCGCAGCGGTCAGCTCAAGCGCGGCGACAAACTGCCCACCGAATCCGCAATCATGGAAGAGCAGGGCGTCAGCAGGACGGTCGTGCGTGAGGCGATTTCGCGTCTGCAGGCCTCCGGTCTGGTCGAGACCCGTCATGGCATCGGCACCTTCGTGCTCGACACGCCGAGCCCCAGTGGCTTCCGGATTGACCCGGCGACCATCGTCACCCTGCGTGATGTGCTGGCGATTCTCGAACTGCGCATCAGCCTTGAAGTCGAGTCGGCGGGCCTGGCGGCCCAGCGGCGCAGTGATGAACAACTGGCAGCCATGCGTTCGGCGCTGGACGCGCTCAATGAAAGCGCGGCACACGCCACCGATGCCGTGGCGTCGGACTTCCAGTTCCATCTGCAGATTGCCTTGTCGACCGGCAATCGCTACTTCACCGACATCATGACCCACCTGGGCACCAGCATCATCCCGCGTACCCGGCTGAATTCGGCGCGTCTGGCGCATGATGACCAGCAGCACTACATGGATCGGCTGAGCCGCGAGCACGAAGAAATCTTCGACGCCATCGCCCGCCAGGATTCCGATGCGGCCCGCGCCGCGATGCGCCTGCACCTGACCAATAGCCGCGAACGCCTGCGCCATGCGCATGAAGAGGCTGAATCGCAGCGGGCTTGATGCTTAAAAAGAGGACGCAGAGCGTCCTGAACTGACCCCGAAAAGTTGGACGGTTGACTATCGTTCCCATGCTCCGCGTGGGAATGCAGTTCGTGACGCTCTGCGTCACACGGCGGTTTTTCGTTGTCAGGTGGATCGAGGTTCGACTCAGGTCACCTTTTCGCCCCTCGGCGACCTACTTTGATGGGGCCAAAGTAGGCAAAACCCGCAGCTCCGTTTCCGGCCCGACTTCGTCGGGTTCCTTCGCCCTGTCACTGATCCGGGGGTCGCCGCAACGCGCCATCCATGGCGCGGTGCGGCTAGCCC
>NZ_AWQP01000025.1:0-158162 GCF_000972175.1 Pseudomonas syringae pv. coryli str. NCPPB 4273 | reverse complement strand
GACGCTCTGCGTCCTCTTGACGACGCAGAGCGTCGAGAACTGCATTCCCACGCGGAGCGTGAGGAACGATAACCACAACTATCGTGCGGCGCTCCGTGCCCTCTTCCGACGCAGAGCGTCGAGAACTGCATTCCCACGCGGAGCGTGAGGAACGATCATCGCAACTATCGTGCGGCGCTCCGCGTCCTCTGGCGACGCAGAGCGTCGAGAACTGCATTCCCACGCAGAGCGTGAGGAACGATCATCGCAACTATCGTGCGGCGCTCTGCGTCCTCTGGCGACGCAGAGCGTCGAGTACTGCATTCCCACGCTGGGGTGAGGAACGATCATCGCAACTATCGTGCGGCGCTCCGCGTCGCATGCCGTTCCGGACGCTCCGCGTCCTCCTGGCCCATATCCTGATAGACTGCGCGCTTTTTCAGGAGCCATTCCATGGACCCGCGCAGTGAAGTGTTACTCCGTCAGGCCGAGCTGTTTCAGGGCTCGCTGTTGTTGGTCGGGCTGCCCGCCGATGACCTGCTCGGAAAACTGCCGGATGCCCGTGGATGGTGCTGGCACGCCGGTGATCAGGCGGCTCTGGACACACGTTTTGAAGGGCGCGTGGATTTCGGTGTCGAAGCGCCACAGACTGACTTCGAAGCCGCTGTGCTGTTCCTGCCCAAGGCGCGTGACCTGACCGACTACCTGCTCAATGCACTGGCCTCGCGACTGGCCGGACGCGAGCTGTTTCTGGTCGGCGAGAAACGTGGCGGCATCGAAGCGGCTGCCAAGCAACTGAGCCCTTTCGGCCGCGCGCGCAAGCTGGACAGCGCCCGCCACTGCCAGCTGTGGCAAGTCACCGTCGAGCACGCACCGCAAGCCGTCAGCCTGGAAAGCCTCGCCAGGCCCTACCAGATCGAATTGCAGGACGGCCCGCTCACCGTCGTCAGCCTGCCCGGCGTGTTCAGCCATGGCCGCCTCGACCGTGGTTCAGCCCTGTTGCTGGAAAACATCGACAAGCTGCCCAGCGGCAACCTGCTCGACTTCGGTTGCGGCGCCGGAGTGCTGGGCGCGGCGATCAAGCGTCGTTACCCGCACAACGAAGTCATCATGCTCGATGTCGATGCCTTCGCCACCGCCAGTTCACGCCTGACCCTGGCCGCCAATGGCCTGCAAGCCCAGGTGCTGACCGGTGACGGCATCGACGCAGCACCGATGGGTTTGAACACCATTCTGAGCAATCCGCCGTTCCATGTCGGCGTTCATACCGATTACATGGCAACGGAAAACTTGCTGAGAAAAGCACGCCAACATCTCAAATCAGGCGGCGAACTGCGCCTGGTGGCGAATAACTTCCTGCGTTATCAGCCGCTGATCGAAGAGCACGTCGGCCAGTGCGAAGTCAGAGCGCAGGGCAACGGTTTCAAAATCTACAGCGCCAAACGCCCCTGAAATAAGCACTTGCCGAAACGTTTTCGCGGAGGCAGAATCCGCTCCGTCCTAGGGGAGTAGTCTCCCACGAGCGCCATGCTCGTCCGGCACGTATCAACATACTTGGTCCTCAGACCATGGTACGTGCGACCCGGAATCCGCTCAGACGGATCGGTGGTTTGACAAGACCTATGACACGAACACCTTACCCGGGGCGGGGAGGTCGTACGTGTCATAGCCGTGTCGGCCCGCCCCTTAGGAAACCTGATGCTGGAATCATTCTTAGTCCCTACCGCAGTGGTCGCGCTCGCCGAAATCGGTGACAAGACGCAGTTGCTCGCGCTCATTCTCGCTGCGCGCTTTCGCAAGCCATGGCCGATCATCGCCGGCATCGTCGCCGCAACGCTGGCCAACCATGCGGCAGCCGGCGCTGTAGGTGCCTGGTTCAGCAGTTATCTGTCAGACGCAGTGCTGCACTGGATCCTCGCCGCCAGCTTTACCGCCACGGCGCTGTGGACACTGGTTCCGGACAAGATGGACGACGACGAAGCCAGCACGGCACGCAAGTTCGGCCCGTTCATGACCACGCTGATCACGTTCTTCATCGCTGAAATCGGTGACAAGACGCAGATCGCCACGGTGATGCTGGCGGCGCAGTATTCCTACCTGTGGCTGGTCATTCTGGGCACCACGGTGGGCATGCTGCTGGCCAATGTGCCGGTGGTGCTGGCGGGCAATTTCGCCGCCGAGAAGCTGCCGCTGACCCTGATCCGCCGACTGGCTGCCTGCGCGTTCTTCGTGCTGGCGCTGGTGGCTGTTTACAAGGCAATGCAAGTCAGCGGCTGGGTGTGATGCTGACCCGTAGCGTTGCGAAAACCCTCGCAACGCTACGGGCGACTCATCCACTCAGGATTTAGCGGCTTTCTGGTACAGCGGCATGACTTTCGGTATCGCAGCCTGCAACGAAGCGATGCGACTTTCCGAGGCCGGGTGAGTGCTCATGAACTCAGGCTGCGAACCACCGGAGTTCTGGGTCATCTTCTGCCACAGGGTGATCGCCGCATTCGGGTTGTAACCGGCGCGTGCGGCCAGTTCCAGACCGAGCAGATCGGCTTCGTTCTCGTTACTGCGGCTGTTGGGCAGCGTCAGGCTGTAGTTGACCACGGTATCTGCCAACGCCAGGCTGTCCTGTCCCAATCCCAGCAAGGCACCTGCGCCCTGCTTGGCCATTGAAACACCGTATGCCTTGGACATCGCTTCACGCCCGTGCTCGCGCAAGGCATGGGCGATCTCGTGGCCCATGACCGCCGCGATTTCATCGTCGGTCAGTTTGAGGGTATCGATCAGGCCGCTGTAGACAATGATCTTGCCACCAGGACCACAGTTGGCGTTCAGCTCGTCGCTCTTGATCAGGTTGACTTCCCACTGCCACTGCGCCGAATCAGCCCGCAATTTGGGCGCCTGGGCAATCAGTCGATTGGCGATTGCATGAACCCGCTTGGCATTGGCGCTGGTGGTGTCGAGCACCCCTTTGCTGGTCGCTTCGCCAACGGTCTGCTGGTAGGACTGGGCGTACATTTTGTTGACTTCATCCGTGGAGAGCATGCTGAACATGTACTGTTTGCGCTCCACACCGACCGAGTCGCCACTCGTGGTATTGACTGCCTGACACCCGCCGAGCAGCAACGCAGCGCTCAAGGCACAGAAGGCAAATGAAGGACGCATGGTGTATCTCCTTGTGTATGAAACGGTCAGTCCCGGGGCAGACCTCTGCGCCAGATACCGGCCAACTGGCATCTTGGTCTTTGACAGGGGTGGATGGTTCCCGCAGGTATGTCCAGTTTGTATCAGATGTGCTTCAACGCGGATATCGGATTTGTCCGATTCGGTGTTTTTTGCCTTGCCCGACTACCTTAGCGGCGTAAGGCACTCGGGGGCATTCAGCTTCGGATCATTGACCAGATTGGCCAAAGGCCGCTCACGCAACGCCGTCTGTGGGGCAGCCAGCAACGCTTGCAGGGTCGGCAGCGGCGTGTCGGCGGCCAGCCAGTCTTTCTGGCCCTTGGCGTCCAGAATCAACGGCCGACGCTGGGTCGCAGCCGCCTGGGTGACCACCGCGACGCTCAGGTACGTATGCCCCTGCACCGGATAGGCTTCCCAGATCGCGGCGAAAAACAGTGCGGCGCCCTCCCCCGGCGTCAGCCAGAAAGGACGCTTGCGCACCGTGCCACGCCATTCGTAGAAGCCGTTGGCGGGGAGCAGACAACGGCGATGGGTGAAGGCATCGCGAAACATCGGCTGCTCGGCTACGGTTTCGGCGCGGGCGTGGGCAGGCGTTTTCGACAGGTCGGTGAGCCAGGCCGGCGTGAGGCCCCAGCGCGCGCGCACCAGTTCGATACCGTCAGCATTTTCGGCGGCACGCATGATCAACACCCAGTCGGCTGGCGAAATATTCCATTGCGCCTGCTGATCGGCAGGAAAACCGGGCAAGGCGGCAAAGGCAGGGGTCCAGCGAAACAGGGCGTAGCGTCCACACATGGGGGCTAATCAGACTCTTTTAAGGTGCTCAGCACACCAGTACATCGGGGAAGTCGTCCGGCTCATCGCCAGACAGGGGCGAAGCGCTATTGTACGCAGTGATCAACGCTCGTGCGCGGGCGACCTGCGCATCTTCGACCTTGAGAGCCAGAAGCCCCAGCCCCGGCAGCTCGCCCATCGCCCCGAGCAGATCGCGACCGGCCAGATGCGCGTTGACACCTTCACTGGCGAGCATCGCCAGCAGCAACTCGGCCTCCATCAGGTTCTCGGGCTCGTAGATCTTCTGCATCACTCGTTCTCGCTGCGAACGTCCAGATTCCAGTCTTCGCCGTCGGTCTGCAGGTCGAAAACGATCGGGCGGCAACAGACCGGACAGTCTTCAATGTACTGTTGATCGCCGCCGGAAAGGTCCAGTACGGCTTCGACAGGTTCGCCGCAATAAGGGCAGTCGTAACTCTGTAATTCCTGCATCACGGTCTCCGGGATCAGTTATGCGTATAATTGACCCATTCTTCAGAAGGCAGTTTTAACAAATCCGTCTTCTTTTTACCCTATTCGATTCAAACAAGAGAGCATGATGGGCGAATTTGATGCCATCCGACCTTACAACGATGCAGAAGTCCCCGCCGTCTTGGCACGTCTGCTGAGCGACAAAGCCTTTCTCGCCATTCTGACCCGATTCCGCTTTCCACGCCTGGCGGGCGCATTCGGCTGGCTGCTGCAGCCCACCCTGGCGCGCAAGCTGCGCCGCGAATTTGCCGGTATCGACTCGGTCGCCACGCTGCAGGACAAGGTTGAATATTACGTCGACCACACCATCGAACGCGCCACGGACGGGGTCACCTACACCGGCGTCGAACAGCTGAAGTCCGGTTGTGCCTACCTGTTTCTGGCCAACCATCGCGATATCGTCATGGACCCGGCGTTCGTCAACTACGCCGTGTACCACGCAGGCCTGCCCACCCCGCGCATCGCGATTGGCGACAACCTGCTGCAAAAGCCATTCGTCAGCGACCTGATGCGCCTCAACAAGAGCTTCATCGTGCACCGCTCGATCATCGGGCGGCGCGAGAAAATGGCGGCTTATCAATTGCTGTCGGCGTACATCAATCACTCGATCACCCAGGACTGCCAGTCGATCTGGATCGCTCAGGCCGAAGGCCGCGCCAAGGACGGTGACGACCGTACCGAGTCGGCGATCCTCAAGATGTTCCACATGAGCCGCAAGGATGAGCCGTTTGGCGACGTGATTCGTTCGCTGAACCTGATCCCGGTGTCGATCAGCTATGAGTATGATCCGTGCGACAGCGCCAAGGCCCGCGAGCTGTACATTCGTGCGACAACCGGCGTCTACACCAAGACGCCGGGCGAAGACGACGTGAGCATTGCCCTGGGGATCACCGGCTATAAAGGCCGTGTGCATGTGAACTTCGCACCGCCGATCACCGAGCATTTCGAGGACACCAAGCAACTGGCCATAGAAATGGATCGGCAGATTCTCGGCGGCTATCGGCTGTTCCCGGTGCATTACCTGGCGTACGCGCAATGGAACGATGCCGATCCGGCGCTTGAAGTGCCGAAGGCCGAAGCGCTGTTCCCGGCGGATGAACTCGAGCGCGCCAGGGAAGAGTGGGAAACCCGCCTGGCAGGCACGCCGATCGAGCACCGCCCTTACATGATTCAGCAATACGCGACCCCGGTACGCAACCAGTACCGCGTCAAGGCAGGGCTGGCGCTTTAAGACCTGGAACGTCTATCGTGCCCATGCTGAGTATGGGTACGCCGCTCCGGGCGCTCTTCGCCCGGTCTTGAGCGCTTCAGCGCCATGACGCAGAGCGTCACCCAGGGCTTTCCCACGCGGGAGCGTGAGGAAAGACAGGTATACGGGAGAGCACGTGTAATGCCCAGGCTGCGCGTGGTCATGCGCCCTCGAAACATCCTGCACGACAATTCTGTGCCGCTGTCACCCCAGCGTCATACTTCGCCTGCATTGTGTGGCTCCTCGAGAAACGGACTTCCCTCTCTTTGGAGCTTGTCATGCTGCATGCAAAAAATCAGGATCGCCTTTATCTCATCGCCCCAAGCGATGAGCAGCAGGAGTTGATCGATGGCCTGGCCTTCAATGTTCAGGACCGCCACTGGCTGGTCTACTGCGCACTGGGCGGGCATGTTCATCATGATCTGCCGGATCTGGATCAGGATACGGGCTTGAGTTTCCTCGACTTCTACCAGCAAGCAGCCTGATACCAAACCCGGAACAGCAAAAAGCCCGGCCCCTTCAACAGGGGCCGGGCTTTTTTTATCGCGATGGTTAGAGGCTTACTGCGACAGGGTCGAACCGATGGTCGGGTCCTGGAAGACGCGGGTCAGTGCGTCGCTCAACACGTCGCTCACCAGCTTGGTGTTGGTTTCCTGATTCGGCGCCATACCGAAACGCTGGTCCAGCGATGCGGCGTAACGACCACTGTAGGTACGGCCGTTATTGCGCACGTCAGCGCGGAACGTCGAGCTGATGGTGGCTTCAGTCACGTACAGACCTTCCTTCGGCGACTGGTACTTCAGGTCTGCCAGGGTCACGGTCAACTGCGGAGCGCTGCCGCCCTGGGTCGGCGTAAAGCCCAGCAGGCGCACGGCGGCTTCAGCCTGAGCCTGAAGCTTGGGAACGATGTCGGCACCGGTGACGCTGATCGAACTGGTTTCCGGGTACATGCCACCGCGCGTGCCCAGTGTCGGGCCAGGACGGCCGTCGACGACACGAACCACCACAGGCTGCCCACGCCCTACCGCCGCCAGCTGCGCATTGAGCTTGGGCGTGGGGCTGAGTTGTTGTGGGCTGTGGGCACAGCCCACCAGGGTCAAACTGCTTACAGCAAGCAAACCGAACAAAATGCGACGCAGCATGCTCATTTCTCCATGGGCCAGACACTGAATGTGCCGCAGTATAGCGGCCTGTCACAGCCGCTAACCAGAGGCCACTGACCGTTAAGCCTCGGACATTCGCCACGCATCGGGGTTCACGCCGCAACGCAGGGCGAGATTCATGCAGCACGGTGTAATCAGGGCGTCACATCCACACGGCAGACTCGCCTCCATCGCCCAGACGCTCATTAAAGTCACAGGAGCTGCGCCATGAATCTGTTCCGGTCTCTGTTCACTGCACGTCCCCAGCATCGCCACTACGCGCGTATCGATCAGGCAGGCGTCTGCCGTGCGTTCAAACACTGCGCACAACGTCCGGCCGGCGTGGAATGGGTCGAAGTGACCGAGCAACGGCTCAGTTGGTTGAATCAGCCACTGCCCGCCAGCGCACGCATGACGCAGCGTAGCGAACGCTCAACGCGCGGCCAGTTGCTCACCGCCTGACCGGGGAGCGAATAAAAGTCATTTAAAGCGATCAATTCCTGCCATTTCATCGCTATAATCTCCCCCCGATTATAAGGACGTCTCCTGATCGGGCCTCGCAGCACTGCTAATCGCCGTATTAGCGCCTTCGTAATGCCCACAGAGAGCCGCCCACACAGGTCATTTGCGCACGAGTGTGCTCGATGAAAGGTGAAGAATGCTCGAATCCTATCGAACCTTTCTTGCCGGTCAGCGCCTCACTCTTTATGCGCCTGACCTGCCAGCGCTGTCATCGCAGCCATTTCGAGGTTTGGTTCGCGTTCCCAAAAGGACGTGAAAAACGGGTTTCACTACTTCACAAGAGTGTGGCGAGCAAATGAATAGGTACGCGTTTGTAAATGCACCATCAGCGTCTGAACCGGCTCTCTTGAACAGGACTGACCGCGACTGTGCCTCCATGACCGGAGCCTGACGCCATCGACAGGCGCCCGTTGCACAAGGGGCTCCCTGACGATGGTCGAATGGCCTCGCAGGCCTGGAAATGCGTTCATGAAGTATTGATGAACCATGACCGGGCCTGACCGGGACCTGCGCTTTGGATGCGAAAAATTGCGAAGAATCGGTCAGGCGATCCTGGCCAGGCAAACGAGGGTAGACGCTTGATTCAGCCCACGAACACCTGGCAAACAGCCTCAGGATCGTATGCCGTCAATTTGGTGCTGCAGATTTTGGAGACGCGTTAATGGCGCATAACGAAGCAGTCGATGTAGTACTGGTCGGAGCGGGCATCATGAGTGCCACTCTGGCGGTATTGCTAAAAGAGCTCGACCCCGGCATCACGCTGGAAGTCGTTGAGCTGATGGATTCCGGTGCTGCGGAGAGTTCCAACCCGTGGAACAACGCCGGCACCGGCCACGCCGGTCTGTGCGAGCTGAACTACACGCCGCCTGCGGCTGATGGCTCCATCGACATCAAGAAAGCGGTGCACATCAACACCCAGTTCGAAGTCTCGAAACAGTTCTGGGCCTACCTGGCGCGCAAGGGCACCTTTGGTTCAGCTCGCTCATTCATCAACCCGGTTCCGCACCTGAGCTTCGTACAGGGCGAAAAAGGCGTCTCGTTCCTCAAGACCCGTTTTGAAGCCATGAGCAAGCATCACGCCTTCTCTTCGATGGAATACACCGAGGACAAGGCAACGCTGGCCGAGTGGATGCCATTGATGATGCCTGGTCGGCCTGCGGACGAAAAAATTGCTGCAACGCGGATGATGAACGGCACCGACGTCAACTTTGGTGCGCTGACCAACCAACTGCTCGGCCACCTGACCAGCGCCCCAGGGACGCAGATCAAGTACCGCAGCCGGGTGACCAATCTGACCCGCAACGGCGCCGGCTGGACCGTCAGCGTCAAGGACGTGAATAGCGGCGGCACGCGTGAGATAGATGCCAAATTCGTGTTCCTCGGTGCCGGTGGCGCAGCGTTGCCGCTGTTGCAGTTGTCGGGCATCGAAGAAAGCAAAGGCTTTGGCGGCTTCCCGGTCAGCGGCCAGTGGCTGCGTTGCGACAACCCGGAAGTGGTCAAGCATCACCAGGCCAAGGTGTACAGTCAGGCCGCCGTGGGTTCGCCGCCGATGTCGGTGCCACACCTGGACACCCGCGTGGTCGATGGCAAGAAATCCCTGCTGTTCGGACCTTATGCCGGTTTCACCACCAAGTTCCTGAAACACGGCTCGTACCTCGACCTGCCGCTGTCGGTCCGCGTGGCCAACATCAAACCGATGCTGGCGGTGGCGCGCGACAACATGGACCTGACCAAGTACCTGGTCAGCGAAGTGATGCAATCGATGGAGCAACGCCTGGAATCGCTGCGCCGCTTCTATCCGGAAGCGAAAGCCGAAGACTGGCGCCTCGAAATCGCCGGTCAGCGCGTGCAGATCATCAAGAAA
The DNA here is from genome assembly GCF_000972175.1 of Pseudomonas syringae pv. coryli str. NCPPB 4273. NCBI lineage: Bacteria > Pseudomonadati > Pseudomonadota > Gammaproteobacteria > Pseudomonadales > Pseudomonadaceae > Pseudomonas > Pseudomonas syringae pv. coryli. Next base: position 148,927 of record NZ_AWQP01000025.1, on the reverse strand, counting down.
GACGCGAAAAAAGGCGGCGTCCTGCAATTCGGCACCGAGCTGGTGTCTGCACAGGATGGCTCGCTGGCCGCACTGCTCGGCGCTTCGCCCGGCGCTTCGGTGACTGTGTCGATCATGCTTGAACTGATCGAGCGCTGCTTCCCGGAGAAAACCCGCACGGAATGGGCGACCAAGCTCGAAGAGATTTTCCCGGCCCGGGAGAAGATCCTCGAAACCGATGCGCCGCTCTACGAGCGTATCAGCGCGCAGAACGACGAGGCGCTGGAACTGGTCGAGAAAAGCAGCCAGGAACACAGCTTCGCCTGACCCGACTGCTGCTGTGCTGTCACAAAAAGCCCCGTGAGCCTTTACCAGCCACGGGGCTTTTTATTGCGTTTATTGCAGGTGCCGGTCAGAGGCTTCTGGACAGTACGGCAATGTGCTCCGGGCCAATCCCGCAGCAGCCGCCAATGTGCGTGGCGCCGCGCTTGACCCAGTCTGCCGCCCACTGCTGATAGCCCTGCGGGTCAAGGTCTTCGCGCAGCTCGTCCAGGCCGTCGTTGGCGGTGGCGTCCTTGGGTTGCGGCGGGAAGGCGTTGGCGTACGCGCCGATGGCAATGTCGACGTTCAGCGACGTGAACACCTCACGGGCCGCATCGATTGCGCCACCGATCACCTCTGGCTGGCTGCAGTTGAACAGCAGCGTGGCGACGCCCATTGCTGCGGCAGCCCTGGCTGCATCGGCGACCGGCTCGCCTGAGCGCAGACGCGGGACCTCGTCAGTGTCCTCATCCTGCAGGGTGAACGACAGCCAGAACGGTTTACCGTCATTGGGCAGCCCGGCGCGGATGGTCTGCGCTTCGAGAATGCAGCTCTGGGTTTCGGCCAGCCACAGGTCGACATACGGCGACAGCCCGGCAACCAGTGGTTTCAGAACATCAGTCGCCTGCTCCGGCTTGTACAGATCAGGGCGATAGGAACCGAACAGCGGCGGAATGGAGCCGGCCACCCGGGCGCGTCCGCCAGACGCATCGGCCGACTCGCGCGCCAGTTGCCCGGCCAGTGCTGCCAATGCCTGACCTTCGCGGGCAAAACGCTCTTCGCCAATATGAAACGGTACGACGGCGTAGCTGTTACTGGTAATGACCTGAGCACCACTTTCGATATAAGCGGCGTGTACCGCACTCACCGCTTCCGGTGCTTCACTCAATGCCAGCGCCGACCATTCAGGCTGGCGAAACGGGGCTCCGCGACGCTGCAGCTCACGGCCCATGCCTCCATCGAGAATTACAGTTGTGCCTTGCTTCATATGTGATCTGCTTATATGTATATGAAAAAAACTCATTATGAGTCAGTCTTGTATAACGTATTTAATACGGCCCTTTCATCAAACTACAAACACTTTTTCAGGGGATATCTGTGAACTATCGCGCTCTGCTGGGCATCGGCCTGGTCACTCTGGCAGCCTCCACGCAAGTTCTGGCCGGCGCCACGCTGGATCGCGTGCAGAAAAACAAAGAGCTGGTCAACGTTCTCATGGAAAGTTACCCGCCCTTCTCTTTCCTGAATGACAAGAATGAACTGGACGGCTTCGATGTCGACGTCGCCAAGGCCGTGGCGCAGAAACTGGGCGTCAAGCTGCGCCTCGAAACACCGTCCTGGGACGTGATCGCCGCGGGCCACTGGAGTGGTCGTTATGACATCTGCGTCTGCTCGATGACACCGAGCAAGGCCCGCGCCGAAGTGTTCAACTTCCCGGTCGAGTATTACGCCTCGCCTGCGGTGATCGTGGTCAACGCCACGGATGATCGTATCCATTCGGCCAAGGACCTGAGCGGCAAGAAGGTCGGTCTGACCAGCGCCTCCAGCTATGAAAGCTACCTGAACAAGAATCTGGTCATCGATGGCGCCGAAGACAAGCCACTGCAGTACCCGTTCGAAGACGTGCAGATCGCTCCGTACGACAACGACAACGTGGCCTTTCAAGACCTCGGGCTGGGTGCTGGCAAGCGGCTGGACGCGATTCTCACCAATCTGGTGACCGCAAAACCACGCCTGGATCAGGACAAGCGCTTCAAACTGGCGGGCGAGTCGCTGTATGAAGAACCCAACTCCGTGGCCATCGAAAAAGACGATCCGGAATGGGATGCCAAGGTTCGCCAAGTCTTTGCCGAACTGAAGAGCGATGGCACCCTGAGCAAGCTGTCGCAAAAGTGGATCGGTGCTGACATCAGCAAATGACTTCCTTTCAGCCCCAGCGCCCACCCGAGCAGGCCGAACAGAGCCTGCTCAAGCGAGTTTTCGGCTTCCGCACACGGCTTTACCTGACCTGGCTGGTCATGTTCGTCCTGTTCGCCGGTTTCTTCCTGAGCTTCGATCTGAAGCTGTCGATCATCCTCGACAAATTACCGAACCTGATCGGGCTGCATCTGGCACCCAACGGCTTTCTGCAGGGCGCGGCGCTGACATTATTCGTGTCGGTGTGCTCGATCGTGGTCTCGGTGGCGCTCGGCTTTGTCACGGCGCTCGCGCGGCTTTCCAGCAGCGCGGTGGCGTTCGGCATCGCCAGCTTCTACGCCTCGTTCTTTCGCGGCACGCCATTGTTGATTCAGATCCTGCTGATCTATCTCGGTCTGCCACAACTTGGCATCGTGCCCGGAGCCATCACGGCGGGAGTGATCGCGCTGTCGCTCAACTACGGGGCGTACCTGAGCGAGATTTTCCGTGCGGGCATCATCGGCGTCTCTGCCGGGCAACGTGAAGCCGCACTGGCATTGGCGCTGCGCCCGGCGCAGATCTTCTGGCGCGTTACCCTGCCCCAGGCCATGCGCACGATCATTCCGCCGACCACCAACCAGTTCATCTCCATGCTCAAGGACTCTTCACTGATTTCAGTGATGGGCGTCTGGGAAGTGATGTTTCTGTCCCAGTCTTACGGCCGCTCCAGCTATCGATACATCGAAATGCTGACCACCGCAGCGGTGCTGTACTGGATCATGTCGATCGGGCTGGAGTTGTTGCAGTCACGACTGGAGCGGCATTACGGCAAGGCGTATCAGGCGCGCAAATAACTGCAGCGTTCGTCCTCACGCTTTGCGCTCAGTGTTATACGCAAGTCTGTTTTTGATTCTGGCCGAAGGCCGTGGGAGCGAACTTGTTCGCGAAGGGGGTCGTATAATCGCCGAAAATGCATCGACTAAAACACCGTCTTCGCGAACAAGTTCGCTCCCACGCCCTCTGGGCAGAAGCTCGGAAGCCCGTTATTCCGGGCGCTCTAGGACGTGTGTATAACGACTGAGAGCTCCGCGTGGGAATGCAGTTCCGGACGCTCTGCGTCCAGCCCTGGCAATACGGAGCCTTGGCACGATAGTCAACCGCGGGCTTTTTCGATCAGTTCGATGTACTCATCAGCATTGCGCTGATCCTTGATCAGGGCGATGAAGTCGTTGCCGTGCTCGTCCTTGCCATCGAAGTCATGGCCCGCTTCCTTGAAGAACACCAGAAAGCGTTCGAAATCGTTGATGCGCAGCCCACGGTAGGCCTTGATCAGCTTGTGCAGCGACGGCGAGGTAGCATCATACGGCTCGAAGTTGAGGAACAGTTTGATCTGCTCATCGCCGATCTCATCGCCAATCAACTGCTTCTTATCTTTACGCATTACAGGCTCCAGCAGGTCGCAGACACTTTCACGGGCGGGCAGTTTACCCTCCGGCGAGCGCCGCGCTCAACGCGCACGTGCAGAGGTGGTGTGCAGATCAGCCCAGATGTGCCCGTTGGCATAACTGAGGAACTGACAATAGACCTTCTCGTTGCGCAGCAAGTCCACCAGCACGCGGTACTGGGACAGCGGGTAATAAAGCGTCAACGTGCTCGACGGCTCATCATAGGTCGGCTTTTTAAGGCTTTTGCTATCACCGCCGTCGAAGTGCACGAGCACCTGGGAGATGGACGCACCCTTGTTCAGCGACTTGCCCTTGAGGCGCAGCGACAAGGGCGAAGTGACCGGAATCGGCTGCTGACTCGACTGCCGCTGGTTACCGGCAACGATGGTGTATTCGGTGACACGCATCAACTGTTGCTGCTCGGGCACACCTTCACGCAGGCTCAGGTCGTCAGGCGGCAGGTATTGATCGTGCATGGGGCTGGCCGATACCGGCGCAGCAGGTGCGGCAACTGCCACACCAGACAACAGCACCAACGCCACGGCGCCGGGAATCAGTAGCTTCATTGAGGGTTTCCATATAATTGCCAATCGACGACCGCCTCTGTTCGCAGAAGCGGTCGTCAGAATGCCTTACATCCCTTTGACCGCATAGATACCGGCAGCATTACGCCAGTAACCTTTGTAATCCATACCGAAGCCGAAGATATAACGATCGATGCACGGCAGACCGACATAGTCGGCTTTCAGGTCCGGACGAGCCTTGCGGTCGTGGTCCTTGTCGATCAGCACGGCAGTGTGCACAGCGCGGGCACCGGCGTGTTTGCAGAAGTCGATGATGGCGCCCAGGGTGTGACCTTCATCGAGGATGTCGTCGATGATCAGCACGTCACGGTCCATGAACGAGACTTCCGGCTTGGCTTTCCAGAACAGATCGCCGCCGGTGGTTTCGTTGCGATAACGCGTTGCGTGCAGGTAGGACGCTTCCAGCGGGAAGTTCAGGTGGGTGAGCAGCTTGCCGGAGAAAATCAGGCCGCCATTCATGACACAGAACACAACCGGATTGCGCTCGGCCAGTTCGGCGTTGATCTGCGCGCCGACGCGGGCAATGGCCGCATCCACTTCGGACTCGGTGTACAAGCAGTCAGCTTCGCGCATGACTTGACGGATATGCTCGAGATCAGCGGACATGACGCTCTCCAGGTAAGGCAGTTTGAGAAAAGCGGGCAAAGGTACGCATCCGTTCAAGCCAGAGCAAGTGATTCTGGACTAACGTTGCGAGTGTCTTGCAAAAGCCGCGAACGTCGAAGCTTCGAGACGATACTGCACGCGCTTTAAGACAGTAACAGCTGAATAGATTAACCTAGACCGATTTTTGCCCCGCTGGAGCCTTTCCCCATGCCCATTCGTGAGATCCGTCACCCACTGATCCGCCACAAGCTCGGCCTTATGCGCCGTGCCGACATCAGCACCAAGAACTTCCGTGAGCTGGCTCAGGAAGTCGGCGCGCTGCTGACCTATGAAGCCACGGCCGACCTGACCCTGGAAAGTTACGACATTCAAGGCTGGGCCGGTACGGTGTCAGTCGAGAAGATCGCGGGCAAGAAAATCACCGTCGTGCCGATTCTGCGTGCCGGTATCGGCATGCTGGACGGCGTGCTCAGCCTGATCCCGGGTGCCAAGGTCAGCGCAGTCGGCGTGGCCCGCAACGAAGAAACCCTGCAGGCGCACACCTACCTGGAAAAACTGGTCCCGGAAATCGACGAGCGTCTGGCGATGATCATCGACCCGATGCTGGCCACCGGCAGCTCGATGGTCGCCACCATCGATCTGCTGAAGAAGGCTGGCTGCAAGGAAATCCGCGCCATGGTTCTGGTCGCTGCGCCCGAAGGCATCGCGGCCGTAGAGAAGGCGCACCCGGACGTGATGATCTACACCGCTTCCGTCGACGAGCGCCTGAACGAACACGGCTACATCATTCCGGGCCTGGGCGATGCCGGTGACAAGATTTTCGGCACCAAGCAGAAGGACGCGTAACCCGATGACGCAGCAGGAGTTCAACGATCCACTGTGGCGCACGATTCTATCCGGCGCGCAAATGCTCTTCGTGGCCTTTGGCGCGCTGGTCCTGATGCCGCTGATCACCGGGCTCGATCCGAACGTGGCACTGTTCACCGCAGGCCTGGGCACGCTGCTGTTCCAGATCGTCACCGGGCGTCAGGTGCCGGTCTTTCTGGCCTCGAGCTTTGCCTTCATCACCCCGATCATCCTCGCCAAGGGCCAGTTCGGCCTGGCCGCGACCATGGGCGGCGTCATGGCGGCAGGCTTCGTCTACACGTTTCTAGGTCTGGCCGTGAAGATCAAGGGCACCGGTTTCATCGACCGCCTGCTGCCTCCGGTGGTGATCGGGCCGGTCATCATCTCGATCGGTCTGGCCATGGCGCCGATTGCAGCCAACATGGCGATGGGCAAGTCTGGCGATGGCGCGCAGTTGATTCCTTATCAGACCGCCATGCTGATTTCGATGCCGGCCTTGCTGACCACGCTGATCGTGGCGGTGTTCGGCAAAGGCATTTTCCGTCTGGTGCCGATCATCTCCGGCGTGCTGGTGGGCTTCGCGCTGTCGTTCTACTTTGGTGTGGTCGATACCAAAAAAATCGCTGACGCCGCCTGGCTGGCCTTGCCGCACTTCACTGCACCGGAATTCAACTGGCAGGCGATTCTGTTCATTGTCCCGGTCGCTCTGGCCCCTGCCATCGAGCACATCGGCGGAGTAATTGCAGTCGGCAGCGTGACCGGACGCGACTACCTGAAAAAGCCGGGCCTGCATCGCACGCTGTTCGGCGACGGCATCGCCACCACTGCTGCCGGTCTGTTCGGCGGCCCGCCCAATACCACCTACGCCGAAGTGACGGGCGCGGTGATGCTGACCAAGAATTACAACCCGCAGATCATGATCTGGGCATCGTTCTTTGCCATCACGCTGGCGTTCATTGGCAAGTTCGGGGCGCTGCTGCAGAGCATTCCGGTGCCGGTAATGGGCGGCATTCTGTGCCTGCTGTTCGGTTCGATTGCAGCGGTGGGCATGAACACCCTGATCCGCCACAAGATCGACCTGGCCGAAGCGCGCAACCTGGTGATCGTCTCGGTCACTCTGGTGTTCGGGATCGGCGGCGTATTGATCGGCACCGGCAACGGCCCGAACGATTTCGGCCTGAAAGGCATTGCCCTCTGCGCCGTGACCGCCATCGCTCTGAACCTGATCCTGCCGGGCAATGACAGCTGGAAGAACAAGCAACTGGATGATCAGTTGCCTTGACGCGCCCTTGTGGGAGTGAGCCTGTGTCCGACATGACATTCCGGACGCTCTGCGTCCGCCTTTGATGTTCGGCGCATCACAACATCAACGGCGCACGCTCGCACAGTCGGTTCAGCTCTTTCGCCCAGTTGGGATCATCGTTCAGGCAAGGGATCAGGATCAGCTCCTCTCCCCCGGCTTCCTTGAACTGCTCGGCACCGCGGTCACCGATTTCTTCCAGCGTCTCGATGCAATCAGCCACGAACGCCGGGCACATGACCAGTAGCTTCCTGACACCTTTCGCCGCCAGTTCATCCAGATGCGCTTCGGTGTAGGGTTCGATCCACTTGGCGCGTCCCAGACGTGACTGGAACGACACCGACCATTTGCCGTCAGGAATGCCCATACGCTTGGCGAACGCCGCCGCCGACTGTATGCACTGCGCGCGATAGCAGGTCGCGAGCACTTCGGCGGGTGCGGTCATGCAGCAGTCGTCCTTCAGGCAATGCTTGCCGGTCGGGTCGAGCTTGTGCAGGTGCCGCTCAGGCAGACCGTGAAAGCTCAGCAGCAAATGGTCATAAGATTGCTCCAGATGCGGCCGCACGCTTTCCACCAGCGCACTCAGGTATTCGGGCTGATCGTAGAACGGCTGCAGAACCGAGAACTGCATCTTCAACGATTTGGCGCGCACCACGCGTTTGGCTTCTTCGATGACCGTGGTCACCGTGCTATCAGCGAACTGCGGGTACAGCGGCGCCAGGGTGACCTTCTTGAAGCCCTGCTCTGCCAGCCGCGTCAGCACCGTTTCAATGGACGGCTCGCCATAACGCATGGCCAGCTCGACAGGTCCGTGCGACCACTCCTTTTTCATCGCTTGCTGCAGGCGCTTGCTCAGCACCACCAGGGGCGAACCTTCATCCCACCAGATGGACGCATAGGCGTGCGCGGACTGCTCGGGCCGCTTGATCAGAATCAGCGAGACCAACAGCCTGCGCACCGGCCATGGCAGGTCGATCACATAAGGGTCCATCAGGAACTGGTTCAGATAGCTGCGCACGTCTGCCACTTGAGTAGAAGCAGGCGAACCCAGATTGACCAGCAACAAAGCGTGATCGGTCATGCAACATCCTATTCATTTCAACAGCGTTCAGTGGCGACCCAGCAAATCCTGCAGGGCAATGTCGAGTTCGGTGTACTTGAATGTAAAACCAGCTTCCTGCAAACGCTCCGGCCGCGCACGCTGACCACCGAGCAGCAATACCGACAGCTCACCCAGCAATACCTTCAGGGCCAGCGCAGGCATGGGCATGAAGGCCGGTCGGTGCAGAATGCCGGCCAGGGACTTGGCAAACTGACGATTACGCACCGGTGAAGGCGCACAAACATTATAAGGACCCTTTGCTTCATTCAGATTCAACAGAAAATCAATTGCGGCGATTTGATCATGGATGTGAACCCACGGCATCCACTGCCTGCCATTGCCGATCGGCCCGCCCATGCCGAATTTGAAAGGGGGCAACAGACGCTGCAGAAAACCGGCACGATCGGACAGCACCAGCCCTGTGCGTATCAACACCACGCGCACACCCAGCGCCTCGGCGCGTTGCGCGGTTTCTTCCCAGGCGTTGCACAGCTGGCTGGCAAAGTCTTCCTTGGCAGGCAGCGAGGTTTCGTCGATTTCGCGCTCGCCACTGTCGCCGTACCAGCCGACTGCAGAACCGGAAATCATCAGCGCAGGCTTTTGCTCGCGAGTGCCTAGCCATTTCAGCAGTTGCTCGGTCAGGCCGACGCGACTTTCCCACAGCAACAGACGGCGCTTGCGGGTCCAGGGACGATCCGCAATGGGCGCGCCTGCCAGATTGATGATTGCATCCACCGGCTGCGTACCCAGCTCATCAAGGCTGGCAATGCCACGTACCGAGGGGCCGCACAGCTCGGCGACGTCGGCGGGTTTTCGGCTCCATACCGTCAATTCATGGCCTTGAGCAGACCAGGATCGGCAGAGCGCTCGTCCTATCAAACCAGTACCACCGGTCAGCAATATGTGCATGGCAGATAACCTCGCGTGGCGTAGGTGACAATTGGGTAGTCTTATTTTTACCAGTGACGCTGTCCGTGACGTCGGTCCGGAAAACGAAACTGTCAGCTGAACCATAGGCCACAGCAGAATGAAACGCAGCCTCCGAGGCCTTTGCCCGAGCCGCTGAACCGTTCGACCTTGCCAGTGGCAATGTGACTCAATCGCTAAATGCCAAAACCACTGCAAGTTATACCAAACAAGAAGATTGTACAGGTTTTAACTACGGCGTAGTCTGTACAGACAAGGTAACGAGGCCCCTATGACTGTCCCTATCGCAATCATCGGTACCGGTATCGCCGGACTCTCCGCAGCCCAGGCGCTGACATCCGCCGGGCATCAAGTGCACCTTTTCGACAAGAGCCGCGGCAGCGGCGGTCGTATGTCCAGCAAGCGCAGCGACGCAGGTTCGCTGGACATGGGCGCACAGTATTTCACCGCCCGTGACCGGCGCTTTGCCACCGCAGTCAAGCAGTGGCAAACCCAGGGCCACGTCGCCGAGTGGACGCCCTCGCTCTACAACTTTCATGACGGCAGGCTCAGCCCCTCACCGGACGAGCAGGTGCGCTGGGTCGGCACCCCTGGCATGAGCGCCATTACCCGGGCAATGCGCGGCGATCTGCCGGTGTCGTTCTCGTGCCGCATCACTGAAGTGTTTCGCGGCGAACAACACTGGAACCTGCTGGATGCCGACGGCGAAAGCCACGGCCCTTTCAGCCATGTGATCATCGCCACTCCTGCGCCTCAGGCCACTGCCCTGCTGGCTGCTGCGCCGAAACTGGCCAGCGTCGTGGCTGGCGTGAAGATGGACCCGACCTGGGCCGTGGCGCTGGCCTTCGAAACCCCGTTGCAGACGCCCATGCAGGGTTGTTTTGTGCAGGACAGCCCGCTGGACTGGCTGGCCCGTAACCGAAGCAAACCCGGGCGCGACGCCACGCTCGATACCTGGGTACTGCACGCCACCAGCCAGTGGAGCCAGCAGAATATCGACGCCTCCAGAGAACAGATCACCGAACAGTTGCACGGCGCGTTCGCGGAGTTGATCGACTGCACCATGCCGGCGCCGGTATTCAGCCTCGCGCATCGCTGGCTGTATGCACGACCTGCCGGCTCTCACGAATGGGGCGCCCTGTCGGACGCCGATCTGGGCATTTACGTGTGCGGCGACTGGTGCCTGTCCGGGCGTGTGGAAGGTGCCTGGCTAAGTGGCCAGGAAGCCGCGCGCCGACTGCTGGAGCATGTGCAATGAATCAGATCAACCCGCGCAAGCTGCTGCTGTCGAAATGGACAGCCGCCACCCCGCTCAACCGGGAAAAGCACTTCTTGGTCACCGAACTGTTCAAGGACGAAGAAGGCACTGTGCTGGAAGTCGAGCTGCAGGCCGTGCTGACCCAGCGCAGCGAGCGACTGCCGTGGCAAGTGCTGCAACAGGCGGATACGTGGCGGATGGGCTGGAAGTAGCTGGAATCAGCCCTTACCGCCCTCTACAAAGAATTTGACTTGTACAGTTACACCCCTATGATGAAGACAAGTTGTACAGCACGAACTATCTGTACAAGTCTTCTGTAGAGGTGACTGATGGCGGCGTCCGTAATCGAAAAACCCAAACTCGGCATCAGTGCCTGCCTGATGGGTGCAGAGGTTCGCTTCAATGGCGGACACAAGGAATCTCATCTGTGTACACAGGCGCTGAGCAAGTATTTCGATTTCGTCCAGGCGTGTCCTGAAGTCGCTATCGGCATGGGCATCCCCCGCGAGCCGATCAGGCTGGTAGGCGACGCAGAAAACCCAAAGGCGCTCGGCACGGTCAATCGTGACCTGGACGTCACCGAGGCACTGGCAGATTACGGCATACAGATGGCCGCTGAGCTGGGTGATATCTGCGGCTACATCTTCATGCAGAAATCCCCGTCCTGCGGCCTGGAGCGCGTCAAGGTCTACCGCGAAAACGGCGCCCCGGTCGATGGCGGTGGTCGCGGCATCTATGCGCAGGCCTTTTGCGAACGTCACCCCGATCTGCCCGTCGAGGAAGACGGGCGGCTCAACGATGCCGTGCTGCGCGAAAATTTCGTCACCCGCGTGTTTGCCTACGCGGCCTGGCAACAGCTGCTGAAAGGAGGCGTCACCCGGCGCGCTCTGACCGAATTCCACTCGCGTTACAAATACCAGCTGATGGCCAATGACCCAGTGCAATACAAGGCACTGGGCAAGCTGCTCGGCAGCATGGGCCGCACCGACCCGAATGAAATCGCGCCGATGTACTTCAGCCAACTGATGGCGGCCTTGAAAAAGTGCGCCACGCGCAGCACTCACACCAACGTCCTGCAACACCTGTGTGGTTATTTGAAACAAACCATTACCAGTGAGGACAAGCAGGAAATCCAGCAGGTCATCGCCCAGTATCACCAGGGCATCGTGCCGTTGATCGTGCCGCTGACGCTGCTCAAGCATCATTTTCGTCAACATCCGGACCCGTATGTGGCGCTGCAGGTGTACATGCAGCCCCACCCGGAAAACCTCAGCCTGCGCAATGCGATTTGACTCATGAATGAAACAGATACAGAGGTGCCGGGCGACTGGCTGCCGATCCGCGAGGTCGCACGGCAGACAGGCGTCAACGCCGTCACCCTGCGTGCCTGGGAGCGTCGTTACGGACTGATCGTCCCGCACCGCACCGCCAAAGGTCATCGGCTGTATTCGGACGAGCATGTGCAGCGCGTCATGAAGATTCTGACCTGGCTCAACCGTGGCGTGTCCGTCAGTCAGGTCAAGGGCCTGATCGATGACAATCGCCAGGACGCCCTGCCGCCGACCAACGACTGGGACGCATTGCGTCAGACCCTGCTGGTCGCGATCGGCGAGCTGGCCGAACGCCGGGTCGATGATGTGTTCAATCAGGCGATGTCGCTGTACCCGCCGCGCACGCTGTGTGAACAGTTGCTGCTGCCGCTGCTGGCCGAACTGGAACGGCGCTGGCAAGGCAAGTTCGGCGCACAACTGGAGCGCACGTTTTTCTACTCCTGGCTGCGCAGCAAGTTCGGCGCGCGCATCTACCACAACAACCGTCAGCTCAATGGCAGCCCGTTGCTGCTGGTCAATCAGTCCGATCTGCCGCTGGAGCCGCATCTGTGGCTCGCGGCCTGGCTGGTGAGCAGCGCCGACTGTCCGGTCGAAGTGTTTGACTGGCCGTTGCCGGTCGGCGAGCTGGCGCTGGCAGCCGAATACCTCAAGCCACGCGGCATCTTGCTGTACTCCAGCAAGTCGCTGAACGTGACCCATTTGCCCCGATTGCTGGCCAATATCACCTGCCCTGTCGTGCTGGGCGGACCAACGGTGCAGATCCATAATGCCGAGTTGCTCGTACAGGCCAAGGAGATATCTGGACTGACCCTTGCTCACGACGTACTCAGCGCTCAGATCGAGCTGGGCAAGCTCGGACTTATCTAAGGACTTCTCATGCAACTGATCTGGCTGCGCAGTGACCTGCGCGCTCAAGACAACACTGCCCTGACCGCCGCCATGGAGCGCGGTCCGACGCTGGCGGTCTACCTGCTCAGTCCTGCGCAGTGGCGCAGCCATGACGATGCCGACTGCAAGGTCGACTTCTGGCTGCGCAATCTGGTCGAGCTCGAGAAGGTGCTGGGCGCGTTGAATGTTCCCTTGCTGATCCGCGAGGCGGACACCTGGGACCAGGCGCCTGAAGTGCTGGCAAAGCTGTGCACACAGTTCAAGGTCGAGGGCCTGCACGTCAATCAGGAATACGGCATCAACGAGACCCGCCGTGACCAGGCGGTGCACAAGACGATGGAAAAAGCCGGTGTGCACTTCAGCAGCTACCTCGATCAGCTGTTATTCAAGCCCGGCAGCATCCTGACCAAGACCGGCAATTATTTTCAGGTATTCACCCAGTTCAAGAAGGTCTGCTATACCCGACTGCACGAGGCCATGCCGCACCCGGTGCGCACCCCGAAAGCGCAGCCGGCACAGTCGATAAAAAGCGATGCGGTTCCCGATCAGGTCAAGGGCTTTGCCACGCCCTCGAAAGCGTTGCGTGACCTGTGGCCGGCCGGTGAGGCGGAAGCCAGACGACGTATGGACGCCTTCGCCGACGAGCAGATCAGCTACTACAAGACCGAACGCGACTTTCCGGCCAAGCCCGGCACCAGCCAGCTGTCGGCCTACCTGGCGGCCGGGGTGATTTCACCGCGCCAGTGCCTGCACGCGGCCCTGGCCAGCAATCAGGGCGAGTTCGAGACCGGCGACGTGGGCACCGTGACCTGGATCAACGAGCTATTATGGCGAGAGTTCTATAAACACACGCTGGTCGGCTACCCGCGCGTCTCGCGTCATCGCGCCTTTCGCCCGGAAACCGAGGCGTTGAAGTGGCGCGATGCCCCTGAAGAACTGCGCGCCTGGCAAGAGGCACGGACCGGGCTGCCGATCATTGACGCAGCGATGCGCCAGTTGCTGGAAACCGGATGGATGCACAATCGGCTAAGGATGGTCGTTGCGATGTTTCTCACCAAAAACCTGCTGATCGACTGGCGTGAGGGCGAGCGCTTTTTCATGCGCCACCTGATCGACGGTGACCTGGCGTCGAACAATGGCGGCTGGCAGTGGAGTTCATCCACCGGCACCGACTCGGCGCCCTACTTCCGTATTTTCAATCCGCTGTCGCAGTCGGAACGCTTCGACCCCGAAGGCGTGTTCATCAAGCGCTGGCTGCCGGAACTGGCGGATATGAATAAAAAGCAGATTCACGACCCGTCATTGATCGGTGACCTGTTTGGCGCTGCCGACTACCCGAAACCCATCGTCGACCTGAGCAAGAGCCGCGCCCGCGCCCTGGCAGCGTTCAAGGCGCTCCCGGCTCGACAGCCGGCCGCAGGAGTCGAACATGGCTGATTTCCTGCATCGCTTCGCCGAAGGTTTTGCCGCACTGAACAAGGACAACCTTGATCAGGTTGCCGAGCTGTACAGCGAAGACGTGTCGTTCAGCGATCCGATGCACGATATCCACGGCCTTGCCGCCATGCGCCGCTACTTCGGCGAGCTATACGCCAACGTCGAGGACCTGCGTTTCGACTTCCACGCCTTCGACGAAGTGCGCCCCGGCGAGGGCTATCTGGTCTGGACCATGAGTTATTCGCATCCGCGTCTGGCCGCCGGCCGGACAATTCAGGTAGAAGGCTGTTCGCACCTGAAGTGGCGCGAAAAGGTTTATCGACACCGGGACTACTTCGATGCCGGTGCATTGCTCTACGAACATCTGCCCATCATGGGTCGAGTCATCCATTGGTTGAAGAAGAGGTTGGGATGAGCACTCCTGTTGCACGACGCATCTGGTTGACCGGGGCAAGCAGCGGCATTGGCCTGGCCTTGGCCAAAGAACTGCTCAACGCCGGTCACCGGCTCGCGCTGACCGCCCGCACGCTTGAGCCATTGCAGAACCTTGCGAACGTTTATCCCACGCAGGTGCTGCTGGTGACCGGTGACATCACCGACCCCGAGCAAGTCAAGGCGATTGCCGACGACATCGCCCAGCAATGGGGAGCCCTGGACACCGCCATCTTCAACGCCGGCACCTGCGAATACATCGATGCCCGGCAGTTTGAAGCGGCCATGGTCGAACGCGTGGTGCGTACCAACCTGCTGGCCAGCAGTTACTGCATCGAGCACGCGTTGCCGCTGCTGCGCAAAGGTCATCAGCCGCATCTGGTCGGCGTGGCCAGTGCGGTGACCTACCTGGCCCTGCCCCGCGCCGAAGCCTACGGCGCATCGAAGGCCGGCCTGCGTTATCTGCTCGAAGCGCTGCGCCTGGACCTGGCCAGCGAAAACATCGACGTGACGGTGGTCAGCCCCGGATTCGTCGACACGCCGCTGACGCAGAAAAACGATTTCCCCATGCCGATGCGCTGGCCTGTCGAAAAGGCAGCCAAGCACATCGCCAGCAAACTCGGGCGCAACAAACGCCCACTGGATATCGCCTTTCCGGCGCTGTTCATCTTCAGCATGAGCTTACTGGCCCTGCTTCCGGCACGCGCCCGACTCGCCCTCGGTAAACGCATGGCGCGCAGCGAATCGTCGAATAAGGACGCGCAATGAAGATCGCAGTCATTGGCAGCGGGATTTCTGGCCTGACCAGTGCCTACCTGCTCAACCGCGCGCATGAGGTGACCGTGTTCGAGTCTTCGGACTGGATCGGCGGGCACACTCACACGGTGGACGTGCAGGTCGAGGGCCGCGCCTACGCCATTGACACCGGTTTCATTGTCTTCAACGACTGGACCTACCCCAATTTCATTCGCCTGCTAGGCCAGCTGGGTGTCGGCTTCCAGCCTGCGGAAATGAGCTTTTCGGTGCATGATCCGCGCACTGGCGTGGAATATAACGGCAACAACCTCAACAGCCTGTTCGCCCAGCGCAGCAATCTGCTGTCGCCGCGGTTCTGGGGCATGCTGCGCGATATCCTGCGTTTCAATCGCCAATCGGTCGATGATCTGGAAAACCAGCGCATCGCGGCGGACACCACGCTGGGTGAATACTTGAAGACCGGCGGTTATGGCCAGCGCTTCATCGATCATTACATCGTGCCCATGGGCGCGGCGATCTGGTCGATGTCGCTGGCCGACATGCTCGGCTTCCCGTTGCAGTTCTTTGTGCGCTTTTTCAAGAATCACGGTCTGCTGTCGGTCACCCACCGCCCGCAATGGTGCGTGATTCAGGGCGGCTCCCGCAGTTATGTGGAACCGCTGACAGCCTCGTTCCGCGAGCGCATTCGTCTGTCGTGCCCGGTCACACGTGTCGAACGTGACAGCGAAGGTGTGACGCTGCACAGCGCCATGGGCAGCGAACGCTTCGACAAGGTGGTGTTTGCCTGCCACAGCGATCAGGCCCTGGCATTGCTGGCGCAGCCATCGAGTGCCGAGCAGTCGATTCTCGGCGCGCTGCGCTATGCCGAAAACGATGTGGTGCTGCACACCGACACGCGACTGCTGCCCAAGCGCAAACTGGCCTGGGCGAGCTGGAACTATCGCCTGGGCGGCGGCGAACAGCAGTCGGCCGCCGTCACCTATGACATGAACATTCTGCAAGGGATCGAGAGCGACACGACGTTCTGCGTCAGCCTCAACCAGACTGCGGCCATCGACCCGGCCAAAATCCTCGGCCGCTACCGCTACGCCCATCCGCAATACAGCCTCGGTGCGATCGCTGCACAGGCGCGCTGGGAGGAAATCAATGGTGTGGATAACACCTGGTACTGCGGCGCCTACTGGGCCAATGGCTTTCACGAAGACGGCGTGGTCAGCGCCCTGCGTGTCGCCCAGGCCTTTGGTGAAACGCTGTGAACAGCGCCCTCTACAGTGGCTGGATCAGCCACCGGCGGTTTGCACCGCGCGCCCATGAGTTCACCTATCGGATAGGCCTGCTCTATCTGGATCTGGATGAACAGGACAGCGTGCTGGGGCTCTCCCCACTGGCAGGCCGGGGGCGTTTTGCGCCGTTCTCGTTTCGTGAGCGCGATTATCTGCCAGAGCTGACCGGGCAAGGGCTGACGCTCATCGAGGCGGTCCGCGAGCGGGTCGGCAAAGCGTTGGGCCGCATCCCGTCGGGTCGCGTCTGCCTGCTGACCCAGGCACGCAGTTGGGGCCTGTCGTTCAACCCGGTGAGTTTTTTCTACTGCCATGAGGCCGACGGCACACTGGCCGGCATTCTGTGTGAAGTCACCAATACCCCGTGGGGCGAGCGCTACAGCTACGTGCTGCCCGCCACGGGTGAAGGCCATCAGCATTTTGCCGTGGCCAAGGCCTTTCATGTTTCACCGTTCCTGCCACGTGATCTCGAATACCGCATGAGCTTCAGCCAGCCCGCCGAACGGATCGGTGTGCACATGGCTGACTGGCAAGGCGAGTTGAAGATGTTTGACGCCACGCTCAATCTGACCCGCCAGAATCTGAACCGCAAGACGCTGCATCGCTATCTGATCGCTTATCCATGGATGACCGCGAAAACCTGTCTGGCCATTTATTGGCAGGCCATGCGCCTGTTGGTCAAACGCATACCCATCTTTTCCCATCAGGCCGCTGACGGCGAGTACCGTGCTGCCGCCGCGCAATCCAAGGACTCACTCCATGAAAAGCAGTAGCAGTAGTTTTTCTGCCAATCTGGGCACCAATGGTTTGACTGCCAACCTCCTGCGCCGAGGTGTGCTGCGGCAACTCGCAGGACTGCGCAACGGCCAGTTGGTGATTGTCGAACGGGGTGAGCGCCATGTGTTCGGCAAGAACGGCGCGCTGATTCAGGCTGAAATCCATATTCTGGACTCGGCAGCCTGGGGCATGGTCGCCAGCAACGGTTCCATCGGTGCGGGCGAGGCCTTCATTCATGGCTACTGGACGACTCCAGACCTGACGGCGGTGGTCCGGGTGTTTGTCAGCAATCTGGATGTGCTGGATGCGATGGAGGGCGGAATGGCGCGCCTGACCCGCCCGCTGATTCATGCGCTGCACTGGCTCAACCGCAACACGCGCGAAGGCTCGCAGAAAAACATCGCGGCCCACTACGACCTGGGCAACACGTTGTTCGAGCAGTTTCTCGACCCGACGATGATGTACTCATCTGCGCAGTTCCTCAGCGAAGACGACACGCTGGAACAGGCGCAGTTGAACAAACTCGAGCGCATCTGCCAGAAACTTGCCTTGAAACCCACCGATCACCTGCTGGAAATCGGCACCGGCTGGGGCAGCATGGCTATTTACGCGGCGCAGCACTACGGCTGCCAGGTGACCACCACGACCCTGTCCAAAGAACAGTTCGCCTACACCGAGCGACGGTTGATCGAACTGGGCCTGCAGGATCGCGTGACGCTGCTGCTGACCGACTACCGTGACCTGACCGGTGAGTACGACAAGCTGGTGTCCATCGAGATGATCGAAGCGGTCGGCCATCGCTTCCTGCCCACCTACTTCAAGCAATGCGCGAACCTGCTGAAAAGCAACGGCATGATGCTGCTGCAGGCGATCACCATCCGCGAGCAGCGTTACGCACAGGCCAAAAGCAATGTGGACTTCATCCAGCGTTACATTTTCCCCGGTGGCGCCCTGCCCTCGGTGGCGAAGATGCTCGACATCGTCGGCAGCGATACCGACATGAACCTGCTGCACATGGAAGATTTCGGCTTGCACTACGCGCGCACCCTACGCCTGTGGCACGACAACTTCAAAGACGCTCACGGCAAACTCGCCGAACTGGGTTACGACGAGCATTTCCTGCGCCTGTGGGAGTTTTACCTGTGTTACTGCGAAGGCGGCTTCCTGGAGCGGACCATTGGCACCGCACAACTGCTGCTCGCCAAGCCCGAAGCGCTGCGCGAACCCTTGCTTGGCCGCTTCAATGCTTAAATCCATCGCCAATGCGCTGTTGTTTCAGATCGGCTGGTTCGCCTGTGTACTGGGCGGCAACAGTTTCTGGCTGCTGATCGCTGTCGGCGTTCTGGCGGTGCATTTTCTGTGGATCAGCTCATGGGCAGCCGAAGGCCGGCTGATTCTGACCGTGACCTTGATCGGTATCGTGCTGGACAGTGCCTTGATGACACTCGGCGTTTTTGATTTCGGCACGGGCGGCTATCTCTTGCCGCTGTGGCTGGCGCTGTTGTGGGCGGTGCTGGGCACCACGCTCAATCATTGCCTGGCCTGGACAGCGAAGCCGCTATGGCGCGCAGTCGTGCTGGGCGCTATTGGCGGCCCGATGTCGTACTATGCCGGCTCGCAACTGGCACAGGTCCATCTTCCCCTCGGAGTGTGGCCAGGCATGCTGGTGCTGGGGCTGGTCTGGGCGGGTGTATTTCCCCTGCTGCAATGGCTGGCAGCCCGCGCCGCCAGACACTCGGGAGAACCGCTCTGAACGCTACACTCATTCCGCTCGCAGAGATCCACGGCGAAGAACCGGCAGTCACGTGTTCGACCTGCGCAGCCTGTTGCTGCCAACTGGAAGTGATGCTGATCACCGACACGGGCGTGCCTGAGCGTTACATCGATACCGATGAGTGGGGTGGCGAGGTCATGCTGCGTCTGGATGACGGCTGGTGCGCTGCACTGGATCGCAACACGATGATGTGCACGATCTACGAGAAACGTCCGTTGATCTGTCGTGAATTCGAAGCGGGTGCGGAAGACTGCCTGAACGAACGCAAAGGGATTGAGACGGCTTATCTTTGATTCATCACTATCGTCCCCACGCGCTGTGCTAAGCGTTAACACAAATCTGTTCTTGATTCTGGCCGAAGGCCGTAGGAGCGGACCGGGCGACGCTTCGCTTGTTCGCGAAGGCGTCAGTTCAGACGAAGTATTTTCGGTGAATATACCGGCCCTTTCGCGAACAAGTTCGCTCCTACGCCCTGCGGGCAGAAGCCTGAAAGCGCCGTCACCCGGGCTCTTCTGCGGGGGGGGGATGGTCCGGAGCGGAGCGTCACGAAATGCATGCCAACGCGGGGCGCTGGCATGAGAGGCAGCTGTTTTATCAGAACGGCATCTTGTAGTGCAGTGCGTAGCTTTCTATACCGTCGTTCGGCTCTTTGATGCCGGCGTTGGAGTAGTGGGTCGCACGGATACCGACTTCATGCCCGCCCGCGAAGCGCAGACCAAAACCGATACGGTCTTCGAAGTTGAAGGCAGAGCCGAACTTGCGGTCTTCAACCTGGGTGTTGGAGAACACCGAGACGCCGATACCGGCTTCTACGTATGGCTTGACGTTGCCGTTGCCGAATTCGTAGACCAGAACCGGGGAGAACGACAGGCTGTGGTTATCCTTGTAGTCCTTGCCATCCCAGTAGGTGTAAGCGCCATCCCAGTAGCCGGTCAAACGACCGATGTCGCTTTGCAGCCAGGTTTTATCCCAATCAAACTGCACGCCCAGACGATAAGTCATGGTCGACTCGCCGGTCTGACCGACCGAAAACTCAACACCATCAGCCTGCGCGATTGAAGCTTGCCCTGCCAAAGCGGCCGCAATCACGGCCAGGCAAAAGAGTCTCTTCATGAGAAACGTCCTAAATATATTAAATTGTACGAAAAGTGTTGGAATTCATCAGCCGCTTTTATAGAAGCCGCGGAGGCGACGTAAGTTCACCCCAAAAGCGCCTTTTTTCACGTTTTTTTTACAAACGGAAGCTTCTCACATCGCCGACGTTTTGCGACAAAAAAGGTAGGATTTTTCTGAAATTGTCCGGTATGTCACTAGACCAATACACAGTGTCTCGGGCGACACCACTGGCAAGCAGGCCGGACCGCGCCAAAAGACGCTGCAGCTGCCGCGCCACTGCGGCTCCGGTATCGATCAGAGTGACCGACTCCGGGAGCATTTCGCGCAGCAATGGCTTGAGGAACGGATAGTGCGTGCAGCCCAGAATGATCGTGTCACAGCGTGCTGCCAGTAATGGCTCGACATAGTGCTGCAGCAACTGACGGATTTGCGGACTGACCAGGTCGCCGGTTTCGATCAGCTCGACCAGCCCGGGGCACGGCTGGGTCACGACCCGTACATCGTTGGCAAAACGGTCCAGCAAGGCCGCAAAGCGGGCGCTCTGTAGCGTTCCGGTGGTCGCCAGCACACCGACAACGCCGCTGCGGGTCGCTTCGGCAGCCGGTTTGACCGCTGGCTCCATGCCGACAATCGGCCAGTCCGGGTAGCGCTGACGTATATGCGACACACCTGCTGCCGTGGCCGTGTTGCAGGCGACGACCAGCGCCTTGGCACCCTGCTCGCGGAAAAACCCGGCAATCGTCAGGCACCGCTCGATGATGAATTCGGGAGTCTTTTCGCCGTAGGGAATGTGCCCGCAGTCCGCCAGATACAACAGCGACTCGCTGGGCAACAGCTGACGGATTTCATTGAGCACCGACAGACCACCGACCCCGGAATCGAAGATTCCGACCGGCGCATCGCTGCCATGGCTCATATGCACGTCACGCATGCTCGCCCTGCACGCTGGCCGCACCGCAGACGCTGCACGCCGGGTCACGCTTGACCTTCAGTTCACGGAAACGCGTGCTCAAGGCGTCGATCAATAACAGGCGACCGACCATGGGCTCGCCAAAGCGGGCCAGCAGCTTTAACGCCTCCAGCGCCTGCAGGCTGCCAACCAGACCGACCAGCGGCCCGATGACACCCGCCTCGCTGCAGGTCAGCTCGGCTTCGCTACCATGCCCGTACAGACAATGGTAACAAGGGCTGTCCGCACGACGCGGATCGAACACCGACAACTGCCCTTCGAGCCGGATCGCCGCTCCGCTGACCAATGGCTTGCCGGCAGCGACACAGGCGGCATTGACCGCTTCGCGAGTGGCGAAATTATCCGAGCAATCCAGCACCAGATCGACAGCCTGTACCGCCGCGTCCAGTGAATCGGTATCCAGCGCTGCGCGATGAGCGACAAGGGTGATCTCGGGATTGATCGCGGTGAGCCGGGCGATGGCTGAATCCACCTTGGCCTGCCCGATACTCTGAGTGTCGTGGATAATCTGGCGTTGCAGGTTGGTCAGGTCGACGTGATCGAAATCCGCCAGATGCAGTTCGCCGACCCCTGAGGCGGCCAGATACAGAGCCACCGGCGAGCCAAGCCCGCCGACGCCCACGATCAGCGCACGACTTTGCTTGAGTCGCAGCTGGCCGTCGATATCAACGTGTTGCAGCAGAATCTGGCGACTGTAGCGCAGCAGCTCCTGGTCACTCAGCACGGCTTGCATCCGAACGTGATGCGCTCATGCTCGCCCAGATCACGACGCGTCTGGATACGCTCGAAGCCCTGGCGAATCAGCAGCTCACGCACCGCAGCCCCCTGATCGTAGCCGTGTTCCAGCAGCAGCCAGCCATCCGCATTGAGGTGTGCAGGCGCCTGTTCGATGATCGTGCGCAAGTCATCCAGCCCGTCGGAACCGGCCACCAGCGCACTGCTCGGCTCAAAACGCACGTCACCGGCCGACAGATGCGGATCGGCGTCGGAGATGTACGGCGGGTTGCTGATGATCAGGTCGAACTGTCGACCTTGCAGGCCACCGAACCAGTGACTTTCGAAGACTTCGGCGTTGTTCAGTTGCAAACGCTGCCGATTGCGTTCGGCCAAGGCGACGGCCTCTGGCACACGGTCAACCGCGGTGACCTTCCATTGCTGGCGGTCGTTGGCCAGCGCCAGCCCAATCGCGCCGGTGCCGGTGCCAAGGTCCAGCACCTGAGCAGGCGCGAAGGCAGGCACCAGTTCCAGTGCCGCCTCGACCAGCATTTCGGTCTCGGGGCGCGGGATCAACGTGTGCGGGGCGACTTCCAGATCCAGCTTCCAGAAGCCCTGCTGGCCGAGGATGTAAGCGACCGGCTCGCCCTTGCGGCGGCGTTCCATGTAGCCGGCGAATGCCACTGCGGCTTCGGTGCTGACGATGCGCTCGGGCCAGGTGTGCAGGAAACTGCGCGGTTTGCCCAGCGCTGCCGCCAGCAGCAACTCGGCATCGAGCCGTGCGGTCGGTGAATCGGGAAGCTCGGCGCTTCTGAGTACACTTGCGATGATGGTCATTTACTCACCCAGTGCCGCAAGTTGATCAGCCTGATATTCAGCGAGTAGCGGCTCTATCACTGCATCGACTCCGCCCGCCAGAACTTCATCCAGCGAATACAAAGTCAGGTTCACGCGGTGATCCGTCACTCGCCCCTGAGGGAAGTTATACGTACGTATGCGCTCGGACCGATCGCCCGAGCCGACCAGCAACTTGCGTTCGCTGGCGATGGCATTGGCCGCCGCGCTGGTCTGCTGATCATTCAGTTTGGCAGATAGCCAGGACATTGCCCGGGCTCTGTTCTTGTGCTGCGAACGCTCTTCCTGGCACTCGACGACAATACCTGACGGCAAGTGGGTGATGCGGATCGCCGAGTCAGTCTTGTTGACGTGCTGACCACCGGCGCCCGAAGAGCGATAGGTGTCGACCCGCAGGTCGGCTGGGTTGATCTCGATCGCCTGCTGCTCGTCAGGCTCCGGCAACACCGCCACCGTACACGCAGAGGTATGGATGCGGCCTTGGGATTCGGTCTCCGGAACACGCTGCACACGGTGCGCGCCGGACTCGAATTTCAGCTTGCCGTAGACGCTGTCACCCTCGACGCGCGCAATGACTTCCTTGTAGCCGCCATGCTCGCCTTCGTTTTCGGAAAGAATCTCGACCCGCCAGCCACGCCGCTCGGCGTAACGCGAATACATGCGGAACAGGTCGCCGGAGAAAATCGCCGCTTCGTCACCGCCGGTGCCCGCGCGGATTTCCAGAAACACGTTACGACCGTCATTCGGGTCCTTGGGCAACAGCATGCGCTGCAATTGCGCTTCCAGCTCGACCAGTTGCTGCCTGGTTTCGCGAACTTCTTCGACAGCCATTTCGCGCATGTCCGGATCACTGTCCTTGAGCAGCGCCTGTGCGCCCTCCAGGTCACCCTGCACCCTGAGCAACTGCGCATAGAGCGTAACGACCGGCTCCACTTCAGCGTATTCACGGGAATAGGCGCGAAAGCGTGTCTGATCGCTGATGACTTCCGCGTCGCCGAGCAGCGCGGTCAGTTCCTCGAAACGGTCGCTGAGCACATCCAGCTTATTGAGCAGTGAAGCTTTCATTGCGGGGTTTTATCCGTCGAGCCCTCACCGAGGGCAAATAGTTCCTGGGCCATGGCCAGCGCATCGACGCGGCCTTCGGCAGACAGCTTCTTGAGCTGCACGCTGGGTGCATGCAGCAATTTGTTGGTCAGGCCACGCGCCAGCTGGATCAGTACGTCCTCGGCATTGCTGCCGTTGGCCAGCATACGTTGCGCCTTGCTCAGCTCTTCGTCACGCAGCCGTTCGCTTTGCTGACGATAGGCACGCAGCACGTCGACTGCAGCCAGTTCACGCAGGCGCGACATGAAGTCCTCGGCACCCACGCTGACCAGTTGCTCGGCGGCCAGCGCCGCGCCCTGACGGCTCTTGAGATTCTCTGCCACCACTTCATGCAGGTCATCGACGCTGTACAGGTAAACATCGTCCAGCTCGCCGACTTCAGGCTCGATATCCCGCGGTACGGCGATATCGACCATGAAAATAGGTTTGTGCTTGCGCAGCTTCAGCGCACTTTCCACGGCGCCCTTGCCCAGAATCGGCAATTGGCTGGCCGTCGAGCTGATCACGATATCGCTGTTGACCAGTTCCGCCGGGATGTCCGACAGCAGCACCGCGTGCGCACCGAACTCGGCGGCAAGCATGCTGGCACGTTCCAGCGTGCGGTTGGCGACCACGATACGCTTGACGCCCAGATCATGCAGATGCCGGGCGACCAGAGTAATGGTCTCGCCTGCACCGATCAACAAGGCCTGGCTGCGTTGCAGGTCACTGAAAATCTGTTTCGCCAGGCTGACTGCGGCAAAGGCCACAGAGACCGGGTTCTCGCCGATGGCGGTGTCGGTACGCACCTGTTTGGCGGCGCTGAACGTCGCCTGGAACAGTCGACCGAGCAATGGCCCGACCGTGCCGGCTTCGCGGGCAACCGCGTAGGCGGACTTCATCTGACCGAGAATCTGCGGCTCGCCGAGCACCAGCGAATCGAGCCCCGAGGCGACACGCATCATGTGCCGCACGGCAGCGTCATCTTCGTGCACGTAAGCACTGGCGCGCAGCTCTTCAAGGCTGAGGTGATGATAATTGGCGAGCCAGGCAAGAATACTGTCCGCGCCGAGGTGCTCGTGTTCGATGTACAACTCGCTGCGGTTGCAGGTAGAAAGGATCGCAGCCTCGCGGCTTTCCGTCAGTTGGCAGAGCTGCTGCAATGCCTCGACCAGCTGTTCCGGGGTAAATGCCACACGCTCGCGAACGTCGACCGAGGCGGTCTTATGGTTGATACCGAGTGCAAGGAAGGCCATTCAGGGTCGCAGGTGGTGACGTGAAGCCGGTAATTGTCCTACTTCGATAAGCTCAGAACAACCACCACATATTATTGTCCCACTACAATCGCTCGTCGCAGACCGTGCTTTTGGGTCCGCGACACTGCAAACACACGCATTGCATCAGTTTTTCCGACGGCTGTGGGTTTTGCCAACAGCCTTGTGTCATGATGCTCCCACCGCAGGTAAGCCGCCCTTCTTATATATGAATAGATCCTCCGCGTTGTTCCTTGCTCTTGCCTTTCTAGGTGGCTGTCAGTCCATGACCCCCGCCTCGTCACAGCCTGTGCCCGCTCAAAAGGACGCCCCACCCGCGCCTGAAGCCAAGCCGCAGGTCTATGGCTCGTTCACTCAGGACACTCTGGTCAGCCTGTTGAGTGCGGAGCTGGCTGGCCAGCGCAACCGCTTCGACATCGCCCTGGACAACTACGTGACCCAGGCGATCAAGACTCAGGATCCGGGGGTCTCGGAGCGCGCTTATCAGATTGCCGAGTACATGGGTGCCGATCAGTCGGCGCTGGATACCGCACTGATCTGGGCGAGGAACGCACCGGGCAATCTTGAAGCGCAACGAGCGGCCGCCATTCAACTGGCGCGCGCCGGGCGTTACGACGACTCCCTTGTGTACATGGAGAGGGTCCTGCAAGGCCAGGGCGACACGCACTTCGATTTTCTGGCCCTGTCGGCGGCCGAAACAGATCCGGACACCCGCAATGGTCTGCTCAAGAGTTTTGACCGGCTGCTGGGCAAATACCCGAACAATGGCCAGCTGATTTTCGGCAAGGCGCTGTTGCTGCAGCAGAATGGCGATTCCGAACAGTCGCTGAAACTGCTCGAAGACAACCCGCCTAAAGAAGGCGAAATCGCGCCGATCCTGCTCCACGCCCGTCTGCTGCAAAGCATGAATCGAGGCAAGGAAGCGGTGCCCCTGCTGGAAAAAAGCATCAAGAAATACCCCGACGACAAGCGTCTGCGCCTGACCTATGCGCGCATGCTCGTCGAGCAGAACCGTATGGAAGACGCCAAGGTGCAGTTTTCTGCGCTCTTGCAGCAGTATCCGGATGATGACGAGCTGCGCTTTTCGCTGGCCCTGGTGTGCCTTGAAGCCAAGGCCTGGGACGAAGCGGCAGGCTATCTGGAAGAGCTGATCGCCCGCGGCGCGCATGTCGATTCGGCGCATTTGAATCTGGGCCGCATTCACGAAGAGCGCGATGACCCGCAAAGCGCGCTCAACGAATACGCTCAGGTAGGCCCCGGCCCGGACTTCCTGGCAGCGCAATTGCGCCAGGCCGATATTCTGGTCAGCAACGGTAACGGTGCCGAAGCCGCCAAACGGCTGTCCGAAGCCCGCGCCGAAGAGCCCGATTATGCCGTCCAGCTGTACCTGATCGAAGCCGAAACACTGACCAGCAATGATCAGCTGGATCGTGGCTGGCAGGTATTGAATCAGGCGCTCAAGCAATACCCGGACGACGCCAACCTGCTGTATACCCGCGCCATGCTGGCTGAAAAACGCAATGATCTGGCGCAGATGGAAAAAGACCTGCGGACCATCATCAAGCGCGAACCGGAAAACGCCATGGCGCTGAATGCGCTGGGCTACACCCTTTCCGATCGCACCACGCGTTATACCGAAGCCCGCGAACTGATCGAAAAAGCCCACAAGATCAGCCCTGACGATCCGGCAGTGCTCGACAGCCTTGGCTGGGTGAACTACCGCCTGGGCAATCTGGACGATGCCGAGCGCTACCTGCGTCAGGCACTCGAGCGCTTCCCCGACCACGAAGTCGCCGCCCACCTGGGCGAAGTACTCTGGGCCAAGGGCGAGCAGCGCGAAGCCAAAAAAGTCTGGGCCAAGGCCCTGGAACAACAACCCGACAGTACCGTCCTGCGCAGCACACTGCGACGCTTGACCGGATCAGAGACCCTTTGACGTTATGTTTTTGCGCCACGTATTAGTATTCAGCCTCATCGCCCTGCTCACCGGCTGCGCCGGCCTCACCTCCCGCGAAGCCGTTCAGGGCAAGGGTGACCCCGCGCAATGGCGCGAGCACAAACAACAACTGAGCAGCCTCGATGGCTGGCAGATCAACGGTAAGGTCGGTATCCGCGCGCCGAAAGACTCCGGCAGCGGCACCCTGTTCTGGCTGCAGCGCCAGGATTACTACGATATCCGCCTGTCCGGCCCGCTCGGTCGTGGCGCAGCGCGGCTGACCGGCAGGCCCGGCGCCGTGGTGCTCGAAGTCGCCAATCAGGGCCGCTACGAAGCCACCTCGCCAGAATCACTGCTGCAGGATCAACTGGGCTGGAAACTGCCCGTGTCGCACCTCGTATGGTGGGTACGCGGTCTGCCGGCACCGGACAGCAAAAGCAACGTGACACTCGATGGCGACAGCCGGCTGGCCAGCCTTGAACAGGATGGCTGGCAGGTGGAATACCTCAGCTACGTCGAGCAGAACGGCTATTGGCTGCCAGAGCGCGTCAAGCTGCACGGGCAGGACCTTGATGTCACGCTGGTCATCAAGGACTGGCAGCCTCGCAAACTGGGGCAATGAGCATGAGCACGCCACAGCTGGTTTTGCCTGCCCCGGCAAAACTCAACCTCATGCTGCACATTCTGGGACGTCGCCCTGACGGCTATCACGAGCTGCAGACGCTGTTTCAGTTTCTCGATTACGGCGACGAACTGGGTTTTAGCGTTCGCGAAGATGGCGAGATTCGCCTGCAGACCGACGTTCCCGGCGTCCCGCATGACAGCAACCTGGTCGTCAAAGCCGCCCGCGCCCTGCAAAAACAGTCCGGCTGCACACTGGGCATGGACATCTGGCTGGAAAAACGCCTGCCCATGGGTGGCGGTATCGGCGGCGGCAGTTCGGATGCGGCAACCACCCTGCTCGCCCTGAATCATTTATGGCAGCTCGGCTGGGATGAGGATCGTCTGGCGCAACTGGGGCTGACGCTGGGCGCCGATGTACCGGTTTTCGTGCGTGGACATGCCGCTTTTGCTGAGGGCGTCGGCGAAATTCTCACCCCGGTTGACCCGGAAGAACCCTGGTATTTGGTGCTCGTCCCGCAAGTATCTGTAAGTACAGCAGAAATTTTTTCAGATCCGTTGTTGACACGCGACACGCCGCCCATTAAAGTGCGCCCCGTTCCCAAGGGAAACAGTCGAAATGACTGTAAGGCGGTTGTAGAGAGGCGTTACCCAGAAGTACGTAACGCTTTGAATTTGTTAGGTAAATTTACCGAAGCAAAATTAACCGGAACTGGAAGTTGTGTGTTTGGGGCCTTCCCAAACAAAGCTGAAGCTGATAAAGTCTCGGCCCTTCTTACAGAGACCCTTACGGGGTTCGTAGCGAAAGGAAGCAACATCTCGATGTTGCATCGTAAGCTGCAAATTCTGTAGCAGGAATTGAGTGCCAGGCACTCGATTGATTCAATACAGGGGCGTCGCCAAGCGGTAAGGCAGCAGGTTTTGATCCTGCCATGCGTTGGTTCGAATCCAGCCGCCCCTGCCATTTTCTATACTCATCCAGGTTACCCTCAGCCTCTAGGTACTGCGCGTGTCCAAGATGATGGTCTTTACGGGGAATGCCAACCCCGATCTCGCTCGGCGTGTAGTACGTCAGCTGCATATCCCACTGGGTGATGTTTCTGTTGGAAAATTCTCCGACGGCGAAATCAGCACTGAGATTAATGAAAACGTCCGCGGTAAAGACGTCTTTATCATTCAGCCGACCTGCGCACCCACGAACGACAACCTGATGGAACTCGTCGTGATGGCTGATGCCTTCCGTCGCTCCTCAGCGTCCCGAATCACTGCTGTGATTCCCTACTTTGGTTATGCCCGCCAGGATCGCCGTCCGCGCTCCGCACGTGTTGCCATCAGCGCAAAAGTTGTCGCTGACATGCTGACCGTAGTGGGAATCGACCGTGTGCTCACGGTTGATCTTCATGCTGACCAGATTCAGGGCTTCTTCGACATTCCGGTAGATAACATCTACGGCTCCCCCGTTCTGGTGGATGACATCGAAGATCAGCGCTTTGAAAACCTGATGATCGTTTCCCCGGATATCGGTGGTGTCGTGCGTGCACGTGCTGTCGCCAAATCCCTGGGTGTCGATCTCGGTATCATCGACAAACGCCGTGAGAAAGCCAATCACTCCGAAGTGATGCATATCATTGGTGATGTCGAAGGGCGTACCTGCATTCTGGTCGATGACATGGTCGATACCGCCGGCACGCTGTGCCACGCGGCCAAGGCCCTGAAAGAGCATGGTGCTGCCAAGGTCTTCGCCTACTGCACACACCCTGTGCTGTCGGGTCGGGCGATCGAAAACATTGAAAATTCCGTGCTGGACGAACTGGTGGTGACCAACACCATCCCGTTGTCCGCCGCCGCTCAAGCCTGTGGCCGTATCCGCCAACTGGATATTGCCCCGGTAGTCGCCGAAGCGGTTCGCCGCATCAGCAACGAAGAATCGATCAGCGCGATGTTCCGTTAACTGACATCACGCAGACGAAAAGCGCCCCGCCCTGACATCCGGTCAGGGCGGGGCTTTTTTGCCCATACCATCCGAGCGCTGGTCGCAAACGCAACGGTGGATGTGGTTAATTTGGAGATACAACATGAACGAATTTACCCTGAATGCAGAACAGCGTTCCGACCTGGGGAAAGGTGCGAGCCGCCGCCTGCGTCGTCTCGCTAGCCTGGTTCCAGCTGTCGTCTACGGTGGCGACAAAGCCCCCGAGTCCATCAGCATGCTGGCCAAAGAAGTTGCCAAACTGCTGGAAAACGATGCGGCCTACAGCCACATCATCGAGCTGAACGTTGGTGGCAAGAAGCAAAACGTCATCATCAAGGCGCTGCAACGTCACCCGGCCAAAGGCCACGTGATGCACGCTGACTTCGTGCGCGTTATTGCCGGTCAGAAACTGACCGCAATCGTGCCGATCCACTTCCTGAACGAAGAAGCTCCGGTCAAGAAAGGCGGCGAGATCTCGCACACTACCACTGAACTGGAAGTGACCTGCCTGCCGAAAGACCTGCCTGAGTTCATCGAAGTCGATCTGGGCGCGCTGGAAGTAGGTGACAACGTTCACCTGTCCGAACTGAAAGCCCCTAAAGGCGTTGAGTTCGTCGCTTTGGCACACGGTACTGACCTGGCAATCGCCAACGTCCACGCACCGCGTATCGTCAAAGACGAAGAAGAAGGCGAAGCTGAAGAAGGCGCTGCCGAGTAATTCATTACTTGGTAACGTCGGAGTTGCTCAGGGAACATCGCGAGCGATAGCAGGCAAAGCGGGCGAGATCGCTGAGTTTACATCATGGTAAATGAGCAGTTTTCGTCCACATTGCCGCTGTCGTCAGCGGTTCAACCCTCAACTCCAAAGGAAGAGCCCCTGTCGTGACCGCCATACAACTGATCGTGGGCCTGGGAAATCCAGGCGCCGAATACGAACAGACCCGGCATAACGCAGGGGCTTTTTTTGTTGAGCGTATTGCTGCGGCGCAACGAGTCAACCTCGTTCCCGAGCGCAAATTCTTTGGCCTGACCGGGCGCTTCACGCACCAGGGTCAGGATGTTCGTCTGCTGATTCCCACCACTTACATGAACCGCAGCGGCCAGGCTGTCGCGGCACTCGCCGGCTTTTATCGTATTCCGGTCGAGTCGATTCTGGTGGCGCATGACGAACTTGACCTGCCTCCGGGCGTTGCCAAACTCAAAGTGGGCGGCGGCCATGGCGGTCATAACGGGCTGCGCGACATCATTGCGCAGCTCGGCAACCAGAACACATTTCATCGCTTGCGGCTTGGCATTGGCCACCCGGGCGATGCCAGCAAGGTATCCGGCTTTGTCCTGGGTCGAGCGCCACGCGCCGAACAGGAAAAACTGGACGCCAGTATCGACTTTGCCCTCGGCGTGCTGCCGGATATCTTCGCCGGTGAATGGAACCGGGCGATGAAAAACCTGCACAGCCAGAAGGCCTGACATCACTCGAGGGGAAACACCATGGGATTCAATTGCGGCATCGTCGGCCTGCCTAACGTCGGCAAGTCCACCCTGTTCAACGCCCTGACCAAATCTGGTATCGCGGCCGAGAACTTCCCCTTCTGCACCATCGAACCGAACAGCGGTATCGTGCCGATGCCCGATCCGCGCCTGGCGGCCCTGGCAGCCATCGTCAACCCGAAACGCATACTGCCGACCACCATGGAGTTCGTCGACATCGCCGGCCTCGTGGCAGGCGCTTCGAAGGGCGAAGGCCTGGGCAACAAGTTTCTCGCCAACATCCGCGAGACCGACGCCATCGCCCACGTGGTGCGCTGCTTTGAAGACGAGAACGTGATTCACGTTTCCAACAGCGTCGACCCCAAGCGCGACATCGAGATCATCGATCTGGAACTGATCTTCGCCGACCTCGACAGCTGCGAGAAGCAACTGCAGAAGGTCACCCGCAACGCCAAGGGCGGCGACAAGGAAGCAGTGGTCCAGAAAGGCCTGCTCGAGCAGTTGATTGCACACTTCAGCGAAGGCAAGCCTGCACGCAGCCTGATGAAGAGCATGAGCAATGACGAGAAAGCCACCATCCGTGGCTTCCACCTGCTGACCACCAAGCCGGTCATGTACATCGCCAACGTCGCCGAAGACGGTTTCGAGAACAACCCGCTGCTGGACGTGGTCCGCGCCATCGCCGAAGAAGAAGGCGCAATGCTGGTGCCGGTCTGCAACAAGATCGAAGCCGAAATCGCCGAGCTCGATGACGGCGAAGAGAAGGACATGTTCCTCGAAGCCCTGGGCCTCGAAGAACCCGGCCTGAACCGCGTGATTCGCGCTGGCTACGAAATGCTCCACCTGCAGACCTACTTCACCGCAGGCGTCGAAGAAGTCCGCGCCTGGACCGTCCGCGTCGGCGCCACCGCACCACAAGCCGCAGGCGTGATCCACACCGACTTCGAAAAAGGCTTCATCCGCGCCGAAGTGGTGGCCTATGACGACTTCATCCAGTTCAAGGGTGAGTCAGGCGCCAAGGAAGCCGGCAAGTGGCGTCTGGAAGGCAAGGAATACATCGTTAAAGACGGTGATGTGATGCATTTCCGGTTTAACGTCTGATTCGAGTACCCGATTTCAGGGGCTTCCTGAAACACTTCGAACTGCACACCTCGATAAAACCGCGCCCTGGCGCGGTTTTGTCGTTTTTGGGCTGCTTGCGAAAAACGCGCCTTGCGCCTGCTACGCTCCATTCTTGTGTTGCACTAAAAGCAACAAAGTTTTCAGTTTGTGTTTTTGCTGGCTCTTCGACGCCATGCCCATACTCCCCTACCGACACAGGAGATGGATATGAGCCCTCTTTGGCAGCGCCTTCGCGAACAGGCTCACCAGTTGAGCGAACGCAATCCGGCATTAGGCGAATACGCCAAAAGCCACCTGCTCGCCTACGAAACGTTCGAGGCTGCGCTTGCCGCAAACCTCGCGCGTCAGATTCAGGCTCAAGCCAGTAACGTAGCACTGGAGAGCTGGTTCAAGTCGATAATCGACGCCAACCCCGGTATCGCAGAAGCGGCCGCAGCCGATATAAACCACCTGGAAATCGTCAATCCGGCTTGCCCTGACCACCTCACCGCTTTTCTGACCTTCCGCGGTACCCTCGCCGTGCAGGCGTATCGCATCGCCCATGCACTCTGGGCTGACGGAGACGTGCAAAGCGCGGTGCTTGTACAGAACTGGGCGGCCAATACCTGGAGCATCGACATTCATCCTGCCGCTCGTCTGGGCCGGGCGCTGTTCGTCGATCACGGTATTGGCCTGGTCATTGGCGAGACCGCTGTAGTCGAGGATGAGGTAAGCCTGTGGCACGGCGTCACTCTGGGCAGCACACTCAGCGAGGCGGGCGACAGACATCCCAAGATACGCCGAGGCGCATTGATTTGCGCCGGTGCAACCGTTCTGGGAAACATTGAGGTGGGGGCCCGTGCAATCGTGGCGGCCAATGCGGTGGTACTCAAGCCGGTAGCCGCAGGAACCGTGGTTGCGGGCGCTCCAGCCAAGGTAGTAGGCGACGCCCCCGCAGCCCTCGCTACCTTTAACGCAAAATCCCGACGCTAACAGGAGATCCCGCCATGACAGCTACCGCGCAGTTCCCGCAGGGTATCGATCATCCTCTGGTCACGGTACGCAATCACTCCGAGGCACTGGAGCTCTATCGCAAGATGGGGTTCGCGCCCTCCCCGGTCAGCCGTCACCCTTGGGGAAGTGTCACATCCCTGATGATGTTCCCGGGTAACTTCATCGAACTGATCGGCGTCGAAGATGCCTCCAAATTCGGAACTAACGCGGTAAACGGCTTCTGTTTCGGCCGTCAGTTGGGGCAATTTCTCGACCGCGGTGAAGAAGGCATTTCGTTGGTAGCACTGCACAGCAAAGATGCCGACGCTGACCACGCCCGTATGGTGCAGGCTGGTCTCGAAAGTCAGGGGCGTATCGACTTTCGCCGCAAGATGACCTTGCCCGATGGTCGTCAGGATGAAGCGGTGGTTTCCCTAGCCTTGTTTATAGACCCTGAACTACCGGACGCCTCCAACTTTATCTGCCATCAACACAGGCCCGAGCTGATATGGGTTCCAGGCTGGCAAAACCATCCCAATGGCGCGGACGCAATCATGGCGATCACCTACCTTGCAGAACCCCGGTTACTGGAGACCCGCTGGAGAGCGATCTATGGCGATGCGGTGAAGTACAACGGCGAGGTACTGGAAGCAGATACACGATGCGGCCTGCTCAGGGCCATCGACGCAGCCACGGCAGCCCGAGAGTTTGCAGGCATCGAACTGCCCGGCAGCGTTGAAGAGCGTCCCCACGCGATTGCCATCCGGCTGCACACCAAACGCCTCGATGCACTGCGCACGATCCTCAAAGACAACAAGGTTGCGCATCGAGAAACCTCGGGGCGCATCTACGTCGCGCCACAAGCCGCCGGCAACGTCATCCTGGAGTTCACTCAGAACCGCTAGACGAGGCTTAGTCAAGGAGCTGTCACTGTCCTGAGCGATCAGGCGGCAGACACATAGACAGAACAACCGGCCCTTTCCCAACGAAAAACGCCCCGCAAACAGGTTTGCGGGGCGTTCGGACCAGCATGCAGCGGATGTCGGATTACTTCTTCAGACGCCCGTAACGGTCTTCAAAGCGCACGATGTCGTCTTCGCCCAGGTACGAGCCGGACTGCACTTCAATCAGCTCCAACGGCACCTTGCCAGGGTTGGCCAGCGAGTGCTTGACGCCCAGCGGGATGTAAGTGGACTGATTCTCGGAAAGGATCAGTTCCTGATCGTCGCAGATAACCTTGGCGGTACCGGATACAACGATCCAGTGCTCGGCGCGGTGGTAGTGCATCTGCAGCGACAGGCACTCGCCTGGCAGTACGCTGATGCGCTTGACCTGATAACGCTCGCCGAGATCGATCGTGTCGTAGTGGCCCCACGGGCGGTTGACCAGTGGATGAGTGACGAACTCAGGGCGCTCTTCTGCCTGCAGACGCTTGACCACGTCCTTGACCTGCTGGCTGTTGTGCTTGTTGGCAACCAGGACGGCGTCCTTGGTTTCGATGACGATCAAGTCCTCGACGCCGACAGTGGCTACCAGTCGATGGTGCGACTGCACCAGGCAGTTGCGCGTGTCGATGGCCATCACGTCGCCTTCAAGGCGGTTGGCGTTCTCGTCGTGCGGGCCCACGTCCCAGATCGCAGCCCAACTGCCCAGATCGTTCCAGCCTGCGTCCAAAGGTACGACCAGACCGAGATCGGTATGCTCCATGACCGCGTAGTCCACGGACTCATCGGCGCACAAGGCAAACTTCTCGGCCGAAACGTGCAGGAAGTAGTTGTCGGCATCGGAGTCAGCCAAGGCTACGCGGCAGGCAGACAATATGTCGGAGCGATGCTTTTTCAGCTCAGCCAGGAACACCGAGGCACGGAACATGAACATACCGCTGTTCCACAGATAAGCACCCGAAGAGAGGTATTCGGCAGCCATTTCCGGCGACGGCTTCTCCTTGAACGCCTCGATCGCGAAGCCACCCTGAGCAATGGATTCACCACAGTGGATGTAGCCAAAACCGGTCTCAGCGTGAGTCGGGGTAATCCCGAACGTCACCAGACGACCCGCCTCGGCATGTACCTGTGCAACCGCTACGGCTTGTCGGAAAGCTTCTTCGTCATGGATATGGTGGTCGGCAGCCAGCACCAGCAGAATCGGGTCAGTGCCATCAGTCGTTGCTTCGAGCGCAGCCAGAGCGATGGCCGGCGCCGTGTTGCGGGCAAGTGGTTCGAGAATGACACGACGGCTACCCATCTTCGCTACACGCAGTTGCTCGGCGACGATGAAGCGATGATTTTCATTGCTCACAACTACCGCAGGCGCGTGTTCAAGGCCTTTCAGGCGAGCCAGTGTGCGTTGAAACATCGTTCCCTGATCCTGGCCATCAAGGGCAAGAAACTGCTTCGGGAAACTCTGCCGCGACAAAGGCCATAACCGCGAACCACTACCGCCAGCCAGGATTACAGGGGTGAACATAGACGCTCCATTCTTGGGCCACGAAGGCGTGGCAAAGGCCCATTATCCGGGTGCTCTGGCTGCTATGCAACATGAAGGCCACTACAATATGCCTACCATTCAGTAACTCCGTCGCCGCAACTGCTCGCCACCCCGTGCGAGCCAGGCCGCCGCATGTTAGTCTTCGCGCCCGATTCCGCGCCCGATTCCGCATATCCGCCACACGCAAGCGTAATACGCTGCCTTGGTACACCATTGAGAAGTAATGTAATTGATCGACATTGAGAACGACAGAACATGGATATAGGCTTAAGTTGTACGGTCTGGGCGAAAGGCGAACGTGCCGGCCATCTGGACGGTATCGGCATATATTCCAGGGCGCTTTGGCACAGCCTGACCAAGCTGAGTCAGGCTGAAGATATCCACGTCAAACCTTACGCTTTCGGCAAGCAACTGCCAGTCCTGGCCTGTGGTCAGCCGCAACAGTTGTCCAGCGACTACCGTATTCATGCCGTGCTCAGTGGCGTCCTCAAACTGCCATTGGGTAGCTCGGCAAGCATCGCCAAAGACGTACAACTGTTCCATGCCACGGATCACCATATTCCGCGGATCAAAGGCGTACCTGTCGTCGCTACGATCATGGACATGATTCCGGTGCTGCACCCGGAATGGATCAAGCAAGACCTCAAGCGCCTGAAAAGCTGGCTGTTCACCACCAGCATCGAACGTGCCGATCACATCATCACCATCTCCGAATACAGCAAGCAGGACATGATTCGTCACCTGGGCATCGCGCCAGAGCGCATCAGCGTCACGCCCCTAGGCGTGGACCCTGTGTATTTCGAGCGCATCGGCGGCGCCGAGCGCAACAGGGTGCTGGACGCCTATAGCCTCAAACCCGGCTTCTTTCTGGTAGTTGGCACCCTGCAGCCTCGCAAGAACCTGCAGCGCGTGCTGGAAGCCTTCCAGCAACTGCCCGCACAGGTACGTAAAGAGCATCCGTTGGTAATTGTCGGTCGTGACGGTTGGAGCAACGAAGAACTGCTACCGCAGCTTGAGGCGTTGCAGCAACGTGGCGAAGGCCGTTGGCTAAGTTACCTGCCACAGAATGAGGTGCTGGCGCTGCTGCAAAGTGCCGAAGCGCTGGTGTTTGCTTCGCTGTATGAAGGGTTCGGCCTGCCGGCCATCGAGGCATTCGCGGCACAGTGCCCGCTGATCGCATCCAATAATTCTTCACTGCCGGAAGTGACAGGCGATGCAGCATGGGCTGTCGACCCACACGATGCGCAGAGCATCAGTGCCGCGATGCTCGCCGTACTGGAACAGCCTGAAGAGCGTGAGCGCAAGGCCCAGTCGGGGCTGGCACGTGCGCGTCACTTCAGTTGGGATGCCTGTGCGCAGAACACGCTGGATATCTACCGCATGGTGCTCGCGGCTCGTCGCTAGAAGAGCCGCCAGGCAACAGCCCTGAAGCGCGCCGCGGGTGCGATCAGGGCGTCTTTTTCAAGGCTGAGTCCGCAGCCTTCTCGACTGCCGGATTGGTACCACCCAGCCAGACATTGACGCTGTCGACGCTCTCCTGTGGCGGGCGGCCTGCCCATCGATTGAGGATGAACAGGTTGGTGATGAAGTCGTATTGCGCCTTGAGCAGGTCGCGCCGCGCCTTGAACTCGTTCTGCACGCTGGTCAGCACATCGACCGCGTTCACGACGCCATAGGAAAAGGCTTTCTGCGCCGCAATACTCGATTGCTCTGCCGATCCCAGCGCGTTCTTGTTGGCGCGGATCTTCTCGACACTGGAAAACGCCGTCAGGTAGGCGTTGGTGGTTTCCTTGACCACCTGACGGCGCACGCTTTCCACATCCTGCTCGGTAGCCAACTGCTCGTTGTAAAGCCCACGCACCCGCGCAGAGGTCGAGCCGCCGCTGTAAATCGGCACGCGCACGCCGATTGTCGCCACATAGCTGTCGCTGCGCGGTGACAGGGTGTTGTCGTAGCCAACGTCACTTTGCTGGGCGCCCAGGGTAAAAGTCAGGGTCGGGTAATGCCCACCTTTGCCTTCACGTACCGCTGCATTGGCGACGTCAAGGCTGCTTTCACGCGCCTTGAGCAACGGGTTGCTGTCGATGGCCTGGGCCACCCAGGTGTCCATCGATTTGGACGGCGCCTGCAGCGCAATGTCGTTTCTGATCCGGCTCAAAGGCTCGGTGATCGGCCGACCGACAATTTCAGAGAGCGCAGCACGGCTGAGTCTGATCTGGTTGCGGGCATCAACCTCCTGCGCGGCCAGCAAATCGACACGCGCCTTCAGATCCAGCAGATCAGTGACCACGGCCATCTTCTTGTCGTACATCGCACTGACCCGATCCAGGCTCTTTTGCGTCGCCCGGCGCTCAGCCATGATCAGCTCGAGTTCATCGTCGGCAGACAGCGCCTGGAAATACCGCTTGGCCAGGTCCACCGTGGCCTCAGCCTGGGCATCTTCGGCCTGATGCCCCTTCTGCTCCGTCGTGCTCTTGGCCTTCTGGTAGGCTTCCCAGGCCTGCTTGTTGTACAGGTACTGGGTCAGGTTGAGCGAATAGCTGGAGTTGTTATAGATCTCGCGCTGCGTGTCGTCCTTGCGCAGGATCCGGTTGTAACTGCCGTTTGCAGTCACCTGCGGCAACAGACCGCCGAGCGCATCGCGCTCACTGTCGACTGCCGACTGGGCACGCAGGTAGGCAGACAGCATGCGCGGGTCTTCCAGACGCGCCTCGCGATACAGCTTCATCAGATCCACGGAGTATGCCGAAGCGCT
Source organism: Pseudomonas syringae pv. coryli str. NCPPB 4273 (assembly GCF_000972175.1). Classification (NCBI taxonomy): domain Bacteria; kingdom Pseudomonadati; phylum Pseudomonadota; class Gammaproteobacteria; order Pseudomonadales; family Pseudomonadaceae; genus Pseudomonas; species Pseudomonas syringae pv. coryli. Next base: position 110,623 of record NZ_AWQP01000025.1, on the reverse strand, counting down.
GGTGACCTGGGGTGCAGCGGGCTGCGTAGGGTCTGCATGAACCTGAACACTGGCCAGCCCGAGGGAAAGGAACACAGGAACGAAGCGCAGCACGATCATTCCTCGATCATCGATTTAACGAACATGTTACGAGCCGGCTTCATCAGGTATTCCAGCATCGTCCTTTCACCAGCATTAATGAGCACTTCGGCAGGCATGCCAGGTTGCAGTTTACGACCTTCCAACCTTTTCAACCCCTCATCAGTCAGCTTCACACGCACGAGATAATAAGGGTCACCGGAAGCAGGATCCGTCAGGCGGTCAGCAGAAACCCTAGTGACTACGGCCTGTATTACCGGCGTGGTTGCACTGTTGAACGCACTGAAGCGTACGTCAGTTAGTCGACCCACAGCGACTCGATCAATATCGTTGGTTGAAACATGAGCCTCTACCACAAGCTCGGCAGATTCCGGCACGATATCCAGCAATGGCGTACCAGCGCTGACTACGCCGCCCACGGTATGAACTTTCATATCCAGTACCATTCCGTCTTCGGGAGCCCGAATGACCACGCGAGACAGGCGGTCCTGCAGCGCGGTCGCAGTCTCCTGCAAATCGAATACCTTGGCCTGCACGTCGCTCAACTCTTTCGCAACATCAGAGCTGAAGTTCTTGTTCAACTGAATGATCTGCAGTTCGGTCTCGCTGATCTGCAGCTTGGTCTTGGTGATCGTGGACTCGTGATCGGCTACCTCAGACTTGAGCATGTCCAGCTTGCGCTCCTGCTCAAGCAAGCGCTGCTTGTCGACAAAGCCCTGGGACAGCAAATCCTTCAACTCAGTGATCTCACTGCTGTAGGATTTTTCAAGGCTGATCTTGGTGCGAATCATGTCTTGCAGGCCAAGGATCTGCTGCTTCAATTGCCCGATGCGTTCGCGTTGTACCGATATCTCGGTGAGGCGTGAGTTTTTCCGGGCCCGGAACACTTGCTCTTCGCCTTCAATTGCTTCCTTGGCCCGCTGACTGTCTGTACCGCTGACGGCCAACGGCGGAATTGTATTCAACTCGTCACGTTCAGCGCGCAGTCGCGCCTCCCTGGCCTGAGTAGAGACCAACTGGTTGCGAGTGGACTCATATTGAGAACGAAGTTGTGAGTCATCCAGCACAATTAAAGGATCACCTTTTCGTACAGTGTCTCCATCTCTCGCAAGCAATTCCTTGACGATACCGCCTTCAAGGTGCTGGACCGTTTTGCGATAGCTCTGCACTGTGACCAACCCAGTACCATAGACGGCATTTTCCAATGGAGCGAATGCCGCCCAGGTTCCGAACAAGCCAAAAGTGACCAGCACAATCACTGCGCCTATCCGACGAATACCCCTGTCAGAGGTGGGCATATCATCCGAGTGCGTGTCGAGCGTGGATATTGTCTTAATGCTCATTCATGAATTCCTTTCACGCGCCAGGTTGCGCAGGGCCGACACCGGTGGCTGCAGGAGCCACGCGTTGCTGAGCCTGCTGCGCCTTCGCCTGTTGTTGTGCCAGCTCGGCAATGACCTGATCACGCGCGCCGTACAAGGTAATAGTGCCGGCGTTCATGACCATTACCCGGTCAAGCCGCGACAGAATATTCGGGCGGTGAGAGACGATGAATACCGTCGCACCTGACTCCTTGATCAGCTGCAGCGCCACGCTCAGAGCGCGCTCGCCGACTTCATCGAGATTGGAGTTGGGCTCATCCAGCACAATCAACCGCGGGCTGCCGTAGATAGCCCTGGCCAGACCGATGCGTTGCCGCTGCCCACCGGACAGGTTGACGCCATCACTGCCGATCACGGTGTCGTAGCCGTCGGGCAGTTGCAGGATCATTTCATGCACACCCGCGGTGCGCGCCGCCAGAACCACTTTCTCGGGGTCGACCTTGGTAAACCTGGCGATGTTATCGCTGATGCTGCCCTCGAACAGTTCAATGTCCTGTGGCAGATAGCCCAGGTGCGGGCCAAGCTTCTGCTTGTCCCAGGCACTGATGTCGGCACCGTCCAGGCGCACCGTACCGTGCTGTGCGGGCCAAATGCCCAGTAGAGCCCTGACCAGCGTCGATTTGCCTGCCGCGCTCGGTCCTACGATACCGACGACGGTTCCTGCTGGCGCAACAAAGCTTATATTACGAATTACCGGTGTTTTCGCTCCCGGGGGAGTAACCACCAGATTCTCGACCTGAATGTGCCCTTCAGGATCAGGTAGGGCCATACGATCCGGTTCGTTATGCAGCTTTTCAAGGGTTTCATTCAGGCGGCTATATTGCACACGTGCAGCAACAAAACCTTTCCAACTGCCGATCATCAGATCGATTGGCGACAGCGCACGCCCTAAGAGCAAAGAGCCCGCCATCATCAGACCTGGGCTCACCTGGTGAGTAATCACCAGATAAGCACCTAGCGCCAGCATGAATGACTGAGACCAGTTTCTGAAGGTCTTGGAAATCGAAGTGATGACGCCGCCTTTGTCGCTGGCATCTGACTGAAGCACCAGGACTCTGCGCTGGCGCTTGCCCCAGCGCGCCATTAAGGTATCAAGCATACCCATCGATTCGATGACTTCGGCATTGCGCAGGTTTTTGGTCGTCTGAAGATTTCCTGCCACGCTTTGCTGATTGGCCTCGATCAAGGACTTACCGGTATAGCGATTGTTCAGGTAGGCAAGTATCACCAGGACAATCGCGCAGGCTACTGTCATCCAGCCGAACCAAGGATGAAACATGAACATGACGGCCGTATAGATGGGCAACCAAGGGGCGTCGAAAAATGCAAACAGGCCGTTACCTGTCAGATATTGGCGCAATCCCGTGAGATCGTTAAGTGATTGCGCGGATGCATCCATACCACCACTGCTCAGCGCTTTCTTAAAGCTGGCCCGGTACACATCCCTACTAAGCATTATGTCCAGCCGATTACTGATACGAACGAGAATCCTCGATCGGACCCATTCTAGTGACCCCAAGGTCAACATCAGCACGGTCATGATCAGAGTCAGCATGAACAGGGTAGAGGTACTGCTGCTAGGCACCACCCGCCCGGAAACCTGAATCATGTAAAACGTAGGGACCAGCATCAAGGCGTTTACGAACAGACTAAAGAAACCGACTGAGATAAAGCTGCCTCTGCAAGCCTTGAGGGCTACCTGCAAATTATTTTCGTGTGAACGACTCATAGAATCCGTACTGATGAGAGATCGGTGAACGCGCGGCAGTGTAGCACCTGCTTTTGAAGCAACGCAGCATTATGGCGCCATCAAAATACGCAAAAGGCAGCCAGATACAAGTGAAGGTTTCCTGGACGTCAAGGTTCGTCCGCATCACCCACGTGGCGCCAGATACTTGCACAAACTTTGAACGTTTATTTTTTGATCTTACAGTGCAAATAAAAGTGTGCAATGCAAAAACTGTCATATACGCATGAGTGCGGTAAGAAGCTAGGGATATGGCCTAGGTAGAGTTTTATGGGCAAAAGGCTGAGGCCGCTAGGCGTGTCCCGCTAAAAACCTGACCGATTAAACACTTCCACTACAGCGGTTTGTAGGACAATAACACCTGTTGACTTCAACTTCCTACCCATGGACCAACGTGAGCCTGCACGTGAGCGCAGAAACATCCCGAATCAATCCGGCCGGACGTGAGCAAAGCCTAAAAGCCTATGGCTTTCGGCCACCTACCGCCCCAACAGGGCCGTTCTTGAGCGAAATATGAGTGTAAGAAATTCCACACATTAGCTGCCGAAAATTCACCTGATTCAAATTGACTTTTCCTACCAAAGGACTACTCTCGCAGTCTGGCTAGCACACGGCCATTAACCCTATGTAGCAGTACCCGAGCAGCTTATTGTCAGACCTCTAACGGGATTGACGGTTTAGCCGCTCAGGATAAGAAGGAAGCTTGTTGGGTGCAGTCTCCAGAACTCGATGGATTAAAGATCAGCTCTCGCGTGACGCTGCTCGAGCCAGGAATGTACATATTCCGTTATGCCTCGCAGCCACCCGCGGACAAGCCTGTGTGCATCGCACTGCAGCAAGCCCCACTGGGTAAAGGTTCTATTGATTTCTTTCCAGCCGAAGGTGTCAGCAAGAACATGCTGACCCGGTTGGGCGATACTATCGTTGCTCGCGTCAAGGGTGGTATCACCACGGTTCTGATCACCGAATACCATATGTTCGACGCAGTCATCGACCCTATCGACTTGCGCATCGACCGAATCGACACGTCTACCGCCATCATGCGCAATTTCACGATCGCTGCGACTGCCGAACCGAGCGCGGCAATCTCGTCGACTCTCACGCCCGTTGCGCTGAAGCTGGTCGCACATCTGCAAGGCGAAGGTGATGTGATGTCTACGGAAGGCTGGACCGGTGAACCTGACGGCACCCGTCGCCTTGAAGGATTTTCCATCCTGTGGGACGACAAGCCGGCAGGCGTGGACCTGGTTTACACCTCTACCGTTGCAGGCTCCGGCCCTAGCCCTAATGTCGCTACGGGAGCCTTCACCGGTACCCGTGGCAAGTCTTTGCCTCTGGTTTCAGCAGGTTTCAGCCTGGTCGGACCCGATCGGCATTTTTACGAATTGTCTGGCCACCTTGTCTTTCGCGGCGCTGCGCCGCAGGTCATTGTCGCCAACCAGATGATGTACGGCCCCACCGGCACAGAGCCCCTGGTGGCGTTACACATTTGCATCGCACCCGCTACGAAGATGAACGCTGCCCGCTATAAGTCTCCGTGGGAAAACTCTGCATTGACGCAGAAAATTAGCAGCACAGGCCAGATGGCTTGAAGTAACAGGAATTTCCCATGCAATACGATGCCCCGGTAACTACAACTGAGTTCAACTCGTTCTTGGCAGCTACCAGCCTGACCGACAGCACCACTGCCGCAATCAGCACTCTGCTGGCTCTGGACAGCGCTTCCACTGTAAACCTGGCTAGCTGGGACGGTGTAAACGGCCTTGAGATTCCTACCGGCCAAACCGGTACTACCGACGTGATCACTGGCACTATCGCTGGCGCACGCGGCGACCTGGTTACCCTGAATGTTACCGCTGAAGTAGCTGCTGCCAAGGCGATCATTCTGGACAGCCAGGCTAACCTGAGCGTCAACATCACTCCGACCATCGCTACTGATGCTGCTGCCGACGTTTCGTCGCTGGCTCGCGTTGCTGTTTCGGCTGATGCTTCCGCCACCACTCAGTTCTTGCTGACCACTGGCTCGGGCGATGACGTGATCATCGTTAATGGCGATCAGAACAACTTCATTGACGCTGGTGCAGGCAACGACACCATCATCACTGGCAACGGTAACAACACTGTTATCGCTGGTGCTGGCAACAACAACATCATCACCGGTACCGGCAACGACACCATCGTTCTGAGTGGTGTTAACCACGCAGACGTTGTCAATGCAGGCGCAGGCTACGACGTTGTGCAGCTGGACGGCTCGGTTGCTGACTACACCTTCACCGCTGGCAACAACTTCAACGTCAACCTGACCGGCGCGCAAACTGCCTCGATCACTGGCGCTGAGTTCCTGACCTTCGTCAACACTACTACCAGCGCTGTTGAAACTGTTGTTCTGGCACAGAACGACACTGAAGCTGCGGCATTGCGTTTGTATGAAGGCGTTCTGGGCCGTGACGCAGATCTGGGTGGCGCTCAGGCGTTCGCGGGTATTGCGAACTCCGGTGTTTCGTTGACAGAAATCGCGAATACCTTCCTGAACTCCGCTGAGTTCTCCGACAATTCGAGTGCTGCGCCTATCAACAGCCTGTACACCGAATTGTTGGGTCGCACTGGCGGTGCCGATTCCAGCGGTCTGGCCAACTGGCAGGCCTTGCTGGCTAGCGGCGGTTCCTTGGCTGATGTAGCTGCAGGTATTGCTGGTTCCGCAGAAGCTCAGACGTTCGATCAGTCGAACGGTGACTTCGTTCGGGACCTGTACACCGCAGCGCTAGGCCGTACTGCTGACCAAGGCGGCCTGGACAACTGGGTATCGCAGCTGTTCAACGGCTCCAGCCGTGCTGAAGTGGCTCAGGGCATCGTTGGTTCGCAGGAAGCTGCTGCCAAGGCAGATAGCGATTTCATCGACAATCTGTACCTGACCGCTACCGGTCGCGCTTCGGATGCAGGCGGCAAAGCTACCTGGACTGAAGTTCTGGCTAACGGCGGCACCCACGCTGACGTCGCTATCGGCATCGTTGGTTCGCAGGAAGCAGTAGCACATAACGACAACGTTATCGTGCTGCACGGCGCGGTGTAACTAGCCCCGTCGTTGTAACAAATACGCCCGGCCGCAAGGCCGGGTTGTATGCAAAAAGGGGCGACTTTCGGGTCGCCCCTCTTTTATTTTTAAAGTGAACACGCCAGCTTATGTCCAGACACCTCGACCGTGGGCGAGAAACGCTCATGGATATGTTTCATCGCCACCGCCAGGCCGATGAGCACAACCTTGCCACCGTGGCACTCGAGTGTGCGCTGCAGACCCCTGAATACCGTCCGGAAGCACTGGTCTGGAAAGGTATCGAGGCCCTGCCGCAAGACCCAAAGCTTGCTTTTATTTATTTGCTCAACGCCGCGCATGCTTTTCCTCTGCGTGCGGATATTCACGCCCTGCTCGGGCGCAGCATCATTGCCCAGGGTCAGCCGCTACTGGCCAACCGTTACATGAGCAATGTCTGGCAAAAACTGCCTGCCGACGCTTCGCTACGCATGATGCTCTGGCAGGCACGCAGCCTGTCGGAAACACCCGAAGACTTACGCCGCATCATTCTCGCGCACCTCCCTGATATTACCGCTGCCAACGAACTCACTCTGGTACTCAAACTGCTGGCTGCGCAGACCGGATTGCCAGGCACGCTGGGCGTGGTCCGTTACCTGCCTGATGTGCAGGAGATCCACGGCTGGGCCATCGACGTGCACGATGTGCAGACGCCTGTGTCGTTGCAACTGGAAGCCAACGGTCACTTGATCAGCATGGTCGCCAGCGCCCCGCACCCGTTACTGACAGCGGCAGGATTGCCTGCGACTCACGGCGGTATTCGCATCAAGGTGCCCAACGCCACCCCTGCCGTGCATGTGCGCTTCGATAACGGCACTGCGCTGCTGGGCAGCCCGCTGTCAGCAATGCCGACTTTCATTGCTCCGCCTGCGGCGTTGAAGGTTGGTGACAAGCAGCCGGTGGATGTACTCATCCCTGTTTACGACGGGCTGGAAGAAACCCTTGAGTGTATCAACAGTGCGCTGGAAGCGCGCAAACGCAATCGCACACCTCATCGTCTGGTGGTGATCGAAGACGCAACGCCGGTCCCCGCGCTGCGCAAAGCCCTCAAGGTTCTCGCGGGCAAGGGCAAAATTACTCTGGTGCAGAACCCCATCAACCTGGGCTTCATCCGCAGCATGAACCGGGCGATGGCTTTGAGCCCGAAGCAGGATGTGGTCTGGTTAAATGCCGACACCCGTGTGCACGGTGACTGGCTGGACCGGCTGCGTACGACTGCCTATGCCGACGAAACCATCGCCTCGGTCACCCCGTTCACCAATAACGGCGAGTTGATGAGCTTTCCTGAAAGCCGTTTCAGCCATCCGATGCCCAGCGCAGCAGAACAGGCCCGCCTGGACGATCTGGCGCGAATGACTGGCAGCCCGGCCATGGAACTCGAAACCGGCTGCGGCTTTTGCCTGTACATCAAACGCAGCGCTCTGGACAGTGTGGGTTATCTGGATGAAGTCGAACTGCTGCGCGGTTATGGTGAGGAAACTGACTGGTGCCTGAGGGCACGCGGCCTGGGTTGGCGTCATGTGGGCGCGCCCAATGTGTTCGTTGCGCACAAGGGCGGGATTTCGTTCGGCGCCGAAAAGGCGCTGCGGGTGGCGCACAATAACGCCATCCTCAAGCGTCGCTACCCGGACGCGTCATCGCGCTATGAAAACTTCTGCCTGCGCGATCCCATCAGGCATGCGCGTGAGGCTCTGCAACGCGCGCGCCTTGTGCAACTGCCCGAGCAGTTGTCGACACCGGCATTGCGGCAGTTGCATATCGCCAACAGCACAGCATCGCAAGCGCCTTTAAGCCTCACGTGGCGGAACAAGGGCCAGCATGCGCAGGCAACGCTGCAGGCCAACGTGCTGCCGCTGGCATTCAGCCTTGATTACGAACTGCCTGCCGACACCGAGCAACTGCTGCACGACCTGCGCAGCCTGCCATTGGAAGAGCTGATCTATCAGAACCTCGCCAATTGCCCTGAAGCACTCTGCGCACTGGCCGAGCAACTGAATAAACCTTACCGAATCGTTTGCCGCGATGACGCGTTGCTCACGCCAGACAGCCGCTTCGACTGGCCGCATTTCGCACGCAAGGCGCAGAGCATCGAGTTGCCGTGGCAGGCCCTGCGCGAGCGTTACGCCGCCGCTCTGCCCCAGGCCGATATTCTAATCCGGTCAGCCCCCCAAGCGCTGCCGAACAGCGATTCCGTGCAAACCACCCTGCTGATTGCCGACCGCCTTTCAGACCCTGACATTGCCAAACAGTGGCTGGAACTGGGCAGGCGCATCACACACGAAAATCAATCTCTGGTACTGCTCGTTGCAGAGGACGGCCCATGGGTCGCCCCCCTGCTCGCCACTGGCGCAATTCATGCATTGCCCATTGCGCAAGGCTTGAGCCAGGCCGACTGCATTCTGCTTGGCGGATGCACCGCCGCATTGAGCCTGGAGCGCAGCCCAGGCGCATCCTGGCGCGCTGCGGACCTGGCCGTCGAACTGGGTCTGCCGCTGTACGCCATGCCAGGGCCGCTCGCCCAGGAAGCCGGAGCATTACCGATCAACACACTGCTTACTTCATTGAGTCGGACATGATCTCAGAACACCCACAGGTTAACTCCGACCCGACCGCTCAGCCCCCCGGCAATAACCGCTTCAATGGTGCCATCACCGGCCTGTATGGCGATGTGCTGCAAGGCTGGGCGCTCGATACCCTGCACATGGATGAACGCCTGGTTGTCGAGGTCTACGTCGACGGCGCCTGCGTTTCACTGGTGCGGGCCGACCAGTTTCATCCCCGTGTCGGTGCGGATGATCCATTCCATGGCTTTGGTGTACAGCTACGCCAAGGCTGGCTGGATAATGCAAAGCACATCAGCGCCCGGGTGGCCAACAGTGACTGCTGGCTTGCGGGCGACCTGCAATTACCGACCACGCCCAGCGCAGAGCCGGCGCCCATCGCGTCTCAGGTCTGGCACAGCGGTGGCCTGCGGCTCGGCGGCTGGTCTTGGGACCCGGATGCACCGCAGCGGCATGTGCAAATCACCGTGCGTGAGGGCAGTCGGGTACTGGGCCAGGCTACCTGCAATGTTCATCACCAGGCGCTGGTCTATCGCGCCAGCAGCGATCACGGTTTCAGTTTTGATCTGCCCTGGGAACTCGCTGATGGTAAGCCACATACGCTGGACATCGAAAATGACCTCGGCCATACGCTTTCCGGCAGCCCGATAACCCTGTGCTGCTGGCACGACGGGCTGGAAGGTCTGCTCAAGCAGCATGAGCGCGCACCCACCGAGCAAAATCTGGCATTGCTGACCCGGATTGCAGCGGACCAGGCAATGCGCCTGCCGAAAAGTGCAGGCTTTCATCATTACCCCGAGTGGTTTGAACGCTTCCGTCCTGCTGCGCCAAAAGACGATCATCTGCAGCACTGCAGGATCGGTTTGCTGTTGATCAGTGACGGCGACACCCAGCTCGAAGCCATCAGCCTCGCGAGCATGAACAGCCAGCGAACAGCGCCTCATCAGTTGGTCAAAGCAGACGCCACTGGCCTGCTGCCCGCACTCAAGCAGTTACTTGAAGCAGGCTGCGACGCAGTGGTCCCGCTGATGGCCGGCGATCACTTGGAAATGCACGCACTGGAACACCTGAGTGCTCTGCTCGACGATGGCTGTGCTTGGGGTTATGCAGATTGTGATCGCGATGGTCCACAAGGCGAGCGCAGCCTGCCGTGGTTGAAACCGGTATGGGATATCGACCTGTTTATGGGGGCCGATATCTTCACCCCCGGTGCGATCTTCGGCGCTGCGATCATCGACAAGGCACTGGCGCTGATACCCGCCACTGATGGCCAGCGAACTCTTGATTGGCACCAGTTGAGCGCGGCCATCGCCTTGGCCACCGAGACCAGCCAGGCCGTCGTCGCACATTTGCCGCACGTGCTTTATCACCGCAGCCATCTAGCAGCCGCCAGCCCGGAGCAAGCCGAACCTTCTGCGCAACGCCTGCAAGCGATTGCCTGGCTGAGCGAAAGCCTCGCACCAGGTGCCAGCGTCACACAACTGCCGAACTTCCCGACGCTGTTGCGTACGCAGTGGCCCTTGCCGGCCACCCTGCCGCGCGTCAGCCTGATCGTTCCAACCCGCGACCAACTCGGGTTGCTGCGCACCTGTATCGAAGGCCTGCTGACCGCGACTGATTATCCTGACCTGGAAATCATCGTTGTCGACAACCAGTCCAGTGACCCGCAAACCCTGGTTTACCTGCAACAGCTGTCTGAGCGCGGCGTGAAGGTTCTGCCCTACCCTCATCCATTCAACTACTCAGCGATCAATAACTATGCAGTCACTCATGCCACAGGTGAACTGATCGGGCTGGTCAACAACGACATCGAAATCATAGCGGCCGACTGGTTAAAGGAAATGGTCAGCCAACTGCTCCGTCCGAACGTCGGCGCAGTGGGAGCCAAACTGCTGTGGCCCAACCGCATGGTGCAGCACGGCGGCGTGGCGGTAGGAGTCAACGGACTGGCCGCGCACACTGGCAACCACCTGGAACAACGCGACCCTGGCTACCTGGGCATGAATCAGATCACCAGACGCCAAAGCGCAGTTACGGCGGCATGCCTGCTGTTGCGCAAATCGGTCTTCGATACGCTGCAAGGCTTGGATGAACAGGCTTTCCCAGTGGCCTTCAATGACGTGGATCTGTGCCTGCGTATTCGACAACAAGGCTTGAACATCATATGGACGCCATTCGCCGAACTCATCCACGCCGAATCGGCCAGCCGCGGCAAAGACCAGACTCCGGAAAAGCGAGCCCGTGGTCAACGGGAACAGCAAGGCTTTATCGAACGCTGGTCCCAATCTGGCCAAAGCGACCCGTATTACCACCCGGCGCTGAGTCTGGATTATTTGAGTGGGCCTTATGGGGGGTTGGCGATGCCGCCAAGGGATAGCGAAGCAAGAATGATAACCCCATAAGGGCGTCCACGTGATCGGAACAGAATTTCTAGTTTGTAAACAGGCATCGGATAGCGTAATCAACGCCGCCCGCGGACGGATCAAAGTTATCCAAGGCTGGCCAGACGTTTTTAATAATTTGTCATTTTTAATGAATCTCAAGAATTAATGGCGTAAAAATGAATAACACTTCTGTTTATGGCGGCGCTGGCCCGGAAGTCAGTGCGGGCTTTAGATCCACTCAAGGCGGCCCAGGTTTTGAAAAAAACCAGTCAAGAAAAGAGATGACCATGCTGATCGATTCAGAAATCGAAGCAACCCTGCAGCGGCTGGAAGCATTCAGGTCGGAGCTGAAAAGGGTTACCGCTGAAGAAAAAGAGGAAAATGCATTTCAGCAGCATAGACAGCTCGAGCAGCTTAATGATGTGTTGTCTGAAAACCAGCTTCTTTTAGAAAAGCTTCACGAAGCACAGGAAGCCTACGAGCGACTGATGCAGCGTGATGAACTGAATACGCAAGCTTTGAACCAGCAATCGAGTCGACTCAGGAACGTATTGGAAAAGTTTCCAACCCACTGGGAAGTGGAACGTGTAGAAGTGGAACGCCTAGAGGATGAAGGCTCAGCAGAAGTCGTTCAATGGCACATCCACAACGCTTATCTAGGCGATGAGCTGATTCCTTTAATAAAAATGAAAACCTGCTGTCTTAATGACAACGTGGAGGTTTTTATTCACCGAACTGACAAACAAAATTCAAACTGGATCAGTTGGCCTTATAGCCTGACCGACAAAGACGTTTTTCCTTGCACTCCTATTCAGGGTCATCCATACCAAGGCACAAACTGGCTGCTGAGTTCACTGGGAACGAGCGACTGGAAAAAGCTGAAAGAATTGCTCAAGAGAATGGCAAGTGCTCTTGATAAAGGTGCAGACACATCGGTGTCAAAAAACGTCAACGCTAGTTTACTCGGGAACGGGTTGGCAAAGCTGGTGGAGCGACTGGATAACTGGCCGCTCTCTTTACGCTATGACAAAGTGACATTGACCAACACGATTCAAACTGAACACTACCGATCACTCGGTATTTCATTAAGCAATGTGAGCCTCGGCGAGAAGCATTGGGATAGCCTTGAATACAACTTGGCAACGGTCGACGAGAATGGAGGGTTTGGAGAAAACCCTCGTCTGGAGTTCCCGGAAAGTGCGCGAGATGTCATCGACAATTGGTTTGTCGAGAGTGAAGACGGACGCGGGTTGCGGTTAGAACTGCGTTTTGCCCGCCCACAAGCTATCGATACAAACGTATGGCAGCTTCTTTCAGATGCTGACCAAATACTGATAGCAGCCTTGGTAAGTAATTTATCAGTTCAGCTGGGCAGGCTGGAAAGAGAAGCCGTTAAAAAGTCACTGCGCTGGAAGGAGTGGCAGGAATTAGCTAACGCGGTGAGAGCAATCATGGTTAATAACATGAGAACTCACCGACGTATCGAGGCATGATCTATGGTTTGCGTTCTTTGGCCATACCAAGGTAGCAGAAGAATCGTAGACGCCATATCGTCTAATTAAATCTATTCACAGGCTTGCACTTTATGAAAAATGTCCCGATCCAGTCTTTGATGACTCAAGCAAACCTCGCGATGAGAGAGCATGATTACGACAAGGCCTTAGAGCTCTATACGCTGGCAGTTGAACAAAACCCCTCTATAAGTTCACTTATTGAATTCAACATAAAGCTCGCCAAACAGCGTAGAAACGCAACCGAAATACTCGCTGCTGCGGCAGCTCAGCCCGCTCGCCTTTCACAGCGAGAGTTCATTGAACACGCTGCGCCGGTTGAAATGCCGCCCCTAAGTGAGTCCGCTGGCGCTCCTGTGAAAATCATTGACGACTATACGTGGCAGCTTGATTTTAGCGAGCTACCGACAGAAACAGTCATTACTTTTGAAGCAAAACCAGAAACGGAAAAAGATCTTATAAAAGACCTGGCCCTGGCGATACGCAGCCATAGCAGGGTTGATGATGGCGTCGATTACAGCTACGCAAGTGGAGCCTCTCCAAAAGTAAACTCCTTCGTTTACGAAGCGATAGCAGCTTCGAAACTCTTCGATAAAGCATGGTATGTAAAAACTTATCTGGACGTCGCGCTGAGCGGCATAGACCCCGTCATCCACTATATGAGATACGGCTGGAAAATGGGCCGAGACCCTAGCACCAAATTTTCGACCATCGCTTATTTTGAATTAAATCCAGACGTTTATTCAGCACAAATAAACCCGTTAGAGCATTACATTTTCCAAGGCCTCATGGAAGGCCGAAACTTCAAACGATTCTTGAAAATTGAAGAACTGGGAACTATCGACAACCCTCCGATCAAACGCGGAACCTATAGCTTCATACCGGAGAAAACAGTTAAAACGATTTGCCTTTTTCTTCCTCAATTCCATGCCATACCTGAAAATGACAAATGGTGGGGTAAAGGATTCACTGAGTGGACTAATGTACAACCCGCGAAACCTCAGTTCGAAGGTCATTATCAACCCCATGTCCCTCATGAGGACGTGGGCTACTACAACTTATTGAAACCGGAAACTTTAAAACGCCAAATCCTTCAAGCTAAAGATTACGGCATTGATGGTTTCTGCTTCTATTTCTACTGGTTCGACGGAAAACGTCTGCTTGAAAAGCCTATAGAAATGTTTCATAAGGACAAAAGTCACTCGATGCCTTTTTGCCTTTGCTGGGCCAATGAAAACTGGTCCCGCCGTTGGGACGGTAACGAGTCCGATGTGTTAATGGCACAAAAACACTCTGACCAAGATGACTTGAAGTTCATAAAATACATAAAGAAATATATTTCTGACAAAAGATATATTTGTGTAGACGGTAAACCTTTGGTCGTCGTTTATCGACCAGCCGAACTTCCGGATGCAAAACGAACTGCTAAAATCTGGCGTGATTACTGCCGAAAAGATGGCATAGGCGAAATATACCTTGCCATGACAAACTCTTTTGAAAAATCTCACCCCGATGAGTTTGGCTTTGACGCTGTGGTAGACTTTACACCCAATAGCGCTGGACTTTCGCCCTCGTCTGCATTGTTGGAAAACCTGCCCGATGAATTTGAAGGTGGATTATTCAACTACGAAAACCTGGTCGTTCAAAGCGATAACTACCGAAAAGAAGACTTCACTATATTTAGAGGCGCATGCCCTTCATGGGACAACACCGCACGTAAAAAGAACAAAGGCTATATCTTCCTAAACAGTTCACCTCTGCTCTATCAGAAATGGCTGGACAACTCCATCAAATATGTCAACGAATACAACAAAGGCAGTGGCGAAAACCTGATATTCATCAATGCCTGGAATGAATGGGCAGAAGGTGCTCATTTGGAACCTGACCAGAAATATGGTTACGCTTACTTAGAATCAACTAAAATGTCTTTGGTAAAGGCTGCGGCAGTCAGAGCTGAAAAAATAAAAGAAGACAATAATAAACTGGCTATCGTAATCCATGCATTTTACGTAGACATACTTAAAGAGTTCATTTCAAAAATCCAGGAGAACGCATCCTCCTTAAAAATAAAACTTTACGTTTCGACGCCTCATGAAAACGAGAAAGAAGTAGAAGCACTGTTGAACGATTCAGGCTTACCGTATCTATTGTCTGGCGTTCAAAACCTAGGCCGAGACATACTCCCTTTCATGCACCTCGCACGAATCGTCGCGAAAGATGAATATCCCATCATCTTGAAGTTGCACACTAAACGATCCAAGCATCGCGAAGACGGTGATAAATGGCGTAATGAACTCGTTGATAAGCTAGTGAGTGATGGGGCGTTGTATAAAAATCATCAGGCACTTATCAAGAACCAACGCATCGGCGTTTTGTCGCCTAGCGGACACCTTGTACCCTTGAAAAATCATTGGGGCGGCAACGCTGAAAACTGCGCACGGCTCGCCAACCGCCTGGGCTTCGAGTTTGAAGAAATTATTGACAAGGAATTTCCCGCCGGAACAATGTTCTTTGCTCAAACGAAAGCATTATTGCCGCTGCTAAACCTTGCTATTGATGAGGGTGACTTCGACGAAGAGTTAGGGCAAACAGATGGCACCTTCGCCCACGCCATTGAGCGCATTATCTCGATTAGTAGCCTTGCAGCAGGACTCGAAACGGTCGAACAGGTGAGCAAAAAATCCAAAAAACCATACGCTTTTGCGAAAATTGGTTAAGGAATAAGCAGGTCATGAGTATAAAAATAAAACTGGCTGCTATTGCGAAAGACGAAGGAGCCTATATACCTCAATGGATATACCACCATTTGTTTTTTGGATTTGACGAGATTGAAATTTGGTTAAACAACACCACCGATGTCTCTGACCCGATGCTCACTGTATTAGCGGAGCATTACGGGTCTGACGTGATCAAATTCAGGAACGCAGATGCGTTCCTGAAGCAATGCCTGGAAGAAGATTTGCCGTTTCAACAAAGAGTCTACTCAAAGATTTATTTTGAGACATTACTGGAATCAACGTGTTCTCATATTATGTTTCTTGACCTCGATGAGTTTTGGACTCCAAGAAACTTCAAATCATCGATCAAAGATTACATTCTTGAGTCTGCATCATTTGATGCTATCTCATTCCAATGGGCTATAGACTCACCTGACCGTTTCAAGCACGTTTTTAGCCCACCGTTTTCTAACATTAATATTGTCCAAAAGAACAGGCACCTAAAAACCCTTACCAAACTAACAACGCAAATGGAAGAGCTATCTATACACAACCATCTGATTTATGAAGGGCTCTACCTGCTCGATAATAAAGTTGTGTTCTCTGGAGATGACGAAGAGACTCAAAATAAATCATTAGCTCCACTTGCGTTTTTTGAGGAAACAAAGGCGTCGTTAAATGACGATGCGTTTATTCTTCATCAGATCAACAGATCCTCCCTAGAATACCTGTCATCCTTACTGCGTGGCCGTGGTCATAAAAATGATGACAATGTATTTAAAGCAAATAGAACAGGCTACTTGGCAGATCTGGATTCAGGTCCTGGCATTCCTTTCAAAATTGACGCTCTCTTGCTTGAACACTACGACTCAGGCTTTGAAGACTTCTTGCAAAGAACGGGAATCAGAGCACTGCTTGCAGAGGCCAGGCACTTCATTTTTGAGCGGTTTTACAAAGCGATTGCATTAATTAGGGCCAACCCTGACCTATTGCCCAGATACAGAGAGCAGCTTAAGGGCGTTAAGATAAATGATCTTATTTCTGAAGCTCTAAAAGTGGAGAGTGCTTTTCTTTCGGTTGACGTGCTACTTTTGACTGAGCACAACCGATCTATACACGTCGAAGGATGGACGTTCGACACCCTGTCATGCTCCAAACCGGAGGTTTCAGTTGTTTATAACGGCAGCGCTGACATTCATATACACATAGACTATATTCATCGACTGGATGTTCTGGAACTCTATCCCGACGCTGACAGTGACGCGGGCTTTGTGATGACCCTAACCAAAAGCACATCAGAATCTTTTTATCTGTCAGAAGAGATCAGGCTGCTTTTGACTTATGCATCTACTCACAAAGAAATAATACTTAACCTTAATGACCTACAGACCTCACCGTAGACTCGTCACTCTAGCACTACTAAAACGAGCGTCAGATGAAAATTGCAATTGTCGGAACAGGTTATGTTGGCGTGTCGAATGCCATACTGCTTGCTCAACATAACGAAGTGATCCTTCTGGATGTCCTCAAAGAGAAAGTGGACGCTATAAACTCTCGCCATGCGCCCATGTCAGACCCGGAAGTCAAAGATTACTTATCGTCAAGAATTCTGAATCTACGAGCTACGCTCGTTGATTCGGAGGCCTACTTGGGAGCCGACTACGTCATCATCGCGACGCCTACCGACTATGATGCTGTCACAAATTTTTTTGACACCTCATCGGTTGAATCAGTAATTGCTAATGCACTTCAAATTCACGCTGGCACTACGATAATAATAAAATCGACAGTCCCTGTCGGTTTCACCGAACGCATGCGCATCCAGTTTAATTATAAAAATATAATTTTTTCTCCTGAATTTTTGAGAGAAGGCCGAGCACTCTATGACAACCTTCATCCGTCAAGAATTATTGTGGGTGACCGCTCGGAAAAAGGACAACGCTTTGCTCAGCTCCTACTGGATGGCGCTAAGAAAAAGGACACGCCTGTCCTGCTGACAGAATCAACAGAAGCTGAAGCTATCAAGCTTTTTGCCAACACCTACTTGGCCATGCGCGTAGCTTATTTCAATGAACTGGATACCTATGCCGACATTCACAATCTGCAAACAAAACAAATCATTGAAGGTGTGAGTCTTGATCCGCGCATAGGGGAACACTATCATAATCCTTCATTTGGATACGGAGGGTATTGCCTGCCTAAAGACTCCAAACAGTTATTGGCCAACTATGCTGATGTACCTAATACTCTTGTGCGGGCAATTGTCGAGTCAAATGCCACGCGAAAAGACTATATCGCCAATGCGATTTCGAAACTGAACCCCAAGACGGTCGGCGTTTATCGGCTTATCATGAAGGCAGGATCGGATAACTTTAGAACTTCTTCAATACAAGGCGTCATGAAAAGGCTGATCGCCAAAGGCATTAACGTCATTGTTTATGAACCGGTCCTGGAAGACACAGATTTTTTTGGATCAAAGGTTATTGAGAACCTGAACGATTTCAAGAGAATGTCGGATGTTATCGTTGCCAATCGATTGTCTGCGGACATTATGGATTGCCTGAGCAAGGTATACACCCGAGACTTGTTTGGTGAAGATTGAGTCGCACCAGAGGATTATGTGCCATGAGTGAGCTAAAAAGCCTTCAAGATCTCTATATGTGCCATCAAGGTTTCATTTCAGACAAGTGGAGTCTTTACATTCCAGCCTATTCTCGCTTGTTCAACTCGCTACGGGACAAGCCTCTGGCATTGCTTGAAATTGGCGTGCAGAACGGTGGATCGCTGGACATCTGGAGTCGGTATTTTCCAAAAGCCACTCACATTATAGGCTGTGATATTAATCCGGCCTGCTCCCAGCTTGAATATGCCTCTGGCAACATCAACATTATCATAGGCGATATCAATCAGCCCAACACATTGTCTTCCATTGCTTCACTGTCGAGCGAATTCGATATTATCATTGACGATGGATCCCACCTCAGCTCAGACATCATAAAGTCGTTCAGCAATCTGTTTTCTCGCCTGCGCTACGACGGTATTTATGTCGCGGAAGACCTGCACTGCAGCTACTGGGCTGACTATGAGGGCGGCCTGGATCATCCGACATCTTGCATCAACTTCTTCAAGGCCTTGTCTGACATCATTAACTACGAGCACTGGGGTCTCCCCATCTCACGACTCGAACGGCTTTCTACTTTTTGCATCACAGAGCGTCTTACTGAGGAGCTGTTATCGGAGATCTACTCGGTGGAGTTCATTAACTCTGTGTGCATCGTCCAACGCAAAAAGGCTTCGGAAACTCAGTTGGGGGTTAGAGTGGTCAAAGGTGACAGAGATCTGGTAGTCCCGGTTCAACACCTTGATGGCTCGGTGAGCAAAGCACCGACGCAACGCTCTTATGCTAGGTCCCCAGGCTCAGAGAGTAATTCCGAAGCCGACAGTAAAAACCCTGTCACTGCCGAGTCAAAATATGATAAAAAAGACGTCGATTTTGCAGACGAAACAGCACTTATTTTCGCCCTCGAAGCCGAAAAACTGCAATTGAGCGAGCGGCTTCAATCCATTGAAACACAGTTAGCGGGTATTAACGACGCACGACTCAAGAGCGGCTTGGTTTAACGCGCAGCCTTTGATCAAACACTAATTCAAGAGACTCTCAATGATCCTAGTCACAGGCGGAGCCGGCTTCATCGGCTCGAATTTCGTTCTGCAGTGGTGCGCTCGTAATGGCGAGCCGGTATTGAACCTCGATGCGCTGACCTACGCTGGCAATCTGGCCAACCTGCAGTCGCTGGAAGGCAACGAGCAGCATCGTTTCGTTCACGGCAATATTGGTGATGCTGCATTGCTGGAGCGGCTGTTTGCCGAGCATCGCCCGCGCGCGGTGGTGCATTTCGCTGCAGAATCGCATGTGGATCGTTCGATTACCGGTCCCGAAGCCTTCGTCGAGACCAATGTGATGGGTACGTTCCGTTTGCTCGAAGCGGCTCGTGCGTACTGGAACGGTCTGGAGGCGGCTGACAAGGCTGCGTTCCGCTTCCTGCACGTGTCTACCGACGAGGTCTATGGCACGCTGGGCGCGAACGATCCGGCTTTTACCGAGACCACGCCGTATCAGCCGAACAGCCCTTATTCGGCCAGCAAGGCTGCCAGTGATCACTTGGTACGTTCCTACCATCACACCTATGGCCTGCCGGTACTGACCACCAACTGTTCAAACAACTACGGGCCTTTCCACTTTCCGGAAAAGCTGATCCCGCTGATGATCGTCAACGCATTGGCCGGCAAGGCGCTGCCGGTCTACGGTGATGGCCAGCAGATCCGCGACTGGTTGTACGTCGAAGATCATTGCTCAGGTATTCGCCGTGTTCTGGAAGCCGGTGCGCTGGGCGAGACTTACAATATCGGTGGCTGGAACGAGAAGGCCAATATCGATATCGTGCAGACCCTGTGTACTCTGCTCGATGAACTGGCTCCGGCCGCCGCACGTCAGGTCATCAATCAGAAGACCGGTCAGCCGGTCAGCACTTATGCAGAGCTGATCACTTATGTCACCGATCGCCCGGGCCATGACCGCCGCTACGCGATCGATGCGCGCAAGATTGAACGCGAGCTGGGCTGGAAGCCTGCAGAAACCTTTGAGACCGGTATTCGCAAGACGGTGGAATGGTATCTGACCAATCAGAAATGGGTGAGTGGTGTCATGGACGGAAGTTACCGTGACTGGATCGTGCAACAGTATGAGGTCAGCGACGCATGAAGATTCTGCTGCTGGGCAAGAATGGGCAGGTTGGCTGGGAGCTGCAGCGCGCTCTGGCACCGCTGGGCGAGGTGATTGCGCTGGATCGTCAGGGTGCCGATGGCCTGTGCGGTGATCTGGCCGATCTGGAACGCCTGGCCGCCACGGTTCGTGCGCTGGCGCCTGATGTGATCGTCAATGCAGCGGCCTATACGGCCGTGGACAAGGCCGAGAGCGAGCCGGATCTGGCAATGTTGATCAATGGCGAAGCTCCGGGCGTTTTGGCTAGCGAGGCTGCCGCACTGGGCGCATGGCTGATTCACTACTCGACTGATTATGTGTTTGATGGCAGTGGTGAAGAACAATGGCAGGAAAGCGCGCCAACCGGTCCGTTGTCGGTCTATGGCCGTAGCAAGCTGATGGGCGAGCAGGCGATTCAGGCCAGTGGTGCCAAGGCATTGATACTGCGCACCAGTTGGGTGTATGCGGCGCGCGGCCACAACTTTGCCAAGACCATGCTGCGCCTGGCCGCCGAACGCGACTCGTTGAACGTGGTAGCGGACCAATATGGCGCCCCCACCGGTGCCGAACTGATCGCCGACGTCACTGCGCAGATTCTGCATCGAGTGCGCGCTGATCAGAACCCGGCAGCCTTGGCAGGTATCTATCACCTGGCTGCTGCTGGTGAGACGTCATGGTACGGCTTTGCACAGTTCGTTCTGGAACACGCCGCACGTAATGGCGTGGCATTGAAGGTAGCACCCGACCAGATCGGCGCCATCCCCACAGAAGCGTATCCAGTGCCTGCACCGCGCCCGCGCAATTCGCGGCTGGCTTTGAGTAAACTCGAAACTGCTTTTCAATTGAAGATGCCGTCTTGGCAACAAGGCGCACAACGCATGCTGGACGAAATCCAGCGCTAAGGACTCTCATGGCTCGTAAAGGAATCATTCTGGCTGGTGGATCGGGTACCCGTTTGCACCCGGCCACGCTCTCTGTCTCCAAACAGTTGTTGCCGGTGTACGACAAGCCGATGATCTACTACCCGCTGTGCACGCTGTTGCTGGCCGGGATCCGCGACATTCTGATCATCTCCACACCGCAGGACACGCCGCGCTTCTCGCAGTTGCTGGGCGACGGCAGCCAGTGGGGCCTGAACCTCAGCTATGCAGTTCAGCCTAGCCCGGACGGCCTGGCTCAGGCGTTCACCATCGGCGCGGACTTCATCGGCAACGATGCATCGGCACTGGTATTGGGCGACAACATTTTCTACGGGCACGACTTCCAGTCGCTGCTGCTCAATGCCAGCAACCGTGAGTCGGGCGCCTCGGTCTTCGCATATCACGTGCAGGACCCCGAGCGTTATGGCGTAGCCGAATTCGATGCCAGCGGCCGAGTGCTGTCGCTGGAAGAGAAGCCGCAGGTAGCCAAGTCGAACTATGCCGTCACCGGCTTGTACTTCTACGACAATCAGGTGGTCGATCTGGCCCGTCAGTTGAAGCCCTCCGCACGCGGCGAGCTGGAGATCACCGATCTCAACACGCTGTACTTGGAGCAGAAGCAACTGCACGTCGAGATCATGGGTCGTGGCTATGCCTGGCTGGACACAGGTACGCATGACAGCCTGCTGGAGGCCGGCCAGTACATCGCCACTTTGGAAAAACGCCAGGGTCTGAAAGTCGCCTGTCCGGAAGAGATCTGCTATCGCGCGGGCTGGATTGATGCCGCTCAGCTTGAAAAGCTTGCGCAGCCGTTGATCAAGAATGGCTACGGCCAGTATTTGAAGAATGTGCTGAAGGAAAAGGTCTTCTGATCTGAATCTGGCGGTTCGAGATGCCAGATCGATAAAGGGCGCGATACCGTTTTTAACGGTATCGCGCCCTTTCGCTGTTTAGCGCTGCTGACAGGAGCTACATCTGGAGTCAGTTGACTTCAAGCACCATTTTGAGCAGTTTTTTCTCACCTACAACGATAGGCTCGGCCTTCTTGACAACCAGTTGGTTATCACCTGTGACACCGAAGTTACCAACGATTTCGTTTACGCAAAGCTCAGTGGTGTCGAAGAAGCAAAGCGCCGTAAATTCGCCCTTGCCCTTTGTCGTTGCCAGGAAGTCATCTCTGAGGACTCCGCCACGAAACGCAGCGCCATAGACGGGCAAATCAGGCTGCAGATGCTTGGTTTCGAATACAGCGGGCCAGACGTCCCAGAAAGCACCAGCAATGACCTCGGCTTTTTCTTCCACAGCCACATTGGCCACGGCACTGGAATTGGAGCGCCATGGTGCACCAACCAGCTCTTTATAAGTCGCTGTGAAACCACCCAGAGGAAAAAATACACAGTACACCAGTGCAAGCCCCGGGATGAGCAGTGCGTACTTGTACCGACCCAGCATGAGTGTACGGGTGATGACAAAACCGAACACACTGGCGATGATGAGTTCGCTGGTCAGGAAATAACGTATGTTATGTAGGTTCATTTGAACCCATAGTGTGTTGGCCAACAGTACAACGATGGCCAACGCTACGCACAACACGCCGCTTAATTCAAGAAACTTTTTCTCTGCCGATATCTGATAACAAACGAATGTGATAGCGAGGAACAGCAGAAATGCGCCAAGTTTAAGATTCTGATAAATGACATGCAGGGCATCAATAACGGCCTGAAGCGATATCAAAAGACCTAGCTCAGTAGGTGCCACGCCATAGGTCTGGCTATGATAGCGCGCGATCAGAACCGCCAGGCAATTGATGACAAAAAAGGAAAGGTATCGTTCCCAGGAAGGCCACCTCAAGACGCCAAGCAGAAAGATCGCCGGGATCGCGTAGGTCAGTAACGCATAGTTAGTGGCGTAAGCGACACTGCACACAAACAACGCAATGGCAGCAATCACAGGCTTTGGTAGTTTTGAGTAGGTCAGTGCGTAAGCGAAGGCCAGCATGACCAGCGATGTACCGAACGTATTGTGCTGAACATAGAAATTGAAATGAGCGTATTGGCTCAGGCAAGCCAGCAATATGACGTTGGTAATTGCAATTGCGACCAACAGAAACTTCGGGCTTCTGTTGAAGAAGATCAATATGCCCAACGGGGACAGATACGCGAACAGGCTTCGAAAAAAAACCTGCACCCTCAAATTGGTCTCCACATCTGTAAATGGCGAGGCCAGTGCGGGTATGAAATTCAGCAGGCGGTCCTGGCCCCAGAAATACCAGGTCAACTTCTGGGTCGACATCAGCGAGGTCAGGATCCCATCGCCATCCTGAAACCCGGCTAACGCCTGGGTAAGCGGGAATATCGCACCCGCAATTACACCAGACATCACTATAAGCAGAACACCTAGCAGCAGCTTGCGACGCTCATCACTATCACTGGTCGAAGTGCCTGTCATACGCTTTTCGCACCATGCTGACGGTTACCGCAGCTCAAACAAACGTCATCCTTGATGCCTTTTGCGCTCGGCTGATCTACTTTGATCAGCGAGAATTCACATTGGCATTTCTCGCATTTCATTATCACGTTGTTCACCGCAGGAGAAATCTTGGTGAAATGACTGATTGCCGTCAGCCTGAGCAAATTAGCGATGCCGCGGAAGATTTCCAGTGGAGGAATCTTCGATACACCAGCATTGCGCTCATGGAAGTGGATCGGACGTTCGGATAGTTTCAGGCCATGTCGGTAAGCCTGAACAATCACCGCGAGGAAGAATGAGTAGCCGCCCACGACCAGTGTATCGAAGTCGATTGCATTCAACCGGCTGACGCGAAACGCGCGAAAAGAGGTAGTAAACTCGGTCAGCTTGATGCCAAGCAACAGCCTGGCGGCTTTGTTTGCTGCCTGACTGACACGCAGACGATATCCGGTGTAATCGCACTTTCCGCCTTCAGCGTAACGAGAGCCGATGACCAGATCTGTCGTGGCATCCAGAGCACCAATCAGCTTCGGGATGTCGGCGGGATCGTGGGAGTGGTCGCCATCCATGGTGACCAGAATGTCGTATGAATGAAAAATCGCATACTTCCACGCCAGAAGGTGGGCAGTACCCAACCCCAGTTTTCCTGGACGCACGATCACTTTCAGGCTTGGCCTGGCCAAGGTGGCCAGAATATCGAGGGTGCCGTCCTTGCTGCTGTCATCGACCACGAGGATGTCCGCATCGGGTGCGGCAGCGGTGATCCGCTCAATCATGGACGTTACGTTGCCTGCCTCGTTATAGGTGGCAAAAAAAATCAATTTTTTCATTATTTTTGCTTAATTCTGTTCAATTGGCTTGGGTTTTGGAGACAGCATTTTCCAAACGAAGTTATAGGACATGAAATAATTCCAGAGCGAACCCACCACGATGCCACACAGCGCGGAAATCATAGGCATCTGTATCCGGTCGTAGACCTCTCCAGAAATCAGCAAGCTCAAACCCAGCCCAAGAGAAGTGATCGTCAGATAGATCAAATACCCGGCAATGATTCGCTTGCCGGCCAGGCTTGTCTCACGATAGGTCGACTTGTTGTTCATCAGATAGTTGAAGCTGGCAGCAACGATCATCGCGCCCGCGTTGGCGTACCGGAAGCTGTCCGTCGAGGTCAGCATGAGTGTTTTGAGAACACTCATGTGTACCAGAACGCCAAGTGATCCAACGATCAGGAATGAGATGAGTGATAAGGGAAATATCCCTCGGGTAAGTCTGTAAGCGAGGTTGGCGATTCTTCGTATTAAATTAGGTATCACGCTGTTCACTACCGTATTGAAGGTTTTGACGCTGACAAACGCTGATTAACGCGCAGAAATCGCCCAAAAAATAGGCCGGAATGATAGGGTTTTTAGGCCTATCTAGCAAGTAACACGGCGTTACAACCAGACCAAACGACAACACACGCCACCTCGTACAAGGTCCCGATGAACGCCTACGAGTAAGCACCACGACCTAAATCTCACACCGCTTTCAGGCCACAGGACTGCTCCTGCAGCACATGATCAGAGCTTGAGCCAAGAAGGGCGCGTCAAAAAGCGTACTTTTCTATCTCGCCAATGAGCTGTTGCGCGCTACCTTTCCAGGTAAGCCAAGGCATCTCGCCAGACTGTGGGTGTTGCTTCTGCTCGAAAAGAATCAGCCACTCAGTCAGGCTATCGGCGACGTCCTGCGCAATCGCGCCATTGAAATACCAGGCAAACTCACCCGCCACCTCGCGAAATACAGGCAAGTCTCTTGCAATGATCGGCAGTTTGTATTGCGCTGCTTCAATCAATGGCAGACCAAAGCCTTCACCGTAGGAAGCTGCTATCAGGCAATCGGAATGGTTATAGAGATGCTCGAGATACTCGTCACTTACCCCATCCAGCCACAGCAATTGCTTGCCCAGTTGCTCATGGCTCATCAGCCGCGCCGCCAGATCATCCACCAGCCAGCCGTGCTTGCCAACGATGATCAGATTCGCCTTGACACCTGACGCCCACAGCAGCTCGAACGCGTCCAGCGTCTGCGCATGCCCCTTACGGGGTTCAAGTGTGCCTACCATGAGAAAGTTCGGGAACGGCTCAAGCGACTCGATGCGAAGAGCAGGATTTTCCGGAAAGCCGGTGGACGGCATTGACTGGTCGATATCTGCGCCTAGATGAAAAGCACCTATGCGGAAAGGGCGAGTACGCGGGGGAGCATTGTGCTCCAGCCACTGGCGCATTTCGTCTGCAACCGCATGAGATATACACATCGCGCCATCGTACTGGGCAACTGCGTGAATCCACTTCACGTAATGCGCCTGCAGACTGTCAACAAAACAGTGCGGCAGTTGAAGAATCAGAAGATCGTAGACAACGAAGAAGATGTTGACCCCATGGGCCTGCATCGTATCCAGATAAGTCTGCTTATGTGGCAGAACATCCATCAACAGATCGAGGCAAAGGTAGGTATCACCCGCACGGTAGCTGATGACTTCGTCCTCTTCTGCTTCACTGGCCTCCTTACCCAGAAACAACGTCGTGAACTGCGCTGCATACCGGTAAAAAGGCTCACCTGCCTTCGTATAAATCGGCTTGACAACATAGCCCTCAGGAGCGTGGTTCAGCCATTCGGCCAGGATGCTGCGTACAACTCGCTGTATTCCGCTCTTGCCGTCATGTTTGCACAATTCCGAGATATCAACGAACAGCGTTGGTTTATCTGCAGGGCCCTGCAAAGAAAAATCAATGGCTTTGGCAAGGCGCGGGATATCCAGATCTCCAGAGCCCAAGTGCCCTGTTGCGGCCAATGCGTCAACCAGAGCCAATGCACTATCTTTTTCCGGAGATATTCTGTCAGCCGAACGTCTGAAATTGGCCAGAGCCTGTTCGAATGCCTGGACCGAGGCAATGCCAGTGCGACCCCATGAGAACTTCTCGGCACGCTGCAGACCATGGCTGACAAGGGTATTTCGGAACGAGTCATCGTTGAGTACGGTACGGATTTTCTCGGCAATCGCCTTAACGTCGAACGGATCAAACGTCGCGTCATGCCAACCGATGACCTCTGGCACGCTAGAGGTATTGGCACCTATTACCGGCGCACCACACTTCATCGCCTCGAGCGGTGGCAAACCAAAACCTTCATGCCAAGAAGGAAATACGTACACCTGACATGAACTATATAATGCCACCAGCTCAGCGTCAGTGACATAGCCTGTTAGCACGACATCACTTGGACCCAGGCCAAGCTCTTCGGCGAGTGCCAGATAAGTGTTTACATGGAAATCCGGCATTTTTCCCGCAAAGACTAACTGAATGTCGCTCTGCTCCGTCTTGATCATTGAAAACGCTCTGATCAATTGTGGCAGGTTCTTGCGCTCGTCAGCTCCGCCGGAATAAAGCACGAACCTCTCTCGCAGTCCGAACTTTTTTTCAAGATCAGCGCGTTCATCAATACTCAAGGTAACCGGTTGAAAAACATCGTCTGCGGCTGTCGATACATTGACGATCTTAGAGTTATCAAGCGGCAGCAGAGACAGCGCCTCTTCCTTCGCAAACTCCGAAATAGAAAGCAGAAGACCGTAGTGTTTGAAGTCCTCAACCTTGTTCAGATAATGCTTTTTGTAGACGGGATTATTGTCTAAGTATTTCTCCGGACTAACAAAGGGGATCAGATCATACAGTGTCGAGCTGACCAACGATGTCGTGTCCAGGAGAGGGCTGCCAATGACCGCATCGTCGCCATACCCTTCGACCGCGCTAGTGACATGCACTACATCCGGCTTCAAGTCGCTGATGCAGGCTTGCCGAATCCGCTGCGCCACATCCCTCCTGACAACATTGGCCGGATCCATATCAGATACCGGCCCTTGGGCATACCATACACGTATATGACTCTGCGGCAGCAAGCCGACAAACGCTGCGCGGATGCTTTCAATACTTTCGCTAAGCATGCCGTTGAGGACCAGATAAACCTCGTGATCACCACGATTGCGCACAATGCCCATCGCCAGAGAAAGACTATAACGACCAATACCGCGGAACCGGCTTTCTGTTTGTGCGCCCTGCATGTCAATTACGATGCGCATTATTTTTGCCCTCTAATCATAGCTTCCCTGAGGGCATTCTCGATGGTGCGGCCTCGCTGGGTCAGTGGTGCGTGATCAATCACGCCGTGCGGTGGATCGCTGATAATGGTTTCAGGTGCCGGGTTCACAGTCGCCTGATGCATTCCGCTCAGCTTGGCGTGAAGCCAAGGACTCGACTTCAAAACCGCGAGGACTGGACGTTCGATTGCGGGTCTACGTGCCAGCCACAGCCGCGCATGTGGAACGGTGCGACGTAATGCCTGGCCGAGCGTAGGACGACTGCGGCGGAACGGCCAGTAAATGCAGCGCGCGATGAACCGCAGCGGTGCAGTAAGGCGCCAGGACGTGCTCCGGTGCACCGCATTCAACTGCTGCTCATAGGCTGTAGCGCGCAACCACCAGTGATGTGCATTGCCCAGCGACGCATTCAAACGTGCATTCAAATCGTCAAGTTGCGCTTGCGCCTGAGCCTGCTCTGCCTGTCCATCAGTTAAAGAATCCCGAGTCAGGAGTTCAATCCTGGTCTGGAGCTGCCCTATGGTGGCCAAGGCTTCATCAATACGATCCTCTGCCTGCTTTACATGATGGAGCGTGTCTTCCTGCAACAACTGCACAGTGTGGTAGCGCGACTCCGCAAGATCAGCGCGCAAGCCGATCTCTCGCAACTGCGCGTCCATGTACGTATAACTCTCTTGAAGTTGGGTATTCATGCGCTCATGAAGCTCTTGCAGTTGAGCATCCATTCGTGCGTGATTTATATCAGTACGTCCTCCAAGCTCATGAACGACAACTTCCAATTGCTCGCTGTGCTGCACGGCATGTTCAGTGTCCTGCTTGGCTTGCTCGCTACGAAGCGTTAGCTGTTCTAAAAGAGCTTCCACGTTCTGATTACGCTGCTCAATCTCTTGGAGTCGATTCAAGGCCTGTTCATCATATCGCTTGGCAAGCGTATCGAGCGCAAGGCCGTAGTCCGTCGAAAACGCACTGTCAAAAAGCTCGAGCTGTTCAGCTGATGCCATTTTTTGAGCGACAATCGCATAATCCGGACTAGCCCCGCCCAAAACATCCATCAGATCAACGGGACCGCCATTTGCCAATACCGAAGGTTCATGAAGGCGCATCAGCTTCGATCGACTGAACCCGGAGAATTCGATCAGAAAATCCAGTAACAAGTGCGGAATCGGGCGTTCATGAGTCGGATCAAGATAGAAATTGTGTGTACCTACTACCAGATTCTCTGCGTTGGGCGTCTCGAGAATCAGTAGACCTGCCGGCTTCAATACTCGTAGTGCTTCTGTGACCAGGACTTTCAGATCCTTGAAGGGTATGTGCTCTGCAATGTGAAAGCCTGAAACAAGTGCCTGGCTTTCGTTGGGCAGTTTTTTCAGCGAACTGAGTGCATCACCCAGTTCAACGGGCAAACCGCGCTCGGTACACGCGTCGAGCATACCTTTATCCATATCTATACCGAGCGGAGCGAAACCGGTCTGAATCAAGATTTCGAGCCATTCTCCGCGACCACAGCCAAGATCCACAGCCTTGGACTCTGGATACAATCGTTCCAGAGGCTGAATGAACGGAAAGTATGCCTGCTGCCGCTCGTGAATCAACTCACGGGAACCACGATGGCGGTCCTCAAAGGCGCGATAGAAAGGAAGGGTCATCGATTGCACTCCACAACAGGCGGCAGCCAGGCCAGTCCTACAAACTCGCTTTGCGAAATATTGACTACGTTAAACACGAGCGTCAGATCTACCCATTCATAGTTGCGTGATAAATGACTGTCCGTTGTATGAAGCGCTACCGCAATCGAGTAAGAGCCCGGACCGAGGTTGGCCGCAAAGCTGAACACATAGTCCAACGACTCGCCTGCCTGTAGATCGACAACCTTGCACCCCATATGGTGAGTGTTGGTGCCGTACACTGGCTGCCCAAGACGGTCCTTGATCAAGTACCCCACCACCAGCTCGGGGATTGCGCTATTCACTTGAGCGTTAATACGCAATGAAACCGGCTCACCAACAGACACATATTCAATGCGTTCGCCCGCAGCGTTATGCAAAGTAACGGGGCCTATTGTGGCCTCGCCGCTACCTGACCGCGTCTGCACAACACCCTCCTCCAGCTCTCGAGTCTGCACGGTGGCGTTTTCTTTTTCAGCGATCAAAGCATTGTAAAAGTCCATGACCTCTTCGGGCTTGCCATCCTTGATGACGGTGCCTTTTTCAAGAAGGATCGCTCGATTACACAATGCCTGAATGGACCCACGGTCGTGCGACACGATCAACAGGGTTGTGCCTTGCTTTTGAAACTCGCGTATGCGGTCAAAGCTTTTGTGCTGAAAATAACTGTCACCTACCGACAAGGCCTCGTCGACAATAAGGATCTCAGGCCTGATGGCAGTAGCGACGGCAAATGCCACACGCATCTGCATACCACTCGAATAGGTGCGCACCGGCTCATCGAAATAGCTTCCGATCTCCGCAAAGGCTTCAATCTCGCTGATAACGGTATCTATCTGGTCGGCATTGAAGCCCATGAGGCCTGCCGCATGATACACATTCTGACGGCCAGTCAGATCAGGGGTAAAACCCATTCCCAGCTCAAGAATCGCAGCGATGCGTCCATTGACCTGCACATTGCCTTCAGTCGGCTGCAGGGTGCCAGTTATCATTTTCAACAGTGTCGACTTGCCCGCGCCGTTCTGTCCGACAATGCCTATAGCCTCACCCGGGTGAATCGAAAAGCTTATATGTTTGAGAACCCAATGTTCCTCTTTGGGCTTGGTACTCAGCCCAAACCAGCGAGCGATACGCTGAAACTCGGAGGCATAGACGCGATAGGCCTTACCCAGATTATTGACACTTAGCAGGCTCATAGTACATCCACCATTTCCGGCGCCGCCCGGCGAAACATGAAGAGGCCCAACAGCATCAACCCAACAGCAACAGAGGCAGTGACGGCCATACTTTGCAGATCAGGCGCTCGCGCATAAACCAGAACATCGTGATAGGCGCTTACGATCGGAAACATGGGATTGATGCCCATGACACTCTTGAATTGCTCAGGGATGATGTTGAGCGGGTAGACAATCGGGGTAAACCAGAACCATACCTGCAGCAGAATGGGAATGACCTGGCCAACGTCGCGTATGAATACGTTCAAGACGCCCAGAATCAACCCCAGCCCTACGGCCAGCGCAGTAATCACGATAGTCAGCGGGATCAGCCACAACATTTGCCAGTGCGGCCATTGTCCCAACGCTGCGAAGACCAGCAAGATGGCGGCAAACAGCAGTACGTAGTTGAGCAGGCATGAACCCGCGACAATCACCGGCAATGTAATACGCGGAAAGCGCATCTTTTTCATCAGGTTGCCCTGATCGATGAACAGCGTCAGGCAACGACCGATGATCTCAGAAAAATAGCTCCAGGCCAGCATACCGGCCATCAGGTAGACCGCGTAGGCATACTTGTTGTCGATGCCAGGTAGT
Organism: Pseudomonas syringae pv. coryli str. NCPPB 4273; assembly: GCF_000972175.1. Classification (NCBI taxonomy): domain Bacteria; kingdom Pseudomonadati; phylum Pseudomonadota; class Gammaproteobacteria; order Pseudomonadales; family Pseudomonadaceae; genus Pseudomonas; species Pseudomonas syringae pv. coryli. The sequence continues at coordinate 79,400 of NZ_AWQP01000025.1, read as the reverse complement.
TTGGCAGCCAGAACGTTGGAGAGAACCAGCGCGTAGATCGCAACCTGTGCCAGCGGGTTGATAATCATCCACAGGCCACCCAGGCGGCTACGGGAGAATCGTGCGGAAAACTCATTGCGTATAGATGAAAAGACGAATCCCCGGTAACCCCAAAGGCTTCTGAACAGCTCCAACATTGATGACTCCTGAAAAGGGTGAAGTCGTGCTTACCCTGAGTGTTTCCGTTTCGCGCAACGTTACTCAAGGCCTCAATCGAGGCTCGCCCTGTGAGAGGCATACGAAGCCACGATACGTAAAAAGCAGAAAAGGTTTCTGGGGGCGCACTATATCGCCTTCGCTGGAATAGTCACCGTCTAGTCTACAAATCCCCGCTTTATAGCTGAATTGTTCATGAAGCCCAGCCGGGTCTGACGGTGGAAAACATCGAAAAATCAGCTATTTTCTGGCAAGCCAGCGCCCGTTTGAAAAATGACGGAGATTGAAGACTCCCAATGATGCCTCATGGCCATAGCGATTGCACCGCCAGACACTCAGGATCGCGGATCACTCACTCTTGAAAGCTAAGGATCTATGGGTGAAACAGTCGTATATAGGCTTTCTAACCTGTATCATTGCACACCAGACATACAGTACAAGCCTCGATAATAATCCGGGGCCCCGTTCTTCGATGGAGTTAAAAGACATAGCATGAAAGCAATCATTACCGGCATTACTGGTCAAGACGGCGCTTACCTGGCTGAGCTGCTGCTCGAAAAAGGCTATACCGTTTACGGCACCTATCGCCGTACCAGCTCCGTCAATTTCTGGCGTATAGAAGAGCTCGGGATCCAGAACAACCCTAATCTGCATCTCGTCGAGTATGACCTGACTGACCTGTCTGCCAGCATTCGCTTGCTGCAAACCACGGGCGCTACCGAGGTCTACAACCTCGCGGCACAAAGCTTCGTGGGCGTGTCGTTCGAACAGCCGTTGACCACTGCCGAAATCACCGGCATCGGCGCAGTCAACCTGCTGGAAGCCATCCGCATCGTCAACACCAAGATCCGTTTCTACCAGGCGTCGACTTCCGAGATGTTCGGCAAGGTCCAGGCCATCCCGCAAGTAGAAAGCACTCCTTTCTACCCGCGCAGCCCGTATGGCGTCGCCAAGCTCTACGCGCACTGGATGACCATCAACTACCGTGAGTCGTACGACATCTTTGCCACCAGCGGCATTCTGTTCAACCACGAGTCGCCACTGCGTGGCCGTGAGTTCGTGACCCGCAAGATCACCGATTCGGTTGCCAAGATCAAACTGGGCCTGATCGAGTCGTTCGAACTGGGCAACATGGACGCCAAGCGCGACTGGGGTTTTGCCAAGGAATACGTCGAAGGCATGTGGCGCATGCTGCAGGCTGATGAGCCGGACACCTTTGTCCTGGCCACCAACCGCACTGAAACCGTACGCGACTTCGTGAGCATGGCATTCAAGGCCACTGGCGTGACCATCAAGTGGGAAGGCGAAGCCGAGTCGGAAAAAGGCATTTGCGCAGACACTGGCAAGGTACTGGTTTCGGTCAATCCGAAGTTCTACCGCCCAACCGAAGTCGAGCTGCTGATCGGTAACCCTGCAAAAGCCAAGGAAGTCCTGGGCTGGGAACCGAAGACCAATCTGGAAGAGCTGTGCCGCATGATGGTCGAAGCGGATCTGCGTCGTAATGAAAAAGGCTTTTCGTTCTGATGAGTATTGCCGGCAAGCGCGCATTGATCACCGGAATCAACGGCTTTACAGGCCGTTTCATGGCGAACGAGCTTGCCGCCCAGGGCTGTGAAGTCCTTGGCGTAGGCAGTCAGCCTTCGGACAGTCCCGGCTACTACCAGGTGGATCTGGCAGACGTGGCAGGTCTTCGCAAGCTGCTGGCAGACACTCAGCCGGATATCGTCGTGCACCTCGCAGCATTGGCGTTCGTCGGGCATGGGGCAGCGGATGCTTTCTATCAGGTCAACCTGATCGGCACCCGCAACCTGCTCGAAGCGATCGATGCCTGCGGCAAGGTGCCTGACTGTGTGTTGCTGGCGAGCAGCGCCAATGTCTACGGCAATGCTTCATCCGGCATGCTGGATGAAACGACTCCGCCCGCACCGGCCAACGACTACGCCGTGAGCAAACTGGCGATGGAATACATGGCGAGCCTCTGGCAAACCAGGTTGCCCATCGTCATCGCCAGGCCGTTCAACTACACCGGCGTCGGGCAGGCAGAGAACTTTCTGCTGCCCAAGATCGTTTCACACTTCGCACGCAAGGCCAGCACCATCGAGCTGGGCAACCTTGATGTGTGGCGTGATTTCAGCGACGTGCGCGCTGTTGTCAGCGCCTACCGCGGTCTGCTGGAAGCATGCCCGGTCGGGCAGACGATCAACGTCAGCTCTGGAGTGACCCACTCGCTGCGCGAAGTGATCGACATGTGCCGGGACATCACTGGCCAGGATATCGACGTTCAGGTGAACCCTGCGTTTGTCCGGGCCAATGAGGTCAAGACCTTGTGCGGCAACAACGCTCGCCTGCGCGCGTTGGTCCACGACTGGGAGACCCCGCCGCTTCGGGAAACCCTGAGCTGGATGTTGCCCTCAGCTTGATTGGTGGGCAGTTACAAAATAAGGCCTGTCTACCTGGTAGACAGGCCTTTCCTTTTTAAACACCCTTAAAGCCCGTGGTGAACGACTCAGCACGCATGGCTGAATCAGGCAGACGATGATCAAGGTTCTACACTTCTTCAAAACCTATTACCCGGACACCACCGGCGGGATAGAGCAGGTCATTTTCCAGCTCGCTCAGGGCTGCCGTGCGCTGGATGTAGAAAGCCAGGTGCTGACGCTGAGCCCATCCCCCTCACCCGCTCGCCTGCAGGTCGCCGACCACCAGGTCACGCGCGTGAAGGAAAACTTCAATCTGGCGTCCACGGGCTTTTCTGCCAGTGTTTTCAGTCAGTTCAGGGAAATGGCCGCAGAAGCCGATCTGGTTCATTTTCATTTCCCTTGGCCGCTGATGGATCTGGTGCATTTCGCCACCCGCCATGGCCGGCCAACGGTGCTCAGTTATCACTCGGACATCATCAAGCAGCGCACACTGCTGAAGCTGTACAGCCCGTTGATGAACCAGTTTCTCCAACGCATGGACCGTATTCTGGTGGCCTCGCCCAATTATCTGCAGACCAGCGAGACCCTGAAGCCCTTCGCCGACAAGACCGTGGTCGTGCCCTACGGGCTGGATCAGTCGGCCTATCCGGTGGTCCCGGCGCAGAAGCGATCAGAATGGCAGCAGCGCGTGCCGGGCAAGTTCTTTCTGTTCGTCGGCGTGCTGCGCTATTACAAGGGCCTGCACACACTGCTCAGTGCCTTGGAGGGCGTTGATTACCCGGTGGTGATACTCGGTGGCGGGCCTCAGGAGGCCGAGCTCAAGGAACAGGCCGAGAAACTGCAACTGCGCAACGTGCTGTTTCTCGGTCGACTGGACGATGAAGACAAGGCGTGCCTGCTGCAGATGTGTTACGCCCTGGTCTTCCCTTCCCACCTACGCTCGGAAGCATTCGGCATCTCGCTGCTTGAAGCCTCGATGTACGGCAAGCCGATGATCTCCTGCGAGATCGGCACCGGCACGACCTACGTGAATATCGACGAAGAAACCGGTCTGGCTGTACCACCGGAAAATCCGCTGGCGTTGCGCGAAGCGATGCGCCGCTTGTGGGAAGACCCGCAGCAAGCGGCCCGCTTTGGCGAGAACGCGCTGGCACGTTTCCACGAGGTGTTCACCGCAGAAAGAATGTGCGCGTCGACTGTGCAGGTTTATCACGACCTGCTGAAATGAATATCGTCTCTCGATGAATGAAAAAGCCCCATCACTGGGGCTTTTTACTGATCACTTGGCGTATCACCCCAAGCGAAACCGCGCCGTGTTGTCATTCAGCGCCCGACTGCCCTGACTCAAGGTATCCGCCGCCTGATTGACCGCTCGGGCACCTTCCAGCAAACGCCCTGCGGCCTGATCGACCTGCTGGATGTTACTACTCACTTCATCAGCGGTCGTCGCCTGCTCTTCCACGGCGGTCGATATCTGCGCCAGCGTATCGGTCACACCCTGCACTGCCGTGGCGATTTCGCCCAGGCGGACGCCCAGACCGGTCACCGACTGCGCATCGTTGACGGCTTGTCCACAGGCCGCCTCCATCAGGTTGACCGCCTGCGTCACGGTGGAGCGCAGGCTGTCGACCGTGCCGGCGATTTGAGCGGTCGAGGCCTGGGTGCGCTGGGACAGGCTGCGCACTTCATCGGCCACCACGGCGAACCCGCGCCCTTGCTCACCGGCGCGTGCCGCCTCGATGGCTGCGTTGAGGGCCAGCAGGTTGGTCTGTTCGGCGATACCACGAATGGCATCCACCACCGATTGAATCTGCTGGCCCTGCTCGCTGACCCGGCCCAGCGCGGCGGCAGTTTCGGTCAGACGCTGATTGAGTTGCTGGATGCTGTCAGTGGTGCGCTGGCTGTCCTGGCTGCTTTGCTGAGCAATCTGACGCGTCTGCCTGGCGCTTTCCGATGCCTGTTCACAGCTTCTGGCCACGCCCTGAGAAGTGGCGGCCAGCTCGGTGGCTGCTGCGGCGATCTGACTGATCTGTTGTTGCTGGTCTTCGACCTCACTCAGCGTTCCGCTGGACTGGGCATTCAGCGTCAGCACCGCATCGCCGACGCGAACCGTTTCCTGATTGACGCCCAGCAGGCTGGTACGCAGTTGCACCACCGCGACGTTCAGCGCGCGGCTGATAGCGGCAAGCTCGTCACGGCCCTGCACAGCGACTTCCACACACAGGTTGCCGTCACGCAGGGATTCAGCCAGCGTGGTGATGCCTCTGGCGCTGTTGCGAATCGAGGATTGCAGACAGGCGAACAGATAGATAGCCATGATCACCAGAACGCAGAAGACCACCGCCATCGGGATGAACTCCGTGTTGGAAGTCTCATGGTAGTAATCGAGGCGTCCATTGAGCGCGTCAAGCGACTGCCTGCGCAAATCTGCCGTACTGCCGGTCAGGGTGTCGATGCTCTTTTCGAACTCTTCCGGCTTGAGCTTGATACTGCCGCCGAAAACACCGTCATCAATCACCTTAAGCTGTGCTTCCAGCACTTGCATTACTGCAGCGTACTTGTCGGCCCACGGCTGTAACTGCTCGGGAAGCTTGGACAGCAGCAGGCCGGCAGCCTTTTGCATCTGGTCCTTGGAATCATCGATGCGACCACGCAGGTCGCGCATTTGCAGACGGCTCTGCAGGCTGAACTGCCCCGATGCCACTGACGTCTGCCCCACACTCGACAGACGACCGATACGCTCGATCAGGTCCGGCACTTGCTGGGTGGAGAGCTGCATGAGCATGTAGGTTTCAAGCCAGGGGTCGAGAATCAAACCGCTGTCCATCGCGATCTGCTCACGCAGTGCCTGAACCAGGTTCAGCACCGTAGTGAATCGGTCGTAGCCATCAGGCCACCAGCCCACCGTGCGCAATGATGCCGTGTCCAGACCGGTGACGGCGGCTTGAAGCGCCTTGAAACGGCTCATGGTATCGGCAGGTGCTTTTTCTTCGACCAGTACCGCCTGAACGCCCTCAAGCGCCTTGGCAATGCGAGGGATGCCTGCATCGACGCTGGCCATCGCTGCCTTCGCTGCCGGGGTTGGCTCACGCAGGATGTCGGCCGCTTTCCAGCGGGCGGCATGGTCGCGCTGGGCGGACAGCTCGACGTTCAGATCGTCGAGCGCCAGCAGTTGACGCACGCCGGATTGCTCCCCGGAAATGAAATCGAGCTTGTTGCTGTACTCCTTGGTGATGACCCATGCGCTGCCCGCCAGCGGCAACATGAACAGCAGGAACAAGACCTGAAACTTGCGAGCAAAACCAAAATGTCCCATCAGGCGCATGCCTGGTGACAAAAGACTGTTCATGTCCTGCGACTCCCCGTGAACACCGGCCGGATCTGAACGAACAGAGGCGATGCCTTTTGTTGGAAAAACACTAGCAGCAAAATGCCATGTTATTGTTTCAATGGCGATACGCATCGCCTCAGATTGGTACGCAAAGTGTCGCCATTCATTGTTTTTGGCGTCAAAAAGCTTCTCAAACGAACTATCAGGTACATCCAAGCAAGAACCGGACCGCCCAGCAGAAGAGAAAAAGACTTTACGGCAGCCATTTATTCATTCAGCAAAAAGGTCGAAAAAAGTAGACTGGAGAACGACAATCGACCACCACGCAGCATTGCTCTCGCCATCAAGGAGGTCTTCATGACCACCCCACCCGCCTCGCCACGCATAGTCGCGCAACCGTCCCGACCGCAATTGAGCGCCGGTCAGAAGAAATTCAATACGCTGATGGAAAAGCTCGAAGCCAGGCGCAAGCTTTTGCAGCAGTGGCTCTCGATTTCAGCCACCTGCGAAAAGCTGTGGATCGAAGAACTGGTTCCGATGCTCAGTGAGCAGGCCGCGAACGAGATGAACAAGCTGCGCTTGCTTGACGTAGCTTTCGATCAGTTTCGCCTGGCCAAAAAAGACAGACATACGGTGCTCGAGATTATCTGCGTCCTGACCATTTCACTCATGGGCGGCGAACACGATGAAGAACTGAAGCACCTCTACTTCAAATACACCGGCAACGACTACGACGAGGAGGAGCGCCTGCAAAACCAGCGGTTCAAATCATCGCTGGAAGAAGATCTGGGCGTGGAACTGGACGACGATGTCGACCTGGACTCCCTTGAAGACGTTACCCGACATATTGAAGAGAAGCTGAAAGAACAGACCGAGCAGGCGCAAGGCGCACAGAAGCCGAAAAAGCCGACGGCCAGCGAACTGCGTCGTGAGCAGGAAGAGGCTGAAGGCAGCCAGTCATTGCGCGAAATTTACCGCAAGCTGGTCAGCGCACTGCACCCGGACCGTGAACAGGATGCCGATGAGCGCGAGCGGAAAACGGCGCTCATGCAACGGGTCAACGAAGCCTATGAAAATGACAACCTGCTGGCGCTGCTACAGATGCAAATGGAGATCGAGCAAATCGATCAGAGCCACATCGACAGCATCTCCGACAAGCGCCTCAAGCATTTCAACCGGATCCTGAGCGAACAACTCAGAGAGCTGGAAGACGAGATACACGATCGCAAGATGCTGATCCGGGAACAATTCCTGATGGACCCGTACGAGGACCTCAGACCCAAGACCGCCAACACAAAATGTGCCAGGCAGGTCAAAGCCATACGGGAGCATCTCGACGAGGAACAGGACGAGCTGCAGTTATTGGCCGACCCGAAAAGCCTTAAAGACTGGCTCAGGGATCAGCGGGAGATGGCCGAGATGCTGGAGAGGATAGAAGAATTCGATGACCTGGAAATGCTGGAGACCCTGTTACGCTGAAAGCCCGGAAAACCTGACGCCTGCCTGGGCTTCGACCTAACCGGTTGATCGCACGCAATTATTTTTCACAACAACGCTTGACACATATGCGTTCTCCGAGAATAATGCGCGCCACTTGGCTACATAGCTCAGTTGGTTAGAGCATAGCATTCATAATGCTGGGGTCCGGGGTTCAAGTCCCTGTGTAGCCACCAAGTACCGATTCACAGTTTTCTACTGATGACTGTGAATCAACAAGAAGCCCGCCTCGTGCGGGCTTTCTTGTTTCTGGCGATGCCTGCTCATCGTTATTATTCTCTCGGCTCCTCTCTGAAGACCCCGTTCCACGCTCCCCCCTCACATCCGCTCGGCAAGATCGTGCCAGCCATATCGGCCGCCGGCTTGAAATCATTCGTCCCCTATCTTCCCTTGCTTGCGTATCGTGACACGACCTACCCTGCGCAAATTCCATGCTGGATCATCTGCCAAGCCTGCGGTGGCAACGATTTGATTTCGGGTGATTCGCTACGCAATCGGAGAAAGAAAGCGCTATGGAAGGCAACGATGTGATGCAACTCAAAATGACGGTTTCAAGGCTTCATCGGCTTGGAGTTGCAAATCTTGCTACCGTTCTGAATCTTAGTCAGGCGCTTCTGAGTGCAGATAGCCTCACGCCAGCAGCACGTGAAGCAGCGCAAATGGCTTTTGACAGTATTCAGGAGCAAATCGACCTGCTCAAGGAAATAGGCGAAATTGAGGGCGATGTCGATGTCGAGCAGTAATATTGATGTTCGGCTTCTCCAGGCTCAATATGAAAAGCTCAAAGGCCAAGGCGGGCCGACCGACCCACCTGGAGGTGATAGATTGGAAAAGCGTGTAGAAAAGATCGAATCAGCGATGTCCGAGATTCAGGTCAGGCTTATTCGAGTAGAGGCGAAGCTAGACGTCTCTGCCACAAAAACTGATCTTTCAGAGCTCGCAGTATCACTTTACAAGTCCATGAACGAGCAGACCTGGAAGTTCCTCGCTGGCGCCACGAGTATGGCGGCGCTATTTTCAGCAACAGCTTTCGGGCTTGCCAGGGCGCTCGGCTAACTCTTCCGACTAGGCACCGCACCGCACCGCACCGCAAAGTCTGGCCAAATGCCGGGCTTTTTTGCTCAGTACACTTCTTTGCCAATTCCGACTGTCAGGTATGAGCTATGCTCGAAAATGATGGCTCAAGACGAGCCAGCATTTCTCATGAAGGAGCAAAGCATGCGTAAATTCGTACTCTCAATGACTGCCGCCCTCTTCCTGGCAGGTGCGGTAGCGCCAGTCGCCTTTGCAGAGAGTGAACTGGAAAAGGGTGTCCGACACGATAACCGAGAGCTGGATAAGGGTGTCGATCATGACGCCAAGGAAGTGGACAAGGGTATGAAGCACGACGCCGACGAAGTCGACAAAGGTGCGAAGCATGACGACAAAGAGCGTCACAAGGCTGACAAGCACATCGATAAAGAGGTTAAAAAGGATCTCTGACCAAAAGCCTGCCACCGAGCAGGCTTTTTTAATGGGCGGATGACGCTGGACGGTCCAGCGGGTTTGCTGAAACATACATGCACTGATGCTTTTAATCCCTCATTCTTAAAGACCTGGCCACCTGTAAGTGGCCCGGCCTGGATCACTGGATATACGGTCAGATCTTGAAACTGTCGACCAGTTGCTTCAAACGCCCGGCCTGTTGCGAAAGCGCAGCACAGTCCTTGAGCGTTTCATTAAGGTTGGCCACGCCTTGTTGATTAAGCGTGTTGATCTGATTGATATCGATATTGAGTGTTTCGACAACAGCAGTCTGCTCTTCTGTCGCCGCAGCAACGGATTGATTCATGCCATCGATATCGCCAATGCGCCGTGTTACATCGCGCAGACGACTGCCCGCCTGATTGGCAACTTCGACACTTTCCTGACTCGACGTCTGGCTTTCATTCATGTTGAGTACGGCATGCTGAGAGCCGGTCTGCAGGCCGCCAATCATCTTGTGGATCTCGTCGGCAGATGTCTGGGTGCGATGCGCAAGGTTGCGCACCTCGTCGGCCACTACCGCAAAACCGCGTCCGGCTTCACCCGCGCGGGCGGCTTCGATGGCGGCGTTGAGGGCCAGCAGGTTGGTTTGCTGCGAGATGCCTTTGATGACATCAAGAATGTGACCGATGTTTTCGGTGCTGGCGTTGAGTTGCTCGATCTGCGTGCAGGAATCACTGATCTTGGCCGACAGCGCGCTCATGGCGTGGATGGTTTTCTCGACCACTACCTGACCGTCTTCAGCCTGGTTGCGGGCCTCACTGGCCTGGATCGAGGCGTCCGATGCGTTGCGGGCAATCTCCTGGGTTGCAGCACCCAGCTCGTTGATCGCTGCAGCGACGTTGTTGGTTCGGGCACTCTGCTCATCGAAACCGACGATGGACGAGTTGGAGGAGTTGACCACCCGTTGCGACAGGTCATGCACCTGAAGCGTCGCTGAGGAGACTTCGACGATGGACGCGTGCACGCGCTCCACGAACTGATTGAACGAACCGCCCAGTGCGGCGAACTCGTCCTTGCCCTGAATGCTCAGGCGCCGGGTCAGATCACCCTCGCCCTGAGCGATGTCCTGCATCGCACGGCCCATGTCGGTCAGCGGGCGCATCAGCGCACGAATGAGCAGGCTCAACAGCAACGCAATCACAGCCACTGCAATCAGCACGGCAACCATCGCCGAGCTGCGAAACTGGCTCAACGGCGCATAGGCCTTTTCCTTGTCGATCGACAGGCCAATGTACCAGTCAGCCGAGGGCAGCCCGGTGATGGGGGTGAATGACAGCAGCCTTTGCTGACCATTGAGGGTCACCTCACGCAGGCGCGCGTCCAGGCTGACGGTCTGTCCGGGGTAGATGTCCTTGAGGTTTTTCATCACCTGTTCTTTGTCCGGGCTGACGATGATCTGTCCGTCGCCACTGACCAGAAAGGCGTAACCCAGCCCGCCGAATTCGACCGAGTTGATGATCTTGACCAGCGTGTCGAGACTCAGATCGCCGCCGACGACACCCGTGACCTGACCAGCCGCCTTGACCGGGCTGGCGATCGTTACCACCAGGCCACCCACGGAAGCCTGATAAGGCGCGCTGAGAATGGTCTTGCCCGCGTCGACGGTGGACTTGTACCAGGGCCGTTGGCGAGGGTCGTAGCCTGCCGGCATGTCCACATTAGGCCGCTGGGTGAACGTGCCTTTGCTGTCACCGACATAGGTGAACTGAAAGGTCGATACCAGCGCAGACTGCGAGACCAGTCCGCCGAGGTCGGAATTGACCCCCTGAAAGGCTACGTTCTGGGTGAGATTTTCCAGCACCAGAATACGCCCGCTCAGCCAGTTCTGGACGCTGCTGGCAGTCAGTTGACCCGCCTGGCCCACGGAGGACTCGAGGTTCTGGTTGATCGTCTTACGTTGCAGGTAATCGTTGTACAAAGTGAACAGGGCGAACGCCAGCACCACTACACCGGCCGCGGCCAGCAGAATCTTATGACGAAACTTCAAATTCATGACAAGGCATCTCAACAGGACTGCTGGGAGCAGGCTCGGATGTCAGAGCAACTTGCGACACAAAAAATGTCATGCCCTGCACACACAATGAACCTACAACGGATAGGGTTTTAATCGTGTAAACACAGCCGAAAGTGTGCCGTTCCTCCTGGAATGCGGCGGTTCTAATTCAATGACTTACGCGGTGCTTTATAACGGTGTACCGGCGCAAATGATATGCCTGGAAAAAAATATTCGGAGCGTCGCGGAACTTTCTTTATTTTTTATTTCAGCTTGGCCAGTCCCTGCCGATAGTGTCTGTATACCTCACCCCGCCCTGACCTGTATGCCATACCTTTCAGGGAGAAGACCGTTTCAATGGCAGTTGTTGGAGAATTCAATGAGTAGCTGGTTCGCAAACATCAGCGTGAATATGAAACTGGCCCTTGGCTTCGGTCTAGTACTTGTTTTTACAGCCATTCTTGCTCTGACTGGCTGGACCAGCATGAGCGGGCTGATCAATCGCAGCAACTGGATGAGTGACATTACTTCACTCAATGCCCAGTTGACCAAACTGCGCGTGACACGCCTCCAGTACATGGTGGCCGATGGCGACGAGAAGGTTGCCGAAACCGTGCAGACCTCGCTGGACAGCTTCAAGGCGTATCAGGAAAAACTGCGCGCCTCGTTCAAAAGTCCCGAAAATCTGAAAATGCTCGATCAGTTGGGCATTGTGATCGCTGACTACCAGAAGTCCCTCAACAACATGCGCAGTGGCTACAAGGCCAGCACTGCGGCTCGTGATGAGCTGACGACCCATGCTGTCAAAAGCCTCGCGGTATTCGAGCAGCTTGTGACTGAAGTCAAAAACATGGACCCGGCTGACGCCAACCGCTTCGAGCAGTACCGACTCGTCACCGACGCAAAAGATGACTTGCGACTCGCACGCTATGAAGTGCGCGGTTACACCACCAATGCCACACCCGAGACCGAGCAGGCAGCTGTCTCGAAACTGGATGCGGCCATCAAGGATCTGGATGCGCTCAAGGCAACCTTCAGCGGCACTCAGGCCGATCAGCTCAGGCAACTGGAAACCTCGTTGATGGCGTACCGGACGACCTTGCAAAACTTCAAGGCCGCCACGGGCACGATTGTCCAGGCGCGCAAGGAAATGACCACGCAAGGGCAGGATATCGTCAAGATCAGCGAGGACATGTACAAGCTGCAACTGGATCGCCGCGATCAGGAAAGCGCACAGGCGCGTACCACGCAGATTGTCTGCACACTGCTGGCTATCATTCTGGGCATCATCGCCGCTGTGATCATCACTCGGCAGATTACCCGTCCACTGCAGGAAACCCTGGCGGTGGTCGACCGTATTGCATCCGGTGACCTGACCCAGACCCTGGCCGTGACACGCCGTGATGAACTCGGCGTCCTGCAGCAAGGCATCCAGCGCATGGGCACCACCCTGCGCGAGCTGATTGGCGGTATTCGCGACAGCGTCGTACAGATCGCCAGTGCCGCCGAAGAACTGTCGGCGGTTACCGAACAGACCAGCGCTGGCGTCAACAGCCAGAAAGTCGAAACCGATCAGGTCGCCACCGCCATGCACGAGATGTCGGCGACGGTTGCAGAAGTGGCGCGTAACGCCGAACAGGCCTCGCAGGCCGCTTCCAACGCCGACCGCGAAGCGCGTGACGGTGACAAGGTGGTGGGTGAAGCGATCGTCCAGATCGAGCGTCTGGCCAATGAAGTGGGTCGCTCCGTCGATGCCATGACTCAGCTGGAGCAGGAAAGCGACAAAATCGGCAAGGTCATGGACGTCATCAAGGCGGTGGCCGAACAGACCAACCTGCTGGCGCTCAACGCGGCTATCGAAGCGGCCCGTGCGGGTGAAGCCGGACGTGGTTTTGCGGTGGTTGCTGACGAAGTCCGCGGCCTGGCACAACGTACGCAGCAATCCACCGTGGAGATCGAAACACTGGTCGCTGCGTTGCAGAGCGGTACGCGCCAGGTGTCCAGCATCATGCTCAACAGCCGTGAACTGACCGTCAGCAGCGTAAACCTCAGCCGTAAGGCTGGCACGTCGCTGGGCAGCATCACGCAAACGGTGTCGAGCATTCAGGCGATGAACCAGCAGATTGCCGCCGCCGCTGAAGAGCAAAGCGCGGTTGCGGAGGAAATCAGCCGCAGCATCGTCAACGTGCGCGATGTCTCCGAGCAGACCGCTTCGGCCAGCGAAGAAACCGCTGCGTCCAGCGTCGAACTGGCGCGCCTGGGCGGGCAGTTGCAAACGATGGTCAGCCACTTCCGGATCTGATCACCCTGCGTTGACATCAAGCCCGGTCTTTACCGGGCTTGATTGTTTCTGCACTCCCGACCGTCACGCCTGTGGCGGCTGCCCGTTGGACGCCGACAGGCCACCATCGACTGGCAGGTTGACGCCGGTCACGAAGCGCGCGTCGTCGCTGGCCAGGAAGGCGATCACGTCGCCGACGTCTTCGGCTTCGCCCGGGCGACCCAATGGGATGCGCTCCATGAATTTGGCCATCAATGCTTTGTCACCCATCATGTCTTCGGTCAGCTCGCTGCGGGTCAGTGAGGGGCAGACGGCATTCACGCGCACGCCGTCAGCACCATGGTCCATGGCCAGCGAACGGGTGAAGTTGGTGATGGCGCCCTTGGCCGCGTTATAGAAGCTCATGCCCCAGTCGCCGCCCAGACCGGACACCGACGAGACATTGATGATGTTGCCTTTGCTGGCGATCAGTGCCGGCATGGCGGTGCGGGTGCAATAGAACACGCCGTCCAGGTCAACGGACATCAGCTCTTTCCAGTCCTCTATGCCCAGCTCGGTCACTTTGCCGGACTTGACGATGCCGGCATTGTTGACCAGCACATCCAGACGCCCGAAGCGGGTCGCCACTTCCTTGAACAGCGCTTCCACGTCGCTCGGGTCGGCCACATCGGTGGCTCTGACCAAGTGCCCTTCGCCTTTCAGTTGCGCGGCTACTTTGGCCAGCTTGTCGCGATTACGGCCGACCAGCACGACACTTGCGCCTTCCTCGGCAAAACGTTTGGCGGTCGCTTCGCCGATTCCGGAACCGGCACCTGTGACGACGATGACTTTCTGGGTGAAACGATTCATTCGGCAGTCTCCAAAAAATGAACGGGATTATCGGGTGGACTGCACACCCGCCCGCAGCGTTCACTCGCATTTAATTTTGCTTTCAAGAGCGCTGTAAATGGCCGGTGAATCGTTAAACCTCGACCATGGGTGCGTTGACAACGCGGCGACGGTCTGCAAATAATCCCCGCAGTTGTACGACAACCTATAACGCCAAAAAATAAAAACAACACCGAGGCCAGTCCATCATGAACACTCACGCCGCGCCTGCCCGCCCGATCAGTAAAGGCTCAATCATCGAAGCCTTGATCAGTGACACCTCGTTTACTGAACACTCGCACTGCCAGACACCCTTCTCGATTCACAACATTCGCTGAAACACAGCGAACGGTACTCGGCCGCCTGCAGGTCGAGGCCATGCCTGGCGACAGGCATCACGTAATCCTCGAAGGTATCGGCCGCCGCTTGCGCGCGGCCAGGAAAGGGGAAGGTTTCACTAAACAAGGGAGCACAACAATAATGACATCTCACACTACCCGCTCACGCATCCTGCTGGGCGTCGGCGGCATGACGCTGATTTTCCCGATGTTCGGCATGGCCGAGGGTTTCGTCGACGACACCAAGGCCACGCTCACCCTGCGTAACGCCTACTTCAACCGTAATTTCACCAACCCTGCGTATCCGAGCAGTGCCGCGCCGCAGAGCAAGGCCGAGGAGTGGACACAAAGCTTCATTCTCGACGCCAAGTCGGGCTTCACCCAGGGTGTGGTGGGTTTCGGGGTTGACGTGCTGGGCCTGTATTCGCTCAAGCTCGATGGCGGCAAGGGTACGGGTGGCACTCAGTTGCTGCCGATCCACAGCGACGGGCGTCCGGCCGATGATTTCGGGCGTCTGGGCGTGGCGGGCAAGGCGCGGATTTCCAAGACCGAACTGAAGGTCGGCGAGTGGATGCCGGTGCTGCCGATCCTGCGCTCCGATGACGGTCGTTCGTTGCCGCAGACGTTTCGCGGTGGCCAGGTCACCTCCAAGGAGATCGACGGCCTGACGCTGTATGGCGGGCAATTCCGCGGCAACAGCCCACGCAACGATGCGAGCATGGAAGACATGTCGCTGAACGGGCGAGGCGCATTCACCTCGGACCGCTTCAACTTCGGCGGCGGCGAGTATGTCTTCAACGACAAGCGCACCCAGGTAGGCGTCTGGTACTCGGAGCTGCAGGACATCTATCAGCAGCAATTCTTCAACCTGCTGCACAGCCAGCCGCTCGGCGACTGGACGCTGGGCGCGAACCTGGGTTACTTCATCGGCAAGGAAGATGGCAACAAACTGGCCGGCGACCTGGATAACAAGACGGCCTACGCGCTGCTCTCGGCCCGCTATGGCGGCAGCACCTTCTATGTCGGTCTGCAGAAGCTGACGGGCGACACGGCGTGGATGCGCGTCAATGGCACCAGTGGCGGCACGCTGGCCAACGACAGTTACAACTCCAGCTATGACAACGCCAAAGAGAAATCCTGGCAGCTGCGTCATGACTACAACTTCGCGACGCTGGGTGTGCCCGGTCTGACCCTGATGAACCGCTACATCAGCGGCGACAATGTGCACACCGGCAACATCACTGACGGCAAGGAATGGGGCCGGGAGTCTGAACTGGCCTATACCGTACAAAGTGGTGCGCTGAAGAATCTGAACGTCAAATGGCGCAACTCCAGCCTGCGTCGTGATTTCAGCACCAACGAATTCGACGAGAATCGCGTGTTCGTCAGCTACCCTATTTCATTGCTTTGAAACCGGTGGCAGAGCCTGTCGGCCACGGCAGGTTTTGCCTTGTTACAAATGTATCCGGCCAAGTGCGTGCCCAGTCCGTTTTTAGACCTTGGCCGCGTTGACAATCAGCGTATGCGGTGCCGATAATCCGGCAAGTCATACGACAACAGATGACAAAAATAACAATCGGGACTTCTCTCATGGCATCGGCTCATACCACCAAAACTCCCTTCAATCGCCTCCTGCTGACCGGCGCGGCAGGTGGACTGGGCAAGGTATTGCGCGAAACTCTGCGCCCTTACACCAACGTGCTGCGGCTTTCTGACATTGCCGAAATGGCGCCCGCTGTCGACGACCGTGAAGAAGTTCAGGTCTGCGACCTGGCCAGCAAAGATGCCGTACATAAACTGGTCGAAGGCGTCGACGCGATCGTGCATTTCGGCGGTGTATCGGTCGAGCGACCGTTCGAGGAAATCCTCGGCGCCAATATCTGCGGCGTGTTCCACATCTACGAAGCCGCCCGCAGGCACGGCGTGAAACGCGTGATCTTCGCCAGCTCCAATCACGTGATCGGTTTCTACAAGCAGACCGAGACCATCGACGCGCACTCCCCTCGCCGCCCGGACAGCTACTACGGTCTGTCCAAGTCCTACGGCGAAGACATGGCCAGCTTCTACTTCGATCGCTACGGCATCGAAACCGTGAGCATCCGCATCGGCTCGTCGTTTGCCGAACCGCAAAATCGCCGGATGATGAGCACCTGGCTGAGCTTTGCCGACCTGACCCAGTTGATCGAGCGCTCTCTGTACACGCCAGACGTGGGCCACACCGTGGTCTACGGCGTCTCGGACAACAAGACCGTCTGGTGGGACAACCGCCTGGCCAGCAAACTGGACTACACCCCGAAAGACAGCTCGGAAGTTTTTCGCGAGAAGGTCGACGCCCAGCCGCTGCCGGCAGCCGATGACCCGGCAATGCTCTACCAGGGCGGTGCCTTTGTGGCTTCAGGACCGTTCGGCGACCAATAAGCAGCGCTTTCCTCTCGCAGCACTCTGGAGACACGAACCGTCATGGATGCCGAACTGATTGTCGATGCACAGAACGCCACCGGCGAAAGCCCGGTCTGGAGCGTGCGTGATCAAGCGTTGTACTGGGTGGATATTCCCAAGGGCGAGCTGCATCGCTGGGACTTCAATCAGGACAGCACGCGCAGCTGGAAAGCGCCGCAGATGCTTGCCTGTATCGCCGCTGACAGCCGGGGTGGCTGGGTGGCGGGGATGGAGAACGGAATCTTTCATTTGCAGCCCTGCGAAGACGGCAGCCTGATCAGCACGCTTCTGGCCAGCGTCGAACACGCGCAGGCAGGCATGCGCTTCAATGACGGCCGCTGCGACCGACAGGGTCGTTTCTGGGCGGGCACCATGTTCATGGACATGGCCGCCGGTGCGAGGGTGGGTGCGTTGTATCGCTACAGCGCCGGCCAGACCACGCTGGACGCGCAGCTCAAGGACTTCATCGTCCCCAACGGCCTGGCGTTCAGCCCCGACGGCAAGGTCATGTACCTGTCCGACTCACACCCCAGCGTGCAGCAGATCTGGGCCTTCGATTACGACACTGACAGCGGCACGCCGCACAATCGCCGCCTGTTCGTCGACATGAACCATCATCTGGGTCGTCCCGACGGCGCGGCGATCGACACCGACGGCTGCTACTGGATCTGTGGCAACGACGCAGGCCTGATTCACCGCTTCACCCCCACCGGCAAACTCGACCGCTCGCTGGTCGTGCCAGTGAAAAAGCCAGCCATGTGTGCCTTTGGCGGCCCTAATCTGGACACCCTGTTCGTGACGTCGATTCGCCCGGGTGGCGATATTGGCGATCAGCCGCTGGCCGGTGGCGTGTTCGCCCTGCGACCTGGCGTCCAGGGCCTGGAGGAACCCACGTTTCAGGGCTGACAGCGCCCTACCGAAAATCCCGTAGCTCGACCAAAAATAACAAAATCGGAGATATCCATGGATTTCAAACGCAAGCTTCTCATCGCAGCACTTCCGCTGGCCTTCTGTGTATCAGGCATGGCCCACGCTGACGTCAAAATCAAGTTCGCCGAGGTTCACCCTGCTGGCTATGCGCCGGTCGTGGCAGAACAGAACATGGGCAAGAAACTCGAAGAACAGTCCAAGGGCGAGATCAGTTTCAAGATGTACGCGGGTGGCGTGCTCGGCTCCGAGAAGGAAGTCGTCGAACAGGTGCAGAGTGGTGCCGTGCAGATGACTCGCGTCAGCCTCGGCATCGTTGGCCCGGTCGTGCCGGACGTCAACGTTTTCAACCTGCCGTTCGTGTTCCGTGATCAGGCGCACATGCGCACCATCATTGATGGCGAGATCGGTCAGGAAATCCTCGACAAGATCACCAATTCGCAATTCAACATGGTCGCCCTGGCGTGGATGGATGGCGGCACCCGCAACCTGTACACCAAGAAGCCGGTACGCCAGATTTCCGACCTCAAAGGCATGAAAATCCGCGTTCAGGGCAACCCGGTGTTCATCGAAACCATTAACGATATGGGCGGCAACGGCATCGCCATGGCCACCGGCGAGATCTTCAGCGCCCTGCAGACCGGTGTCATTGATGGTGCGGAAAACAACCCGCCGACGTATTTCCAGCACAACCACTACCAGAACGCCAAGTTCTTCACCATGACCGAACACCTGATCCTGCCCGAACCCATCGTGATGTCGAAAACCACGTGGGAAAAGCTCAACCCCGAACAGCAGGCGCTGGTGAAAAAGCTCGCACGTGAAGCGCAGCTGGAAGAACGCGGGCTGTGGGACAAGTCGTCGGCCGATGCCGAGACCAAGCTCAAGGCTGCCGGCGTGGAGTTCATCACGCTGACGCCTGAGCAGAAGAAAGCCTTCTACGACGCGACCCAGCCGGTACGCGACAAATTCGGTGCGCCCTACAAGGATCTGATCAACCGCATCGAAGCGGCCCAGACCACTGCGAGCACCCCCCAAGCGGCCCAATAAGCCTGTCCCGATCAAGCAGCGGGAACGAGCACCAGCTCGTTCGTCGCCGCAGTGGTGAGCCTTATGAAAAATACGCTATTGCGCATCAACGACACGCTTTACCGGGTCTGCATCGGCATTGCCGGTCTGTCGGTGTTGATCATGACCCTGATCATCCCCTGGGGCATCTTTGCCCGCTACATCCTCGGCAGCGGTTCCAGCTGGCCGGAACCCACCGCCATCCTGCTGATGGTGGTGTTTACCTTCTTCGGCGCCGCCGCCAGTTACCGGGCCGGTGCGCACATGGCCGTGTCGATGGCCGTGGACCGCATGCCGCAACAGGTGCGCAGAGTTGCCGGCGTGGTGGTGCAGATTCTGATGGCGATCGTCGCCCTGTTCATGATCTTCAAGGGCTTCAAGCTGTGCGCCACCACCTGGAATCAATTCGTCGGCGAACTGCCGTTTCTGCGCGTCGGTATCTCTTATCTGCCGATCCCCCTCGGCGGTCTCGTGACCCTGGTCTTCGTCCTGGAAAGGCTGTTGCTGGGTGACCAGAGTCATCGCGCGGTCATGCGTTTCGACGTCATTGAAGAAAGCGAAGGTGCCGCATAAATGGACGCTTTTATACTGTTGGGCAGCTTTATCGCGCTGATCCTTATCGGCATGCCGGTGGCCTACGCGCTGGGCCTTTCAGCCCTGATCGGCGCCTGGTGGATCGACATCCCGGCCGATGCACTGATGATCCAGATTGCGGGCGGCGTGAACAAATTTTCGCTGTTGGCAATTCCGTTCTTCGTGCTGGCCGGAGCAATCATGGCCGAAGGCGGCATGTCGCGACGCCTGGTTGCCTTTGCTGCAGTACTGGTGGGCTTCGTGCGTGGCGGGCTGTCGCTGGTCAATATCGTGGCCTCGACCTTCTTCGGCGCCATTTCGGGTTCCTCGGTGGCCGACACTGCCTCGGTGGGCTCGGTGTTGATCCCGGAAATGGAACGCAACGGCTACCCGCGGGATTTCTCGACGGCAGTGACCGTCAGCGGCTCGGTGCAGGCGCTGCTGACGCCACCCAGTCACAACTCGGTGCTTTATTCACTGGCGGCAGGCGGCACGGTGTCGATCGCGTCGCTGTTCATGGCCGGCATCCTCCCGGGCCTGCTGCTCAGCGCAGTGATGATGGGCCTGTGCATGATCTTCGCGCGCAAGCGCAATTACCCCAAGGGTGAAGTGATCCCGCTGCGCCAGGCACTGAAAATTGCCGGTGAAGCGCTTTGGGGCATGATGGCCATGGTCATTATTCTCGGCGGCATTCTGTCGGGGATTTTCACGGCCACCGAGTCGGCAGCCATTGCCGTACTCTGGGCGTTCTTCGTCACCATGTTCATCTACCGCGATTACAAATGGCGCGACCTGCCCAAACTGATGCACCGGGCGGCACGCACCATTTCCATCGTGATGATCCTGATCGGTTTTGCCGCCAGCTTCGGTTACATCCTCACGCTGATGGAAATCCCGATGAAAATCACCACCGCGTTCCTGACCCTGTCGGACAACCGCTACGTGATCCTGATGTGCATCAACGTGATGTTGCTGCTGCTCGGTACGGTCATGGACATGGCGCCGCTGATTCTGATCCTGACCCCGATTCTGTTACCGGTGATCGTCGGTGTCGGTATCGACCCGGTGCACTTCGGCATGATCATGCTGGTCAATCTGGGGATCGGGCTGATTACCCCGCCGGTGGGCGCGGTGCTGTTCGTCGGTGCCGCGGTGGGTAAAGTCACCATCGAAGCCACGGTAAAAGCGCTGGTGCCGTTCTATGTCGCGCTGTTCCTGGTGCTGATGCTGGTGACCTACATTCCTGCCATCTCGTTGTGGCTGCCGAGCGTCGTGCTCTAAAGTCTTCTGTTGCAAGGCTGCCGGAGCGCTTCAAAGGGCTCCGGCATGCACCTCTGTTATCCAGCCAAGGAGGCTGGTTTGCGTATGTCTGCCCCTGCCCTGTTTCCGCGCCACATTGCTGTGCTGATTCTGGCGCTGCTGGCCTGTTCGTTTGCCGGCAACCACATCGCGGCACGCATTGCCTTCGATCATGACACCGGCCTGCTGCTGGCCATTCTCTGTCGCTCCGGCGTGACCTTGCTGGCGCTGACCAGTCTGGTGCTCTGGCAGCGCGAAAGGCTCAGTCTGCCCGCCAGCACCTGGCGGTGGCAGCTGCTTCTGGGGCTGCTGATCGCCACTCAAAGCTTTTGCATCTACTCGGCGGTAGCGCGTATTCCGGTGGCCCTGGCCTTGCTGGTGGTCAATGTTTCGCCGATCCTGCTGGCGTTGCTGACCTGGGCACTGGGCGGTGCCCGGCCGACGCGGCGTGCCGCAGGCCTGATGGGCCTGATTCTGTTTGGCCTGACGCTGGCGCTGGACGTGCCACAGCGCCTGTCGAACCCCGGCAGCAGCGAGCCGCAATGGCTGGAGGGTGTCGCCTACGCGTCGACCGCTGCGGTGGTGTTCGCCTTTGCGCTGTGGATTACCGATAACAAACTGGCCGGCATGCGCGGCAGCGTACGCAGCATGCTGACCATGGCCGTGGTGTTCGTCGTCGCGGCCATCGCCGGCAGCAGCGGCGTGCTGCCCGGTGGCGTGGGTCTGCCGACAAGCTCTGTTGGCTGGACCGCGCTGGCCAGTCTGGTGGTTTTGTACGGTCTGGGTTTCTCGCTGCTGTTCATCTGCATGGCACGGCTGGACATCGCCCGCAACGCGCCAGTGATGAACATCGAGCCGGTGGCCAGCCTGCTGTTTGGCTGGCTGATTCTCGATCAATTACTCAGCAGCGGTCAGGTGGTCGGCGGGCTGATCGTCGTCAGCGGTATCGTGCTGCTGACCTGGCGTCGCGCCCAGTCGCCTGACTCTCAATCATCCAAGAAGGCTTTGAAGCATGTCCACGAACATACTGACCCTTGAAGATGGCCTGACCCGCCTGACACTGGCCCCCGACATCGGCGGCAGTATCGTCAACTGGACCGTCCTGGCCAGCGGGCAACCGCTGCTGCGCGCCAGCGACGAACAGGCTCTGGCGGCCGAGACGCCCCGTCGGCTGGCCTGCTACCCGCTGGCGCCGTGGTCGAACCGGATCGGCAACGGCGGCTTCGAGACACCAGACGGCTGGCTGGCCCTGGAGCCGAACAGCGCCAACGACCCGCTGCCGATCCATGGCAGCGCCTGGCAGCAGGCATGGACCGTCATCGAACAGAGCACTGAGCAGGTCTGCCTGCAACTCGACAGCCAGACGCCATTCGCCTACCGCGCGCACCTGCGCTACACCCTGCGTGAGGGTACGCTGAGCATCGAACTGACCACCACTCATCTGGACAGCCGCGCCATGTGGCACGGCCTGGGCTTGCACCCTTACCTGACACGCACGCCTCACACACGCTTGCAGGCCAAAGCTGCGCAGGTCTGGCTGTGCGACGAGGCAGGTTTGCCGAATGAGTTGCAGGATCTGCCCGCCGAGTGGGACTTCCGTCACGGCAACACGCTGCCCGACACACGTCTGGACAACGGTTTCACCGGCTGGGATGGCCAGAGCATCATCAGCCAGCCGGATCTGGGCTATGAGCTGCACTGCCAGGCCACCGGCAGCGAATACTTTCTGGTGTTTTGCCCGCCGGGGCTGGACTTCTTCTGTTTCGAGCCCGTCAGCCACCCGGTGAATGCCCATCATTTGCCTGGGCATCCGGGGTTGAAGCTGTTACGGCAGGGGGAATCAGTGACGCTGGAGTTCAGTCTTCGTTACAAAGACCTGAAGCGGGGGTCATGAATAAGTGTCCTGGTGCCTCATTTCAAGTTACAGAACGGGCCGGGATATCCCGTTGACATATCCCCAAAAAAACACATTCTTATTCATCCGATACATCAGCCAAGGATGAATCACTCATGGAACAATCCACGGTCTTCAAAAGCAATCGAAGCCAGGCTGTCCGACTGCCAAAAGCGGTGGCCTTGCCCGACGACGTGAAACGTGTCGATGTCGTAGCCGTGGGCAGAACCCGCATTATTTCCCCCGTCGGTGAAATGTGGAACAGCTGGTTCGATGGTGAAAATGTCAGTGATGATTTCATGGCAGAGCGCGGACAACCAGCCGAACAGCAGCGCGAATCGCTCTGATGCTCAAGTACATGCTTGACACCAATATTTGCATTTTCACTATAAAGAACAAGCCAACTTCGTTACGTGAAGCCTCCAACCTCCATCACGGACAGCTATGTATCAGCGCGATCACGTTGATGGAGCTTGTCTACGGCGCAGAAAAGCCTTTGAGCCCCGAAAGAAACCTTGCCGTTGTAGAGGGTTTCACAGCGCGTCTTGAAGTGCTCCCTTACGACAGCGACGCGGCGGCTCATATCGGCATGATCAGAGCCGAACTGGCTAGATCGGGCACACCGATCGGCCCGTACGATCAAATGATTGCCGGACACGCCCGCTCTCTAGGCCTGGTGGTGATCACTAAAAATCAGCGTGAATTCCGGCGCGTCGAGGGGCTGCGAGTAGAAGACTGGGTAAGCCAGTAACGCCATCCATAAACGCAACATCTGCCACATCCATCGCAACCGCCCCCCTGTGATCCACTCCCCATCCCGCTACGTAACACCTATGCATCGCGAACCAAACCCACACAATGGTGATCAGAAGGTGGATCATGCGCATAACTGCCAGTCTCAGGACCTTCTGTCACTTGTCCCCCTCTCACAGCGAATCGACAATCACCCGACTTTGGATCGATGAAGTCACCGCCGTGGCCCGCCAGAGGGACCGCGACAGCTTCATGCGTATTTACGATCACTTCGCTCCGCGCCTGTTGCGCTACCTCACCGGGCTGAATGTGCCAGAAGGTCAGGCCGAAGAGTTGGTGCAGGAGGTGCTGCTCAAACTGTGGCACAAGGCCGACTCGTTCGACCCGGCCAAGGCCAGCCTGGGGACATGGTTGTTTCGCATCGCACGCAACCTGTACATCGACAGTGTGCGCAAGGACCGTGGCTGGGTGCAGGTGCAGAACTCACTGGAACAACTCGAACGTCTGGAGGCTCCGGTAGATCGAACACTCGATTACAGCCAGCGCCAGGAGCAACAACTCAACATCGCCATCCAGAACCTGCCCGCCGATCAGGCCCGAGTGTTGCGAATGTCGTATTTCGAAGCGCTCAGCCACCGGGAGATTTCCGAACGCCTGGGTATGCCGCTCGGCACGGTGAAGTCCTGCCTGCGCCTGGCGTTTCAAAAATTGCGCTCGCGGATAGAGGAATCATGATGGGTCCACAACATCATCCGGACGACGCCACGCTGGTCAGTTACGCCGCAGGGGCGCTGTCGCAGGTCATCTCGTTAGTCACTGCCGCGCATCTGGAACGCTGCGCCGAGTGCCGGGCGCGGCTCAGGCAGGCCGAGGCGATTGGCGGTGTGTTGATGCAGCAGCACACCAGCAGTGTGGTGCCGCTCAAGGGCAGATCGGCCATGCTGGCGCGGCTTGACGAGCAGCAAGCGGGGCTTGTGCCCGCCCTGCACTCAATGCCGGCGGCCAATCAGGACCCGGACCTGATGCCGGTCTGCATGCAGGCGCATTTTGGTCGACACCTGAGCACGCTGAAATGGAAGACCCTGATCCCCGGCGTACAACGAGTACGCGCCGAAGGCATCGAACAGGGCAACCTGATGCTGCTGAAAATCGCCCCCGGCGTGAGCATGCCGGTCCACAGCCACGAAAGCGGCGAGATGACCATGGTCCTCAAGGGCGCGTATTACGACGTGCAGGGAGAGTTCGGACTCAACGATGTGGCCGATCTGGACAGCCATATCCATCACCAGCCCATCGCCTACCCTGACCGGGAGTGCATTTGCGTGCTGGCCACTGAATCGAAGCTGCGTTTTCAGGGACTGCTGGCGCGGATGATGCAGCCGTTTTTCGGAATTTGAAAAACGGCCGCTGCTCCTGCGGTCAGCGCTGAACAGTGACGCCCAATGAGGCCAGCGCATCCCAGTAGCCTGGGTAGGTCTTGCCGACGCAATCAGGGTCGAGAATGCGGATGCCGGCGATCTTCAGGCCCGCCAGCGCAAAGCACATGGCGATACGATGGTCGGAGTGGGTGTCGATCAAGGCATCGACCGTAGTGCCTGCCAGCGCCGGGTTCGCGTTGACGATCAGATCGTCACCCTCTTCGACCGCCAGGCCAGGTGCGATGGCGCACAGGCCGTGGGACAGTGCCGAGATGCGATCGCACTCCTTGACCCGCAGGTTGGCGATGCCGACAAAGCGCACCGGTTGACGATTGAAGGCGGCCAGTACGGCCAGCGTCGGAATCGCGTCCTGCATCTGCGAGCCGTCGATCACGGCCGGCATGTTCGGGAAGCTGGCGATGATCTGGCTGGCCAGCGCATCGGGTTGCGTGAACGCGTCGCTGGCCACGCCCAGGTCGATAGCGCCCTCGGTCAACGCTTGCGCAGCCCACAGGTAGGTGGCCGCCGAGGCATCCGGCTCGATGTGGAAATCCGTAGCGCGATAACCTGTAGCCGAGACTTTCCAGGCGGCGTCGCCGATGGCCTGAACCTCGGCACCGAACGCCTGCATGGCCGCCAGCGTGAGGTCGAGGTAACCACGTGCGCCGATCTCGCTGCCTGTCAGGGCAACTTCCACAGGCCCCTTGCCACAGGCACCGGCCATCAGCAGTGCCGACACATACTGGCTGGACAG
Organism: Pseudomonas syringae pv. coryli str. NCPPB 4273; assembly: GCF_000972175.1. Taxonomy (NCBI): domain Bacteria; kingdom Pseudomonadati; phylum Pseudomonadota; class Gammaproteobacteria; order Pseudomonadales; family Pseudomonadaceae; genus Pseudomonas; species Pseudomonas syringae pv. coryli. The sequence goes on along the minus strand of NZ_AWQP01000025.1, from coordinate 53,826 downwards.
GTTGCCGTCGATTTCGATACGACCGGCCTCAAGACCGCCCTTGCCCTTGATCGCCACCGGCGGGCAACCGCTGGGTGCGCTGACCTCCACGCCCATGCGCTGCAAGGCGTCGACCAGCGGGCCGATCGGGCGCTTGCGCATGTATTCGTCGCCATCGACCACGAAGTCGCCTTCGAAGTTGGCCAGTGCCGCGGTCAGAAAGCGTGTCGCCGTCCCGGCATTACCGAGGAACAGCGGCTGCTGCGGCGCCTGCCAGTGCCCGCTGCTGGTGACCACGAAGGTGCTGTCATCCGGCTCGTCGACCTGCACGCCCATCAGACGCAAGGCTTCGGACATCACGCGCGTGTCGTCACTCTTCAGCGCGCCGGTCAGGCGGCTGGTGCCTTTGGCCAGCCCGGCCAGCAACAATGCGCGGTTGGTGATCGACTTGGAGCCCGGCGGGCTGACACGCCCGACCAGCGGGCGCTCGACAGGCAAAACAGTGAGGGTGGCTTGAAGTCGCATGATGTCCCTGAGCGTCAGCGGAAAAATCGCGATCCTAGCACGAGCGGGATCAAGCCCGCAGTGCCGGTTTCATTCATCGCCAAGCCCGGGCGCGGGTCAGCTTTTCGCTGAGCCCGACAGTTGCTGCAGCTTGTCGTTGGCCGCCAGCAACTGATTGCGGTTGGCCGCCACGTCGGTGACGTCATAGATCACCAGACACACATGGCTGATCGCCCCGGTAGTCGAACGCAGCGGGAACAGGGTGGTGTTCTGATACATGAACTCCTCCTGCCCGGTAATCGGCTGATAGTTCTTGAAGCGCACCAGATACGGCCGCTGCTCCCAGATGGTGAACGCCGGTGTGCCGAGGGTCACGACGTTATCGATTTTCTTGCTGAACCACTTCGCGTTGACCTCCGGAAAAATCTCGAAAAAGGTCTTGTCGACTGCCACGTAGGGCACCACACCCGAGCGGTTTTCCATGAAGGTATTCCAGACCGTCACGCGGTAGTTCAGGTCCAGCACCACGATGCCTACGTCAATGTTCTGCGTGACGGCCAGCAACCAATGAAGCTCGTTGATTTCAATAGCGTTGCTCATGGGTCAGCTCATCATGTAGGCGAGTTTTTTGGTAAGCAGCTCGACCGAATCTTCGGTGAACAGCATCAGCAGATCGAAATGCAGATTGTGGCCTTCCACGCTGTAACTGATTTCGACCGCCAGGGTCTTTTTCCAGCGCTGTTGATTGATGCGGATAAGCTCGTCGATGCCGCCCTGCGCACCCAGCAACTGTGGATGGCCTTGCGAAAAGGCAATGTCGATCTGTTCGGCAATCCCGCTCAGGCAGGCGCCGATCAGGATCGTGGACAGGTCGAGCAGCATCTCCATGTCGGAACTGTCGGAGTGATCGCCGCCCATCAGCTGCGAGATTCCGGAGATCTCCGAATCATGAAAAATCAGCAGCGCCTCACCAGAGATACCGCCACCGATGTAGCCCTGACACACTGCGGTCAGACGCTGATCGCTGTGCGCGTCGGCCAGCGCCATGTGCAACTCGCCGACTTCAAGCATGTTGACGTTGGGCACCGGCAACTGCACGAACACGCCCAGCACCTTGGCCAGCAACGCCGCTGCACGGCCCATGGCGACGTTGACGGTTTCGCGGAAGGCATCCTGAAAGCTGATCACCCCGCCCTTGTTGTTGAGGGCTGGCAGTGCAACCGGCGACGCCGCAGGCTTGCCCAGCAGGCCAAGGCGCTCCAGTGTGCTTTTCAGTTCGTCCGGGTCGGCAGGCTTCTTCAGAAACGCCAGCGCGCCCAGCTCCATGACCCGACGGACGGCTTCGTCCTGCACGTCGCCCGACACCACAATCACCTTGGCGTCGAGGTTTTCGGCACGAATCGCCGTCAGCGTCTGGTAACCGTCCATCACCGGCATGGTCAGGTCGAGCAGGACCACCTGGCCCTGTCCTTTACGAATCGCTTCCAGGCCTTCCTGCCCCTGGGTGGCCAGCGTGACCGACACGTCCCAGCCTTCAGGTAGCGCGCGCAACAGCTGCTTTCGCGCCATGTTCGAGTCATCGCATATCAATAGCGCAAGCGTGGACATCGTGTGGTTCTCACTGCAGGAAAATCAGGCTGACCACGGCGGACAGCACGTATACGTTTAACGGCACCATCGGAAGCGACTGACTTCGAGCCTATAACGCGAGATCAGCAGCATTCAAACTAAACCTATAGCTTAAGTCGGTGATTTTTGGAGTTTCTGTAGTTTTATTCGCTATTAGTTGCCGTGAATCACTATCGCGACGTCTGAAACGTGCCTATTATCAATTGATAGATTCAATAGCAATCATTCGATAGGCAGGTGCGCCATGTCTTTGCCCATAAGCGACTACTATCCGGCCCTGCCCCGGCAGGACGATTTCTGGCAACACCTGGGTATCCCCGCACGAGGTGCGCGGCTCTACTCGGCGCTGCATGACGGCTTGCCGTATGAAGTCTTCGAACGTCTGGCGCATTACACCGACCTGAACCGCTCGACCCTCGCCGAGCATCTGGGCATCGCGCCGGCAACCTTGCAGCGGCGCCTCAAGGTGCGCCGCTTCAATGCCGAAGAAAGCGATCGGCTGTTCCGCCTGGCAGCGGTGTACAAGGCGGCGCTGGACCTGTTCGAAAACGACGCCGAAGCGACTCGTCTGTGGCTGGCCAACCCGGTCTACGGGCTGGGCAATCGCAGGCCGCTGGAAATGCTCGCGACCTCGGCAGAGGCGCAGGCAGTGCTTGACCTGATCGGCCGCCTGGAACACGGGGTCGTGGCGTGATAGCGGTCTATCGACTGGTCAAGCGCAAATGGCTGGCGCAGGCCTTCGACGGTGAAGGCGCCAAGCTCTATGGCGGACGCTGGAACAGCAAGGGCAACGCCTGCGTGTACTGCGCGGGCAGCGAGTCACTGGCCCTGCTGGAAGTGCTGGTGCACCTGAACAACGCCACTGTGGCTCAGCACTACACGATGCTTGAACTGCAGATTGCCGAGGAGCACGTCCTCAATGCGCGCCCGGACACCCTGCCCCGCGACTGGCGCGAAGAGCCCGCGCCACCGGCAACCGCCTCGTTCGGCGACGACTGGCTGGCCTCCGCTCAAAGCCTGGCACTGGCGGTGCCCAGCGTGATCATCCCACGCGAGTCCAACTACCTGCTCAACGTCCAGCACCCGGAGTTCAGGGCCGTTGTGGCGACGGCGAAAGAGCTGGAGTTTGTGGTCGATCCGCGTCTCAAATAATCCCGGCCTTATTTCACGGCCGTGGTTCCCGGTGTTGCTGTGGCACTGCGCTCGACAGGCTCGATAACCACATAAGGCGTCTGCAGATCCCGCTCGGGGATTTCCCATATGAGCAGTTTGGGCGGCGTCTGGCGGAAGGCCGGGTTGTCGAAGTAGACGTTGGCAGCGCCCGAGAACTCGCCGCCGTCCCTGGCGAAGTTGCCAATCGGGGCGCCGAGTTCGCGCTGTAAAAACCCGACAAAACCCGAATTGCGCGAGAACGACGTGCCGATCAGCGCGACGTTGGGCAGGTTGCTGTCGCCGAACAGGTCGTCAAGGTTATCGCCGCCCGCCGCTGATTCACTGGCAAGCTCGGTGATCTGCGTGGCGGCTACGCTTTGCGGCGCAGGTTGTAATGACGATGGCAACCAGTCGAGCCCGGCGAGGCGTACCAGATCGCCGGGGCGTTCGGCAATGGGTAACGTCTGAATCTGGAATTGACGCTGCGGAGTGGCCTGAATGCCGGCTTTTTGCACCTGCAAACCGATGGCTCTGGCGGCGCTGTTGGCACCACTCTCGCTCCAGTGCGTATCGGTGCGCAGGTAAGCTGCTTCGCCCAGCGGCTGCAGGGGCGCGGTCAGGTCCAGGGCATCGACGCCTGCCGCTTGCAGGTCTTGGGTCCAATGCTGGACACGGGTCTGCAATACGTCAGGCCGATAGAGACCGCACAATCGGGTTGCGGCAATGCGGCTCTTGTCCGGCACCACGGCGACCAACAATTCGATGCCGCGTTTTTTGAGGCTGCGCTGCACAGCGATCACCGCCAGGGCTTTGCGTTGTGCATTGGCCTGTGCGTCGCGGTTGAGCCTGAACTCATCGATCAGGAACAACCAACCCGGACACCCCTGGCGCACACGCGGGCCGGTGTCGTGGAACAGCAGCCAGCTCGCGCCGCGCTCGATATTGGCCGCATGCCGGGCCAGAAAAGTCCCGGACAGCTGTTTGGCCAGTTGGTGAGTCACCTCGCCGTGCAGCGCTGCGTCGAGGGTCAGCGGCTTGGGCAGCAGCTCGACCTTGCCGCTGACCAGCAGCATGCCTGAGGCAAGCAAGCCGACGCCGAGGAACAGCGCCAGGGTAATGCCCGCCACACCACAGGTGCGCACGGCCAGTTCACTGGGTGGAGGCGGTACAGCAGACGGAGTAGTCATGGGCGCCGGCCTCAGAATTGGAAGTACAGAAACGGAACCGTTTCGCGGCTGGCAATCAGCGCGAACGACAGCAGAAATCCGGCCACCGGCCACAGCGCGGCGCCATAGACGAATAGCGTCCGGTTGCCAAAACGCTGCTCACAGCGAGCCTGCAGCAGCGGCGCGAGCACGCAGCCCACGCCCAGTAACGCGGCCATGCCGTGTGCCGGGCGCAAGGTCACGGCCAGCGCATCGCCCAAACCCAGATCGTGCAGGCCGAACTGCCCGGCGTACATGTTCATCGCGGTGGCAAAGTCCGGGGCGCGAAACAGCGTCCACGCCAGGCACACAAACAGCAATGTCAGCAGGTGCGCCAGCGGTCTTGGAACAGCAGGCAGATTCGAGCGCGACCAGGCGCGATCGACGCACAACGCCACGCCATGCGCCGCGCCCCAGAGCAGGTAATTCCAGCTGTCACCGCCGTGCCACAGACCGGCGATGGCCATGGTCAGGAACAGGTTGCGGTAGGTGTTCCAGACGCCGTGCCGATTACCGCCCAGCGCGATGTACAGGTAATCGCGCAGCCAGCTGGACAGCGACAGGTGCCAGCGTCGCCAGAAATCCTGAATACTGCGGGCCAGATAAGGCCGGTTGAAGTTTTCCGGAAAGTGAAAGCCCAGCATCAGTCCCAGGCCGATGGCCATGGCGCTGTAACCGGCGAAATCGAAGAACAGTTGCAGCGAGTACGCCAGGCAGCCAAGCCACGCATCGATCAGCGACGGGGCCGGCAAGTGAAAGGCCACATCGACCAGCGGCGACAGGGTATCGGCCACCAGCACCTTCATGCTCATGCCGATCATGAAGCGCCGCGCGCCCAGGGCGAAGTTCTGCCGGGTGAAGTAACGCTGCACCAGTTCACGGCGCACCCAGTCGTAGCGAATGATCGGCCCGGCAATGGAGTGGCCGAACATCGAAATGTAGGTCGCATAATTGATGAAGCTGCGCTCGACCGGCACGGTATGCCGGTGTACGTCCACCAGATAGGAAATCGCCTGCAAGACGATGAACGACAGCCCGGCCGGCAGCGCCACACGCTGCCAATCGAGCGGCATCGCGCCATACCAGGTGATCAGTTCATTCCAGGTGCCGGCGACGATGTTGGCGTACTTGTACCAACACAGCACAGCGGTGTTGAACACGATCAACGCCACCAGCAGCCGCACTCGCCCTTTCGAGCCTTGCCGCGCCCGGTCGACCAGCAGACCGCCGACCCAGGCCACCACGGTCAGCAGCATGTGCAGCGCCAGAAACAGCGGGCTCAGCCAGCCGTAGAACAACCAGCTGCCGATCAACAGGAAGACATTGCGCCACGCCGCGGGGCTCGCCGTGTAGGCCAGCAAAAAAGCGGGCAGGAACACCATCAGAAACTCGAGCGAGGCAAATACCATGACGACGACAGAGCCTGATCAGTTGGACAACGTGTCCGTGGCCGACAGCAGGCGCGGGCCTGTGGCGGAAGGCACCAGCAACACGCTGTAGCGCTCGCCGGCCTTGAGCTCGCCCAGGTCCAGCGGCGCGCCGACAGCGGCGTTGGCGCAAACCAGTTGCACAGAAAGGCTGACCGGGTTGATCGAACGACGTTGCTGGGTGCCCGTAGGAACCGCTTTGAACAGGTCGGCGCTACGACCGGCAGGACGCAGGCTCGCCTCACTGCACCCGGCATCCAGGCTGAAGAACGCCAGCGAGGCTTTCAAACCGTTGAAATCATCGGGCTGTTCGCGGACGGTCACCGGTTTCAGGCCACCGTCGGCCTGCGCGGTCAGCACGACGGTGGCGAACTCGCCGGGCTCAACGCTGACGTCCATCGGCAGCTTTTTATCGCCGCTGACCAGCGTGCCTTTTATCGAGCTGCTGGCCTGCACCGGGAAAAACACTGAAACCGGTTTTGCGCTGTCCAGTTGCAACGGCGCCTGGCCTTCACGGGCGATCACTTGCAGCGGCGCGTTGGCGGCATTGACGAAGCGAATGAACGCCGAGTCCTGCGCAGGACCGGTGGGATACAGGGCGATGTCGGCCGCCTGCGCTTGCACGCCCAGCAATACGGCAGCCGCACTGGCGGCCATCAGGCGCAAGGCGATCATTGCCTAGCTCCTGCTGCGCTGACGCTGCTGACCGGCAGTTTGCCCAGTGCATCACCAATCGCGGTGCCCCAGGATTTGTAACCGGCCACGGTAAAGTGCTGACCGTCGGTGGTGATCCACTGGCCTGGCCTGGAAAAGCTCAGCGAGTCGATATAGGTGCAGGGTGCTACGTTGGTGGCCAGGAACTGCGACATCAACTGGGTCCGCGCATCGTTCTTCTGGTACATGCCGCCGGCCTTGCCCCACGCCGGGCCGACCCACGCACATTTCGTGCCGGTGGCGGCGATGGCTTTGGTCAGGCCGGTCACGCTCTGCCACGCCCAGGCCTTGGGAAACGAAGGTTTGTCGTACGAAGCCATGGTGTCACCAATCACGATGACCACCAGGTCGGGCTTGTCGGCAGCGATCAGTTCGCCAATCGGCGTGGTGGTCGCGTCACGGCCCTTGATGACGATCTTGCCGTCGCCTTTCTGTTCGGCGCCGCAATCGACTTTCTTGCTGATCAGCCAGTCACCGGCACTGGCTCCGCAGGCGCCAATCGAATGCACGATCGCACCCTGACGGGTCAGGTTGTCATGCAGCGGCTCCATCAGGTGGTCGGCCAGACTCATGTGGCTTTCTCCCAGGACCAGAAGGGTCATACCGGCAAGAACGGAAGGCATCGAATTTCTCCAGAAATCAGTTGGAATAAGGTGAACGGTAAGGGCTGACCGGCAGCTCCATGGGGCCAGTCACGTCCTCGAACATGTAGCGCAGGTACAGCGCCCCGCTGAACTGGCGATAGTCACGGGCGTTGTCCAGGCCCAGGTTGGCGCCCAGGAACAGACTGGAATCGAGCTTGTATTCGCCCGCCGCGCTGAGGTTGTAGCCGACCCCGGTCTTGCTCTGCCCTGAATAACGCTGACCGGAAGCCGCTTGCAGAGCGCTGTCGTCGGGGAAGAATGCGGCGCCGTCCTGCTTGAAGTGCTGGACGCCGACCGAACTCTTGACCTGATAGCTGAAGCGCTCGGTGCGCTGCGCCCACATCACCGGCACGCCGATGGCATAGAAGTTCTGCGGGCTGAAATAGCCACCATGACCGTAAGTGAAGTAACTCTGGTCGTTGGCGTAACTCATGCCCATCAGGCTCAGGCCCGCGGTCAGCTTGCTGTCCTCGGCATTGCGCAAGTACCAGTAGACACCGCCACCCACTTCGCCACGGGTGTTGGACTTGACGTTGGTGCCGACCAGCTTGTGCCAGGAACCGTAGCCATAGCCGCCAATGGTCTGATCGTCATAGCTGATCTGCCCGCGGCCGCCGTTGGCGGTCACGCCGCCCCAGGAAAGACTGCTGCGCTCGTCGGTGGAACCGGCAAACGAGGTCACGCTGTCTGTCACCGGACGCCGTGACACGTTGAGGCCGTAACGCAGATCAGGGTTGTCGCCCAGCGGCCGGTCGACGCTTACGCCGCCTGCGACCGTGCTGTATTTGAAGCCCACGGGCGTGGTGCCGATATCGGCTTTTAGGCCCTCTTCGGGGCGTTCGAAGGCGACCGCCAGACCGACGCCCTTGTCGCTCTGCGAACCTGCTGCGCCGGCCGTTCCACCGCCAAAGCGCGCGCCCGCATCGGACTTCACACTGCCGGCATTCAGCGACACCGGCGTGACGCGCACGGCCACGCGGTTATCGCCGACCGGCATGTTGATCTCCAGCGGCGTCTCGACCACGGTGAGCTTGCTCAGGCCGGACTCGCTGTTATTGCTGCGCACCGCGAGGCCCTGGCGGACGAAGCCGCTGCGCTGTTCGAGAATACGATTGAGCGCCTGCTGTGCGCTGCTGGCCTGATCGCGGTCGGCGGCGGCCAGAAACGGATTGTCACGCACGCTTTGCGCACGTCCGGCAGACAACGGTTGCTGTGCAGCGTTCTGGCCGGGATAGGCGGTGCCACGCGTGGTCGGCAAGTCCGTCGCCGCTCCGCCGCTGAGCGACACCTGCGCCGGCGCCGGGATCGCCGACGCTGCGGCCAGACCGCGTGAACCGCTTGCCGCGAACGGATTGGACGAGGTAACACCCGCCCCGCCCTGCGTAGCCATCAGACGCTGTTTTTCGCTCTGTTCGATGGCCACAGCCTTGCGCAGCAACTCGGTGGCTGCACCGGTCTGCCCCATGCTCTGGTAGATGCGCGCAGCCTCGGTGAGGCTCTGCGGGTCGTTGCGCTGCAAGGTGCGGAACTGGCTGAGGGCCTTTTCGGCAAAGCCATGATCATGGGCTTTCACGGCTGCATCGGCAGCCCCCAGGAGTACTTGCGGATCGTTGGGCTTACGCTGCAACAACGGCTTGTAGAGTTCGAAAGCCTTGGCGCTGTCACCGCTGGCGGTGTACATCCGGGCGAAGGCCGACACCGCCTGAATGTCGTCCGGACGCTGGGCCAGGGCCGGGGCCAACGTGTCGTACGCGCCGGCCAGATCGCCGCCTTCACGCAGCAGATCGGCCTGACGAATGCGGTAGCGATACAGCAGGTCGTCGAAACGTTTACGGGTCTGCACGCCCATGGGCTGCCCCTGCACAGTGCGCAGGATCGCATTGACCTGCACGTCATCCCCCGCCGCGAGCAACAGACTGGCGTATTGCAGCAGCAGATCAGGTGACTGCGCAGGTGCCTGAGCGATGGCGGCGCGGGCCATTTCCCGACCACGCTCCGGCTCGCCGGCGTCGATGTAGGCGCTGGCCAGCGTGAGCTGACGTTCCGGGCTGCCGCTGGCAACCGGTTGCAGGCGATCGAGCAGCGCCAGCGCCTCTTGACGCTGACCGCGCCGGGCGATACCGATGGCCAGGTTGATCTGCACGGTCATGTTGACTTCGTCGGCAAGCGCCTTCATGTCCGGGGTGCGCTGGTCGACAGGAATGCGCGCAAAGGTGGCCTGGGCTTCTTGCCACTGGCCCATCTCCACCGACAGCAACGCACTGGTGTAGAGCGCGTCGATATCGTTGGGCCGAGACTTGAGCAGCTCGTCGATCAGCGCGCGAGCCTTGGGCGCCTCATCGGTCTTGAGGTACAGACGCGCCAGGTCGAAGCGGGTCCAGACACTGTCCGGATCATTTTTTACCGCATCCTTCAGGGCCGCCTGAGCGGCGCGCAGATCACCACGTTGCTCGGCCAGTCGTGCCGTCTGCGTGGCCCGCAACGCCTTGAAACGACCGCTGTCACCCAGCGCAGCCTGTTCGGCAGGCGACAGGGTATCGAGCAGGCGCAGCGCTTCATCGGCCTGGCCGCTTTGCGCCAATACGTTGATCAGTCCGCGCACCGCTTGCGGATTGCCGCGCTGGGTCGCCAGCACCTGACGATAGCCCGCCTGGGCCGCATCGAGTTGACCGGCCTGGGCCTGCAGATCGGCCTGAGTCAAACGCACATCGATGCTGTTCGGGTTCTGCCGCTGCACCTGGGCCAGCAACTCTTGAGCCTTGCCGATCTGCCCCTTGGCCTGCAGGTCGCGGGCCTGTTGCAGCGATGTCCAGAGCTGCACACTCTCGAGGGCGCCTTTCCAGCGTGCACCGCCGGGCTGGCGAGTCGCGCGGGTCAGTAATTGCTCGGCTTCGGCCAGTCGATTCTGTTGCTGGCGGACCACGCCCAGCCCACCCAGCGCATCGGCATCATCGGCCTTGGTTTTCAGGCGCGCGGCAAATGCTTGTTCGGCTGCGGCATGATCATTTCGCTCCAGCGCCTTCAGCCCACGCGCCACCAGTGGATCCTGCTGCCAGCCACCGGCTGGCTGCTGACGCCCCTTGTTGAGTTGATCACGAATGTCCTGATCATCGGGATGGGCCTTGAGGAACGCCTCGAACAGCGGCACTTGCGCCGCCGTAGGCGGACCGGTCCAGACCAGCGCCATGCGCCAGCTCTGATCGGCATCCCCGGCGATGTCCGTGTGTGTACTCAGCCGCGCCAGCGCAGCGATCCCCTCGGCCCGGGTGTCTTCGCGACGGGCCAGATGCTTGGCAAAAAACAGCGCCAGAATCGAGTCGTCCGGGTTCTGCCGGATCAAGCGTTCGAAGCCCTTGCGCGCTTCGGGCCAGTCCGCGCTGTTGAAACCCAGATTGGTGTAGTACTCGCGCCCGACCTTGCCTTCGGGCAAACGGCCGTTGAACAGTTGGCGAAAGACCCCGGTCGCCTTGTCGCGCTCACCGGCATCGGCCAGGCGTCGGGCCTCATCCAGCAAGGCCTGATTCTGCGGCTGCCCGAGGGCAATGTCCTGCTCCAGTTGCACCGCCTGCCACGGCGCTGGCGACAGGGCCTGCAGACGAGCCAGGTACGTCTGCGCCTGCTGCGGCTTGTTCTGTTTGACCCCGATCAGGCCCATGCCATACAGGGCGTCGATCTGATTGGGCTCGATCTGCAGCACCTTCTGCCATATCTCGGCGGCCCGCACCGGGTTCGAGCGAGCCTGCCAGTACTGGCCCTGTTCGATCAGCTGCGCCTCGGCGGTGGCGGCCTGGGCTTGAGAAACGCTGGCTGCGATCGCGGCAACCAACCCGATGACTAACGTGTGGCGGCGCGCGGGCATGACGTCTCCCAGGATAATTTGAGCGTTCCGTCTTCACGGAACTGATAGCGTTTTTCGACCCAGCCCAAGGCAAACAGGCTGAGCATGAGGTTGTAATAGGCTGGTTCAGTGCGGTCTTTGGGGTCACGGGCCAGCGCCTGGCTGACCCCGGCTTCGACCCTGCGCTGTTGTTGTTCAGCCAGCCAGGTCTGACCCTTGGCGTGGAAGTACGGCAACAGCGCCGCCGAATAACCGAAAGGCCCCTGGCCCTCGCGTGTACCGCTGACCACCTGGACTTTCTCCGGTGGCGTGCCGCTGGACGCGGTGCTGCTCGACATACCGTCGAGCCGGACCAGCAGGCGTGCTGCCAACGGATCGGACGCAGGTGTCATGCCCGCCCAGAGGTAGACGCGAATCGCGTCATAGCTGCCCAGTTCGCCTGTGCCCGGATCGACCACGAACAGACCGCTTTTCGGGGAAGTCCCGCGGTAGCCGACCCAATCGGCGATGAACCCCTTGGGGCTCGATGCGTCGATCAGCTTGGCGGTGTTGTCGGCGATTTCCTTCCAGGGACCGGCGGGTGTTTCTTTCGCCAGACGCCGCAACAGCGGAATGGGCAGGTAGCTGGCGTTCAAGCGCCAGAGATGGTCCGGCTGCACGAAACCTTCGGGGCCGGGCAGGAGCATTTTGCCGAGCCCCGGCAGATTGACCACCAGCCGCGACTCCACGTTCTTGAGCAGGGCCAGCGCATCGTCGCGATAGGCCGGGTGCTGCCAGACGCGTGCAGCTTCGAGCAACGCGTAGATGATCCACAGGTCGGCATCGGACGCGGAGTTGGCGTCCTGAAGCGTCCAGTTGCCATCCTCGCCCTGCCCCCACAGCCAGCCTGGCAGACGCGTCTTCAGGTCAGCACCCGCCATGTTCGCGGCGGTCCACGTCCACAGCGCATCGAAGCGCGCGCGGTCATTGGCCACCAGCGCAAAGAGCATGCCGTAGGACTGACCTTCGGAGGTGCTGTGGTTGACCTTCAGGCTCGACTCCAGCATCCGGCCGTCGGCCTGTACGTAGCGCGTGGCATAGTCCTGCCAGAACGGCCAGGTCGCAGCGTCGCACGCGCTGTTCGCCAGCACCGGCGTCAGGGTCGCCGACGCCAGCAGGCCGACCAGCCAGCCGGAGGCGCGGCGCAGTTTAAGTGCACGAAGCGGCATGGCTTATTCCTGCTCCAGACGGCGCTTGGCGAGCGAGCGCAGGGTCAGGTAGGCAACTCCGGTCACCAGCACCACACCCACGGCCAACACCAGCAGCAGCCACAGCACGTTGCGCGACATCAGCCACTGCACGTATTTGAGCGGCCCAAGGTCACCGACGTAGTACTTCTGCTCGGCAACCAGCGCCTCGACCGAATCGCCGCGCACCACCACCAGGCTGCCCTGTACCTTGTCGCTGCTGCTCAGCGCACGGGCGACGTCGCTCATGCCGCCTGGCTGACCGCTGGAGATCAGCACGACGCTACGTCCCTTGTGCAGCGGCGATTCGAAACCGGTCAGGAAGGTGCTGCGCACGTCGCTGGAGAACGCCATGGCGACCCGCGCCCGACGCTGGTTTTCATCCGGGTCCGGGCTCATCCAGTCACGCAGGCGGAAGGCCAGATCGGAAAGCTCGAAGCCCTGTTGCTGAGCATTGCCGGAGATCGGCAAACGGTCGGCCCACTGTTTGAGCAAAGGCTGATCACTGCCCGAGGACATGACCAGAATGTCCTTGTCGGCGGCACTGGCGATCTGCGCCGCCTTGATCACCGACACACCGGTCGCCGGGTAACCGGTCGACTCGCCGAAACGGCCCAGCACGCTCAGGTAAGCGCTGACGTCTTCGGCACTCGGCTGATCAGCCAGCACCACAGCGGTCTGCGACAGGTCAGCCAGGCGTGTGAACGGAAACCCTGAATCCTTGAACACGCCCAGGTTCGGCATAGCCATGAAGTGGTCGTAACCGCTGAAATCCAGCGTCGATTCCGGATCGATGCTGCCGCGCATGTTATCGATGATGATGTCGCCACATTCGCCCTGCTTGAGGTAGTCGAACATGTAACGCAGTTGCATGCGCGATTGCAGGGCCGCGGAGTTGAGCGGCAGGTACACATGCGCTTCACGGCTGATCGTGTCATCGCCGCCCGTCAGTCGCGAGACGATCGAGTTGTTCAGGTTCTCGATCGACGGCAGCGGCTCGGCCTTGATCAGCGTGTCGTTGAGGCTGACCATGATCGACGAATTGTTCGAGCGCTCCTGCGGTGTGTAGCGGTATTTGAGAGTCAACGGCACGCCGTCTTCACGCCAGCTGAACAGGTCCGGCGGCAGGTTCAACGGCACGGTGATGTCACCCGGATCGTATCCGGAGACGTTGAGTTTGTTGGCAGGCATCAGCTCGCCCAGTTTGATTGGTCGATCACTGGGCAGCCAGTTCGGCGCGTCGTATGGTTTGCGCGGTGCAAGCATGTCGACACGCTCGATCAATGCGCTGCTGCCGACCAGGCTCTGACCGCCAACTACCAGCGCATTGACTGCCCGCTTGAGCTCCGCCGAGTCACGCCCGGTGATCACCAACAGCTTGCTGTTCGGGTCGTTGGGATGGGTCACCATCGTCAGGGTCGGGCCTTTCGGCGCTGGCATCATCAATGCGCCGAGCTGCAACGGACCGTCGCCTTTGAGCAATACCAGCGCATTGCCCTTGGCCGGCAGCTCATTGAAGTGCGCCGGGAAGCTGGCCATACGCGAGCGGGTCTTGGCCGCGCCGATCCAGGACGCCAGCGCGCCTGCCGCCTCCAAAGTCGCGTTATCGGGTGCTGCGCCCATCACCACCGGCAGGTTCACATTACGGTCATCGCGGCGGTCGAAGAACGGCAGCGGCAGAATCGCCAGGTCATTGGGCAGCGCGAAGGGCGTGACCCGGATGTCCAGCCGCGTGTCGTTGTTGATCCGCGCCCAGAGGCTGGAATGCTTGGGGTCTTCGCAGCTCATCGTGTAGTGGCCGATGAACTGCAGGCTCAGGCGGTTGAACTCGGTGATCATCTGCGGCGGGATCTCGATCACCTGCGTCTGTGGCTTGCCGGCGCCGTCCTTGGGCAGCGGAAGGGTCGCGGCCACTTCGTCGTTGATCATGACGTTGATCTGCGACAGGTCCGCCAGTAACGCCGGCGAATAGCTGTAGCTCAGCGACAGGCTTGCGCCGGTCACCACCTGATCGGCGCGCACGTTGAAGTTGACGCTGTCGGTGGCTTCCACACCGCGCAGGTTCATCGGGTAATTGCGCCCCAGCTGTTGCAGCGTCACGCTGTAACCCTCGTTGGCACCCGCCGTTTCAGCAGCGCTTGCACCCGCCCCTGTGGAGAGCACGGACAACGCACAAGCCAGCAGGGCCCATGAGCGGCGAACGGCGAACCGCTCGGCACCGAAAAAATACCGTTTAGTCATGACTACTCAATCCATCAAAGTGCGGGAGGTGGGGAGGGTTTTTTACGTGTTGGCAGTAACCGGCTGAAATCCTTGCGAGTGGCCTTGAGCAACTCGACGACGCCACGAACACCGACATGGCTGACTTCGCGTAGCGCAGACAGCGGTGTGTCCGGCTTGCCGTGCCCCCAGGTCGACGCCCAGGTGTCGGCACGGCCAAAGGTCAGGCGTACCAGTTCGCTCTGCTGACGCAGCGACAGATCATCGAAGCGAGTGCCCAGATAGCCGTCGCGGCAGAACATCACCGTGGCGGGGAAATGACTGGTCTGCGTACCGCGATACAGCGACACCGTGATGCTGTCGCCACTGTCGATGCCCGAGTCGGCGGGCAGCACCAGCCCAAGGCCGGTCTGCGAAAAGTCCTGAGTCACGGCGTCGAATACCACGCCGTCAGCACGGGTAACGCGAATCGGCAGTCTGGCCTGGACCCGCGGCTCAGTGCGCACCTGACGGATCTCGCTGGCCACTGCAATCGCAGCGCTGGTAATAATGATGTTGTAGATCGTCCAGGCCATGTTGATGACGATGGTCAGGGTGATCGCATCGTTATTCCAGCCCAGCTGGTAGAGGCTGTAGATGCCCAATACGAAGACCACTGCGTTCAGCGTCAGCAGCACGATGTAAGGCCGCGCCAGCGTCCAGTCGAAGAATTTCTCCTCGACCACGCCGCCCTTGTCGGTCACGTTGAAGCCACCGAATTTCGGATTGACCAGCGCCATCAGCACCGGGCCCATGATGTACCAGGCCAGCACCGCCTCGTAGACCTCGTTCCAGAACGAATGGCGGAAGCGGCCCTGAATCCGCGAGTTGGTCAGGCTGGCGTGGGCCAGGTGCGGCAACACATAGGCAGTGATCATCAATGCCGAGGCGTGCATGACTTCGGCACCGAACAGCAGGTACGCCAGTGGCGCGGTGAGAAACACCAGACGCGGCAGGCCGTAAAAGAAGTGCAGCATGGAGTTGGCGTAGCACAGCCGCTGGCCCAGCGAGAGGCCCTTGCCCAATAGCGGGTTGTCGGTGCGAAAGATCTGCGCCATGCCCCGCGCCCAGCGAATGCGCTGGGCAACGTGACGTGACAGGCTTTCCGTCGCCAGCCCCGCCGCCTGGGGAATCGCCAGGTACGCCGTGTTGTAACCAGCCCGATTCAGCTTCAGCGCGGTGTGTGCATCTTCGGTCACGGTTTCAGTGGCCACACCACCGATGTCCAGCAACGACGAGCGACGCAGTACTGCACAGGAGCCGCAGAAGAAGGTCGCGTTCCACAGGTCGTTGCCGTCCTGCAGCAGACCGTAAAACAGCTCGCCCTCGTTGGGCACGCTGCGGAATGTATCGAGGTTCTTTTCGAACGGATCGGGCGAGAAGAAAAAGTGCGGCGTCTGCAGCATCGCCAGTTTCGGGTCCTTGAGAAACCAGCCCATGGCGACCTGCAGAAAGGAGCGGGTCGGCACGTGGTCGGCATCGAACATGGCGATGTACTCGCCATTCGTGGCCTTGAGCGCTTCGTTCAGATTGCCCGCCTTGGCATGTCGATTGTCGCCGCGGGTCAGGTAGCCGACGCCGATCTGTTCGCAGAACTCGCGAAAATCCTCGCGACGACCATCATCGAGCACATAGACCCGCAGCTTGTCGCGTGGCCAGTCGATGGACTGGGCGGCAAAGATGGTCAGTTTGACGATGCTCAGCGCCTCGTTGTACGACGGAATGAACACATCGACGGTCGGCCACTGGCTGGAATCGCTCGGCATGATCACCGGCTTGCGCTGCAACGGCCAGGCCGTCTGCACGTAACCCAGCACAATGACGATCAGCGTGTAGAACTCGGCGATGATCAGGCCGTAGCCCAAAAGGCTGTCCAGCCAGTTGTCGAAATCCAGGGTCGAGGTCAGGCGCCAGTACATGTAGCGAAACGAAGCCAGCAACGACAGGGTCACCAGCGTCAGTACCGATATACGCCCCGGTATCCGGCGAATCACCAGCATCGCGGCGAAGCATGCCAGGGCAAAAAAGCACTGTGCATAGAGGTCCAGTGGCACGGTGACGACCAGCGCCATCAGCAGCAGGCCGACCACAATCGCCACGCTTTTCAAGGCGCGTCGCAGGGTCGTCGACAGACCGCCGAACCATGTCAGCAAAGCATGCAGCCACAATGATGAGCGCGTCCGGGGTACGGACGCGTCGAGCGACAGGTTGGTCATGACAATCGGTTCTCTTCTACGTCCTGAGTCAGCAGTCGGGCAATCAGCACATTACTCAGCACGCGCAGGTCCTGAGTGCCGGGAGAGGCACTCGGCACCTGGACCGCGTTGTGGCCGTAAGCCAGCGCTTCTGCGAGCGCATAATCATTGCGAATGACGCCCAGCAGCCGCTCGCCCAGACGTCGAGCCAGGACGTCGTGCATGTCGCGACTGAAGGTGCGCGAAGCGTCGAACCGGTTGATGACGTAATCACAGGCTGGCGCTTGCGGCCCGGCCAGAACCGGCTCGAGCCAGCCCTGCATCTGATCCAGCGTCGCGTAACACGCCGCATCGGCGGTCAGCACCACCAGTACCTGGCTGGCGGCATTCAGCGCCTGCTGCAACATGCGCAGGTCACCGCATGGCACATCGAGAATCACCACGTCACGGACATCCAGCTCCATGCGGGCGATCTGACGGACCAGCCAGTGCGGATCGTTTTCCTGAAAGTGCTCAAGGGAGCGGCGCTCATCGAGCGGCAGCGTGCCATACGGCAAAACCTGTGTATCGCAGGAGCCGGTCAGCAGCAACGCGCGCCAGTTTTCGCCGCTCAGGCTGGCAACGCCGAGGCCGGCGACATCCGGGCTGGCATTGAGGTGGTGCTGCAAGGCGTTTTGCGGATCGAGGTCGATCGCCAGCGTCTGCGCGCCTGGCACTCTGACCAGGCTGGCCAATGCCGCGCTGAGCGTACTTTTACCCACACCGCCCTTGGCCGACACCACTGCGATCACGCGCGCCGATGTTCTCGGTGGCTGGCCCTTGAGCAGCGATTGAGTCAGGGCTTCGTTGTTACGTGCCTGCGCTTCAGCCTGGCGTGCCTGGGCAGCCTCGGCGAGCAGATTCGCCAAGGCACCGGAGGCGGCACGTTTGGTTGTCGAGGTCATCAGGAGGTCAGGTGCCGTACCGGCCATTTCGGCCGGTTGCGCCGCGCAAGTCTGCTCGGGCAGCGGTTGATCGGTCATGCGTGAGGGCGCAGCGGGAGACCTACCGGCTGTGGGCGTTTCCTGATAATCCAGGCTGTCGTCGACCTCCAGATAACCCTCGGAGCTCGCACCAAAACGCTGGAACAGATTGGCCACATCATCAGCTCGATTCATCCTGAATGACCTCTAGGGGCCGCTATGCACGATCCCTGTGTAAAAGCATTAATACCAATGTGTAATGTCATTATGACAGTGTCAAGAAAACCGCTATATGACGTCCACAATTTACCGATGAACGGTAAATTGTTCTTTTGATGACACATTTCTGGCGTTGGAAAACCGTGCACATGGCTGCTTCAGGCATGTTTTGAAGGACAACGGGGCATGAAGAAGATAGCTACCTATCCATTGAGCAGGACGGTAGCTATCGAGGTGAAGGGATTTCAGTGACTGGTTGAAGCCGAGTTTGCTGCAGGGGCTGGTTCTGCGGACTGAGGCAACGGCATGCCTTTGGGCCACAACAGCCAGATATTGCCTTTCTGCTTCATGTCGCCAGCCAGCTTGCCCGCCTCATCGCCGGTCCCCCAGAACAGGTCGGCGCGTACTTCACCGGCAATCGCACCGCCCGTGTCCTGGGCAGCAACCGGACGCACCACGCTGCTGCCATCCGGCCGCGTCGTCGAGAGCCAGAGCAGGCTGCCGAGCGGAATCACCTTGCGATCGATGGCCACGCTGTAGCCCGGGGTCAGCGGCACATTCAGCGAGCCGCGCGGGCCTTCGTTGCTGTCGGGGTTACGGGCGAAAAACACGTAGCTGGGATTGCTCGCCAGTAGCTCGCTGATCCGCTCCGGATGCGCCTTGGCCCAGGCCGCGATGCTACCCATGGTCACGTCTTCCTTCTTCAGCTGCCCCTGCTCTACCAGCCAGCGACCAATCGCGCGATACGGACGACCGTTCTGATCGGCATAGCCCAGACGCAGCTGCGAGCCATCCTCCAGACTCACGCGCCCCGAGCCCTGAATCTGCAGGAATTGCAGATCCATCGGGTCGGTCAGCCAGGCAATCACCGGCGCGTTCAAGCCCTGCGCACTGATCGTCGCAGCGTCGTCGTAAGGCTTGAGCACCCGCCCCTCAAGCCGACCGCGCAGACGCTTGCCTTTGAGCTCTGGGTAAATACTGTCCAGATTGACCACGATCAGATCGTCCGGAATGCCATACACCGGCACATTGGCCGTGGCGGTCTGCGTCAGGCTGCCCGGATAAACAGGCTCGTAGTAGCCGGTGATCAAACCATCGGCACTGCCCCCGTCGGCGCGCAGGCTGTAGACCTGCAACTGCTCCTGCAAAAAGGTGCGAATCTGCGCAGCATCCGGCGCAGCCGCAAGACTCGCAGCCGCCGCACACGTCGGCCCCCACACTGCATCGGCTTTCAAACGAACACACGCGCTACGCCACGAGGCAAAACCGGCCTGCAAATCCGCGTCCGACACCGCCGGCAGCGCGTCCCAGCCAGCCTGGCTATACGTGGTGTGCGGCGACGCAGACGGCGTCACCGGCTTGTCAGATTTGTCGGACTTGTCACACGCGGTCAGTAACGCAGCCAGTGGCAAAACCAGCGCCAGGCCCCGCAACCATGGCTTGAAAGAGAGCATCATCAGTAGCACCAATCCTTTTACAGCCCACAGCAGGCTGGTGGGTAAAGGCTGTCATTGTGGCTGAAGCGGACAAAGGGGCCTAGGGTTTGTCTGAAAAGTCAGCCTGGAAAATGTGGATATGCCGCTTAAGAGAACGATGGAATCGAGCAAGTCAGAGCTCATGGGTGATACACGCTGGGCCGGCGCTGCGTGGAATAGCTCAAGCGGTTTATGGGCGCCGTTGGTACGCACCGCTTTGGATGTCAGCGATGAGCTGCACGGCCCCGACTTCGTACCTGATAACACGCAGGCTGCATTCCGAGGGTCTTTTAAAAGACTTCAGTAGACTGCTGCCATGCTGAAAGCGTCTATGTACTCGCCATCTCGATAGGCGAATTTCCTGTGCGTGCCCTCTATGACAAAGCCATTCTTTTCGTACAGTGCGATAGCAGGCTTGTTATCGACGAAAACAGTAAGCTCCAGGCGCTTTAAATTCATCCATCGAGAGGCAGTGGCGGTGAGCTCGCTCAATAACAAGTCACCAATGCCCTGACGATGATGACTGTCTGCAACCCCCATCCAGAAATCAGCTACGTGCTGCCTGCGCCCCTGAAAACGATAGAGCATGGCGCAGCCGACAACCATGCCATCGCACTCGGCAACGAGGGACAGCCCAGAAGCACTTCGACTCTCGACAAGCTTTTTTACGTCGTTGATTGACTGGTGCGGCATACGAAGCGTCCACCAACGGAATACCGGTTGTTCAAACATACCAGCCAGCGAAGACCAGTCACTGTCTGCCATGGCACGGACGATCAAGCTCATTTCAACCCCCTCACTAACACTGCCCTGCCCTTTCGGCTACCCATCTGCTTACTGTCAAGGCTTACCCGGATGCGGCTCCGGGTAGTCGCGATTGATGTCGATGGGCTTGGCGTACGGCCCATCCCAAAGCTGCTCGTGCAGTTGGCCGATGCGTTTGGCCATCGAGCCGTCGTGCATCACCACTTCCAGATTGCGCGAGTTATCGAGGTAGCCGCCCAGCCAGTTGCTGGTGCCTACCCAGGCAACCTGATCATCAATAGCCATGGTCTTGCTGTGGATCACGCGCGCATAGGGGATAAAACCCTGAGCCGCCATCGGCAATGTGACGATGCGCACCTGCACGTTGGGCACCAGGGCCAGACTCTTGAGGTAGGCGACTTCAGGCATGCCGGTGTTCCAGTCGGACACCATGAGTTTGATCGACACACCGCGGGCGGCTGCGCTGCGCAGGGCATTATCGATGACCGCATAGTAAGGCCGGGTTTTGTCGGGCCCGTAGGACAGGGGCGCGTAGTCCAGCAACTGGACACGAACCTCGCTTTTGGCTTGCGCCAGCAAACGGGGCAGTTCGGTCTGGGAGTCGACAACTCCCGGCGGATTGTAGCGCTGCGGGCTGGCGATCAGGTAGTTGCCGTTGGGCGATGTGCTATCGACCGGGCGCGGCACCGGAACCGGTTTGCCCTCGGTAATGGCAGCCTGGGCAAGCCAGTCCTGATCGAATATGGCCTGCGTCTGGCCCACGACGGTCGGCTCGTCAATGCGCAGGCCGGTTTCATGGATATGCTCCAGTGAGCGCCAATCGAAGTTCTGACTGCCGATGAACGCCTGTCGGCCATCCACGATCAGGAATTTGGCGTGAATGATGCCGCTGCCCGTGAGCTTTGCGTAGGGCAGTACGCGCAGGGTGAGGTTGGGGATGGCGCGCAGTCGCTCAAGGGTCTGCGGGTCGGAAAGTTTCAGGCCTTTTTCTTCCAGCAGAAACCGGATTTTCACTCCGCGCTGCCCGGCTGCCGTCAGGCTTTCAAGCACCTTGTCCATGACCGAGCCTGCGTGGTCTGCGACATAGAACTGTTCGATGTCGATACGCTGGCGAGCCCCGTCAAACAGCTCGCGCCAGACCTCGCCGGGTGCTCGCAGGTCAGGCGTCTGCAGGTCAGAACCGACCGGCACAGTGTGTACCAGTTCGAAACCCGGGATGGCGAAGTCTGCCTGCGCGCACGAACTGCCCAGCAGTAACGCTGCGATCACGGCGCGGTAGCTCAGGGACAGTCGACGATACGAAGGGTAAAAGGGCATTGCGAGCCTCATCGCCAGACACAGACAAGATGGCGCATGCCAGAGCACGCGCCGCTATTTGGATCAGGCCGTCCGGTATTTCGGTTGGGCCGACGCAACCGGATGCTCGGCCTCGTCATGCACACGTGCTCCGCTGGAAGCGCGGATCAGCAGGATCTTGAGTTGGTCGTTGATACGTTCCAGGCTGTCCTGAAAGTAGTTGTGAAAGACCACGCAAAACAAGGCGATTGCAATACCCAGCCCGGTCGCGAACAGCGCTGTACCGATACCGGCGGAAATCTGCCCGGGATCGGACACCCCGGCACTGGCCAGGGCCTTGAAGGTGTCGATGATGCCCAGAATCGTCCCCAACAAGCCCAACAATGGCGCAGCGGTGGTGATGGTTTCGATCAGCCAGAGGCTGCGGGCCAGCGGTGCGCGAGTGCTCAGGTACTGGGTTTCGATGACGTCATCCAGATCCCTGCGCGAGCCCTGCGCATTTTTTTGCGCAAGCACCGGCAGGACCATTTCCAGTGGCAGGCTGGTCCGGCGTGTCAGCGTCTCCGGCAGATCCTTTTCACTGTGTACCGAAGCACCGAGTGCCGTTTGCAGCGCCCGCGACTGGCGACGCACGTAAGCGAAGTAGATGCCTCGTTCGATCGCGACAAAGATCGCTATCGCGATGGCGGCGTACATCACATAGAACGTGATGTCGTGAAGCTGATTCATGTCCATGGCACGGACCTCTGGTCAATGAAGATTAGAAATTGGCTTCAAGAGAAACGGTAACGGTACGCTCGACCCCGACGATGTAAGCCGGGTCGCCATCGCGGAAACCGCTGTAAGTGCCCGCGTTGGTTTTGGTGGTGTAGACGCCGTCCAGGTATTGCTTGTCGAACAGGTTGTCGACGTTCAGACGCAAGGTGGCGTCCTTGACGATTTTCTTGTCCACCGGAAGGTAGATCCCTGCGCCCAGATTGAAGATGGTGCGCCCCGGAATGCTTTCGTCGTTGGTCAGGTCGCCATACAGCTTGCTGGTGAGCTTGGCGCCAAAGGTCCCGTAATAACTGCCGTCGTCGTAGCCGATGTTGGCGGCCAGCATGTTTTTCGGCACGTTGGTAAATTGCTTGCCACTGGTGGGCAGCTCGATGGCGGCGCCGTTATTGAAGACGGTCAGGTCATCTTTCTGTTTGGCGCGGGTGTAGGTGTACGAGGTGTAGTAATTGAAATGGTGCGGCAGCAGGCCACTCCATTCCAGTTCCAGACCGCTGTTGTCGACTGCACCGGCGTTGATGTCGGCAAAGTCGCCATTGACGTCTTTTGATGACACCTGACGGTCCTTGAACTGCAGGTAGAACAGTGTGGCCGCCAGCGTCATGTCCTGTTCGGTGTAGCGCCAGCCCAGTTCGTGGTTCCAGCTGGTTTCCGGCTTGCTGTCGATGGAGCCGGTGCCCGGGTCATAGAGGACGTAGTTCTGCGGCACGCGCATGTTGCGCGACAGGCTGTAGAACAACTGGTCGCGCTCATCCAGCTGGTATTTGAGGCCGACGTTCGGCAACAGCTTGTTGTAGGTCTGGTCGCGTTTTTCCGGCCGCTCGGTCAGGCTGCCGTGGTTGGTGCCTTCGCGTTCGACGTTCATGAAGGCCAGGCCGCCGACCAGCGTCCAGTCCGGGGCGAAATACCAGGTGTCCTGAGCCCAGACTTTTTGTGCAGGCGTTACGGTATAGCGGTCACGGCCCTGGATCTCGTTGCCGTTGGCATCGACCATGTAGTCCGAATCCGGCTGGATGCTTTCAGGCTTGCCATTGCTCTTCAGACGGATGAAAGGCTGAGTCTGCGACTGGCGCGCGCGTTCATACCAGTAGCCGACCTGTACGCTGTGCTCGTCGTTGACGTCCCAGTTCAACTTGGTGGTGATGCCCGGACGCCAGGTCTGGGTGCGCGAAGGCCGGTAATACACGCCAGTGGTCGATGACCCGTCTGCGTTATAGGCCGCCGCCGTCGGCAGGTTACTCAGGTCGAATACACCGTTCTGGTTCGAACCGCGGTTGAGCGCATAGGAAGAACTGTTCACGCCGCTGCCGTTACCCCAGAAATAATAGGGGATGACGGAAAGAGACAGATTGTCGGCCAGTTTGAATTGGGTATTGAGTACGCCGGTGAACGTCTGGAACGGGTTCTGCGCCAGCTCGTAGTAGCTGGACAGTTTGCCGTTGCTGCCCAGCGCTGGCGTCGAAGGATAAGGGTCAAACTTGCGCCCGTTCTGCTGGAACTGACTCTTGGTGAGCTGGCTGTAACTGTTGTTGTCCTGCTCGTGGTACTTGAGGATCAGGTTGGCGGTATTGCCCGAGCCCATGTCGAAGAAGCTGTTCCACTCCACCTTGTCGGCACGCACCGCGCCATCGCCGCGCCATTTCTGACCTTCGGTATGAGACATCGACAGCCAGTTGCTCAGCCCGTTGATTTCTCCGGTGTTGAGTCGCGCGAAGGTCTTGTAAGTGCCGTTGCTGCCGGCCACCTGCTTGACGAATGCGCCGGTTTCCTTGGTAGGCCGGATGGTGACGATACCGATGTTGCCGCCGCTGGAACCGATGTGCGGGCCGTCACTTTCGGCAGAGCCTTGAGTCACGAAAATCTGATCGATGTTTTCCGGGTCCCCCAGCAGGTTGGAATACAGCGCGTAGTTACCGGAGTCGTTGATCGGCATACCGTCCACCGACATGCCGACCTGATCGGAGTTGAGCCCGCGCATGGTGAATTTGAAACCGGAAAGACCGGTGGCGTCTTCGCTGGAGATATTCAGGCCCGGTGTGTACTTGAGCTTGTCGATCGCGTTACCTGTTGCAGTCTGCTTGTCGAGCGCTTCTTTGGTGACAGTGGAACGCGCCTTGATGCTCTCCTCCTGCACCATGTAGCCACCCCCAACCGTTGCCTTGCCTTGCACACCAATGGTGCCGACATCACTGGGACTCGAGTCGGCCATAACCATGCCGTGACTCATGCCCGCGGCGACCAACGCAAGGTGAATTCTGGAAAACTTCATCACTTTGTTCCTTGTCAGTGCTATTGCACGCTGTAGTTGAAGGTGGCGGTGAAGCGCTGTTCGCTGCGTCCACCAAAGGCTTGCTCGGGAAACGGCTTGACCTGCTTGATGCGTCGCAGACTGTTGGCGGCTGCGCGGTTGAGCAGCATGCTGGAGGCCTGGGTCTGAATGCCGGAGTCCAGCACCCGCCCCTGGCGGTCGACCAATAACCACACCACAACCTCGCCACTCGGGCGCTCCAGTGAGGCCTGGCGGCCGGTCGGGTATTGTTTGTAACCGTCCAGTTCGCTGCGCAGTCCTTTGAGGTAGCCACCTTCCATACCCTGGGTGTCGACCTTCGGCGCTGCGGGTGGCGCAGGCGGTGACGGCGGCGCAACCGGGGCGCTGGCGATCGGCTTGCTGGGTGCCTGAACCGGCTCGACGGGTTTTGCCACTGCCGGTTTGGGCAAGGGCTTAGGCCGGGGTTCTGGCTTGATCTCCGGCTTGGGTTTTGGCTTGGGAACGGGCTTGGGCGGTGGCGGTGGCGGTGGCGGTGGCTCCGGTTCGGCCTCTTCGCTTTCGACTAGAGGTGGCGGAGGTGGCGGCTCGTCAGGCTGTACCGGTGGCGGTTCAGGCTGCGTCAATGGCTGGGGCGCGGGCTGCTCGGGCTCGGGCTCGATCAGCGCCAGTTCCACGGCAGATTCGTCGTAGACCGGCTCCATTTTCAGCGGACGGGTCTGCACACCGATCACAATTGCGATGAGCGCCACCAGCGCGGGCAAGCCGCCGAGCCACTGACGTACACGAAACAGGAAATACATGGTCAGGATTTGCGCGTGGCGATGGAGACTGATGTGAAACCACCCAGACGCAGGGTGTCCATGATCTCGACCAGACGGGCGACTTCCACGCCCTTGTCACTGTTAACGATGATCGTGGTTTTGCTGTCGGGTTTTTCCAGCGCCTTCAAGGCAGGCACCAGGGCGTCGACCGTGGTCGACTTGCCGTCGAGCTGTAATTCGCCGTTGAGCCCCAGCGTCAGGATCGATTTGTTCTGCGGCTTGAGCTGCTGTGAACTGCTGGCACTCGGCAACTGGGTTTTCATCCCCAACGCCGGAATCACGTTCAGGCTTACCAATACGAAAAAGACCAGCAGGAACATCATCACGTCGATCATGGGGATCAGTTCGATGTGCGCCTTGCGCTTTTTAGGTTCGTCCCACGTTCTCATGCCAGCCTCTCGCTTTCTTGTTAGAGGCCGAGAATCTAGCAACCGAACGTGACTGACCGGCTTGTTTTACAAGACCGATACATGACCGTTACATGGCTGTTACCTGTACATCTCATGGCACTTAAATGATTCTTCAGGCCGTCACGGAAATGCCATAACAACGCGCCAGCGTTTGAGCATTCAACCCGACGGAAAATACGGATGAGTCGCCCGCTGCCCACTATCAGAACCTCGCGTCTGCTGCTCGCCGCGTTGCAGCCTGAACAGGCGCTTACCGTCGCACGCCTGGCCGACGAGCCAACGATTGCGGCCATGACCTCTGCACTGCCCAGCCCCTATACCCTTGAGCATGCGCAGGCATTCATCGCCGAGACCCATGACCAGTACGCCGCCGGTCAGACGGTGAGCCTCGGGGTTCACCTTCAGGAAACCGGAGAATTGACCGGGATCGTCTCGCTGCGCCTTTCGATATCGCATCGCAGCGGCCATCTGGGTTACTGGACAGGAAAGAAATACCAAAATCAGGGTTATGCCTGCGAAGCGGCTAAAGGCTTGCTGAGGCATGGCTTCACGGACATGAACCTCAACCGCATCGCCGGCCAGTGCTTCAGCGACAACCCTGCCAGCGCCAGGGTCCTGGAGAAGTGCGGGCTATCGTATGAGGGCTGTACCAGAGAGGCATTTCTGAAAAACGGTGTGTTCAAGAACATGCTGCTGTTCGGACTGTTGCGCTCGGAATACGCATCGTCAGAGGTCACGTCATGACAGATTTCAACCCGGACCGTCGACGCATCATTACCGGAGTCGCCGGTGCAACATTGCTGTCGATCCTCAGCCCGTTTGCGCGCAGCGCGGGGGTCGATTATCCATTCACGCTCGGCGTGGCCTCTGGCGATCCGTTGCCGGACGGCTTCGTGATATGGACACGTCTGGCGCCCAAGGTGATGACGCCTTCGGGCGATGGCGGGCTGAACAAACCTGTCGAGGTGCGCTGGAAGATCGCCAGCGATGCAGCCATGGTTCACGTAGTCCGCACAGGCCAGGCCACCGCCCACCCACGCCTTGCCCATTCGGTGCATGTCGAAGTGAGCGGCTTGCAGCCTGGACGTCCATATTGGTATCAGTTCGAGAGCCTGGGGGCGCAAAGCGCTGTCGGGCAGGCCTGCACTGCACCGCTGGCAAGCGCGATGGTCTCGGCGCGGTTCGGCTTCGTGTCGTGCTCGCACTGGGAGGCCGGGTACTTCAGCGCCTATCGACACCTGGCCGCGGAGCGCCCGGACCTGGTGTTCTTTCTTGGCGACTACATCTATGAGATGAACGTATCCCCGGAAAACACTCGGTTCCCGCGTCACCACGCGACACCTGACCCTATGGATCTGGCGGGCTACCGCAACCGATACGCGCAGTACAAGACCGACCCCGACCTGCAAGCGCTGCACGCCTGTGCGCCGAGCGTCGCCACCTGGGACGACCACGAAGTGCAAAATGACTACGCCGCCCAGTGGTCACAGGACCCCAACGTACCGGTGGACAGCTTTCTGCGCCGCAGGGCCGCCGCCTATCAGGCGTTTTACGAACACATGCCGTTGCGCGCCAGCAGCCTGCCCAAAGGACAGGAGATGCGTATCTACCGCAACCTCGACTATGGGCGTCTGGCACGTTTTCACGTGCTGGACGGTCGACAGTACCGTTCCGAGCAACCCTGCATCCAGGCCAACGGCAGCCGTCGAGGTCACGTCGCGCCCAGCGACTGCCCGGATCTGCGTGACCCGAAACGCACCATGCTCGGTTGGGAACAGGAAACCTGGCTGGACCGCAGCTTCGCCGAGTCTCCCGGCCAGTGGAATGTCATTGCCCAGGATTTGCTGGTCGCGCCACTGGAACAGCGCGATCTCAAGACCCAGGCGCAGGGCCACTGGACCGACGGCTGGGACGGCTACATGACCACCCGCGAGCGCGTGCTGGCCTCACTGCAACGCCACCAGACCCGCAACCCGGTGTTCTGGGGTGGCGATATCCATTCGTTCTGGACCACCGACCTGCACGCCGACGCAGGCAATCCGGACTCAGCCATCGTCGCCACCGAATTCGTCGGCACTTGGGTAACCTCCAGCGGGCCACCGTTCGAAGCCTTCAACAGCATTCTCGGCCTCAACCCACACGTGAAGTTCTTCGACAGCCGTCAACGCGGCTATGTGGCCGTCGACCTGAACGAACAGCATATGCAGACCCGCTTTCAAGTGGTATCGGATGTGCTGGACCCTGCGGCGAGCGTGTCGACGCTCAAGGGTTTTGTGGTGGAGGCTGGCAAGGCGGGGGCTGTTGCGGTTAGCTGAGATGAACTGCTGCTACTCACTCAGCTTGCGCAAGCTTCCACGTTAAAGAGCGAACACTCTTTTCCCGTCGCGTCCTGACCGAATGAGTCGTCACATGCTCTTAAGAGACGATCACATGAGTCAGGTCACTGCAGTTATTGACTCACCTCGGGTTCGAGATGGCGCCCACCGGCACGGCCAAAACAGTAACTAACGGTACACTTATAAAAACGTACCGATAACTGACACCTCGAACCTTGTCGTGCAACAGCACCTTATTTTTATCTAACGCACTGCCACGGTGATAATAGCGGGCTATTGTATCGACAATGTATTACTGTTCTCCCCGGAAAAAACAACGGGTACTAACCCTCATAATAGCGTGCGTCGAGAGTCTGCTCGGCCCAGGGAGCGGTTGCATGATTTCAGTCACAACGGATGTGCAGAGAGAGCGCGATCTATCACTGGACGGTGTTCGTTTCACGGCCATTTTCATGGTGATATTGATTCATGTCTCTGCCAAGGGATTCTTGTCCATGGGCCTTAACTGGTGGGCCGTGAACTTCTATGAAAGCATTTCGAGAGCCGCTGTTCCGTTGTTCTTCATGGTCAGTGGCGCCCTGCTGCTGACCAAGGAAACCAGCGCGAGAGCCAGCCTGAAAAGAATCTGGCGAGTCACCCTGCCACTCTTCGTATGGTCGATCGTCTACCTGGCCTGGTTTCAGTACACGGGCACGCCCTTCGATGACTGGGTGTTAAGGATCCTCAGAGGCCCTGTGGTAGCGCACTTCTGGTATCTCTACACACTGATCGGGGCCTATCTGTTTCTGCCGGTCCTTATTGGTTTTTTCAAAATTGAAAATACCAGCTCGACAGTACTGGCCATGGCAGGATGGTTCATCGGTAGCAGCATCGTGCCCTTGTTTTACGTTCTTAACCAGAAAGGCTATCTGGGTGTGGATTGGGGCTTTCTGCCTCTGTACGCAGGGTACATCGTCGCGGGAGGGCTGATTTATCACCGAGTGAGAAGCTCGGACGCACTCGTGTCGCTGGCTGCTGTAACCTGGGCTGTTTGTGTCTCGGCAACCGCCCTGCTTACGTGGCAATACTCGATTTCCGTAGGCCATGCGGATGAAACGTTTTATGTGTACTCGTCGCCTTTTGTCGTCTTGGCAGCATTGAGTTCGTTCATCCTGTTACGTGCCTTGTTCAATCGGGTGTTTCTGAAAAGCGGGAGAATTCGTTCTTTTCTGATCTGGGCAGGCAAGTTGAATTTCGGCGTGTACCTGGTCCACGTCCTGGTCATGTTCTGGTTCGACATCAATGGCATCAGCTATAACTTCACCACACCGTGGCTTGCGATTCCCCTTACCTCGATTGCGATTCTTACAGCGAGCGGAGCGATGGTTTACCTCCTGCAGAAAATCCCGTTTGTCCGGCAAGTAGTTCCCGCTTGATATAGGGCACAGGATAGGAGCGGGGAATGGCCAGACTGCAAGGACCGGCCATTTCCCAACTACTTCAACTGATTGGCAAACCGCCCCACGGCGCCCACCACCTGTTTGGCCCCCTCCTGAATCTCGACGATCACGGCGCCGGCCTCGTTGGCCAGCACCAGGCCCTGCTCCGCCTGGGTGCGGCTGTTGGCCATGCCGCGTACCGCCTCATCGGCCAGCGACTGATTTTGCTGCACGACGCTGACGATTTCTTCGGTTGCGGCGCTGGTGCGGCCTGCCAGTTGGCGGACTTCGTCAGCCACTACGGCAAAGCCCCTGCCCTGCTCACCGGCACGCGCAGCTTCGATGGCGGCGTTGAGTGCCAGCAGGTTGGTTTGCTGGGCAATGCCACCAATGGTTTGCACGATGGAATTGATCAGCAATGACTGTTTGCCCAGCGCTTCGATGCCCGAGGAGGCCGACTGCATCTCTTCGGAGATCTTGCGCATGGTCTTTACAGTGTTCTGCACCACATCCGCGCCGCGCTGAGCGCTGACGTCGGTCTGCTGGGAGATTTCAAACGCCACGCTGGCGGCCTGACTGACTTCTTCTTCGCGGGCCACCTGGTCGGTCACCATCGTGGCGAACTTGACCACCTTGTAGAGTTTGCCCTGAGCATCGTGGACCGGGTTGTAGGTTGCTTCCAGCCAGACCTCACGCCCGCTGCTGTCGATACGCTTGAAGCGCCCGGCCACGAACTCGCCACGGTTGAGCATCGCCCAGAATTCCCGGTACGACGCCTGAGAGGTTTCTGCCGAATCACAGAACATGCTGTGATGCTTGCCCTTGATCTGCGCCAGGTTATAACCCATGCCGCGCAGGAACTGATCGTTGGCGGTCAATACCTGGCCGCTGAGATCGAACTCGATCACGGCGGTCGAGCGCAACAATGCCTGAATAAACGCAGAGTTCTCGGCAGCCGTTTCGACAATCTGGGTGATGTCCGATCCGTAGCATTGCAACGTCATCAGCCTGCCCTGCTCATCCAGCACCGGCTGCCAGAGGGCGCGAATCCACACCAGCCGGCCATCGGCATGCAGAAAACGGTACCTGTCGATGACCGACTCGCCCTTTTGCACCGCCACTTTGAGACTGCGGTAGCAATCCAGCTGTTTGACGTAAGTAGGCACCAAGTGGTCGAGATCCTTGCCCAGCACTTGCTCGAGCGAGTAGCCAAGCGCGCTGAGAAAGTTTTCATTGGCGTGGACGATGTGGTAGCTGGCGTCCAGAGTCAGACAGACCATTTGCGCATCCATCCCTTTCTGCATCTGCCGGTACATGGATAACTCGGCCTTTTGTGCCTGTAATTCCTTTTTCAAGCGAGCGTTGAACATGACGGCACCCATAGTGAGGTTGTACGTATATATCGACACAAGCGTAGACGGGTTTAAGACATTTCGTCTGATGGTGGCAGATTGAATTACAGGGCGTTTGCGACAGAAAAAACGCCCGTCTAAAGGCCATCTCGCGCATTGCTGCGAGATGTTTTCAGTGATGACAGCACGCGGCCATTTGTCACCCAGGCCACGCCGTTAGCCACCATCGGTCGACTTTGGACTGGCGGCACGATACATTGATAGCACTAAGACATCACTCATGATGTCCTACGTCTCTCGATGTTAATGTACCGGTGTCACATGCTCGTTTCTGCCCTTGAACGCCCCAATCTTGAAGATGCGCAACTCCTTGCCGAGGTCGAGCAGACGATCGCTTCAGGTGTTGGCTCGTTACGCTTCAGCCGTGTTCTTGAGCAACGCTATCAGGACGAAACCCGGCTACCGCGGCGCGAGTTCCTGACGGCGGTAGGGATTGGCGGCAGTCTGATCTACAACCTGTTCCTGATCAGCGACTGGTTGATACTGCGGGATGTATTTTTCTATGTAGCCGTGGGCCGTCTGTGCCTGATGACGCCGATGTTTATCGCCCTGTTGATGCTGGCTCAACGGGTTTCCACGCGCTGGGCGATGGAAACGATCGCTGCATTCGCCACGGTAGCGTGCTCGCTCATGCCGCTGTTGGTCATGATTCACAGCGACAGCCCTTATCAAATCTTTTATCAACTCGGCATGCTGTTGATCATGGTCTACTGCACCATGATCCAGCAATTGCCGTTGCGCCATGCCGCTGTCGCCATGTCGTGCATGCTGATCATCCAGCTGGTGACCACTTACATCGCCGACTTTGCCGACTTCGTGATCTGGCAGGCCAACGCCGTTTTGTTCGTCTCGACAGTGGCACTGCTGCTGATGGCCTCCTACTTTCTGGAGCGGGCAGGCCGTATGAGCTACCTGTTTGCGCTTCGCGGACGCCTGCTTCAAGTGCAACTGATGGAGTTCGCGCGTACCGACGGGCTGACGCGGCTGTTCAATCGACACTACCAGGACGAAGTGATGACCTCCGTCTGGGAGCACGCTCGCAATACGCCGGCGAACGTGGCCATCATCCTGCTGGATATCGACCACTTCAAATCCTACAACGACAACTACGGGCATCCGCAAGGAGATACCTGCCTCAGATTGCTCTGTCAGAAAGTCCAGCAAAGCGCGCATGACCATGGTGCTGTGGCGTTCCGGTTCGGCGGCGAAGAGGTGCTGGTGCTGATGATCGGCGATGCCGTGCAGGCCCGAGAAGTGGCCGGGGCCCTGCAGAGCGCGGTTGCCGAGCTCAAGTTGCCGCACCCGGTGCTGGGCGAAAACGCGCTGGTCACCATCAGCCTCGGCGTGGCCTGTGCGACAGCGCCTCTGACCAGTGCCGAGAACCTGATTGGTGCGGCTGACAATGCCCTCTACGCGGCCAAGCGTGCCGGACGTAATTGCGTGTGCTTCGCGTGAAATGACATCCCGCAGGATCCTGCTTTACGCCGCGCCCCCGCCACTTTAATCTCGGCGCACACCAAGGCTGGGAGCCATCGCATGAGCATTCACATTGACGTCAGCACCAACCCTACGGAAGAGGATCGTCTGGCGATTCTGGAACCACTGAAACGTTTCAACGCCGAGCAGGCGGGCGACGGCAAGTCCGAGAAAGTGGCGATGTTCATTCGCGATGATCAAACCCGGGAAATCCTCGGCGGCCTGCACGCTCGCATTCTTTATGAGTGGCTGTTCATCGAACTGCTGGTCGTGCCGGAACAGGCCCGTGGGCAAGGCATGGGCTCGCGTCTGATGCAGATGGCCGAGGATCTGGCGGTTGAAAAGGGCTGCACGGGAATCTGGCTGGATACCTTCGACTTCCAGGCCCCCGATTTCTATCGCCGCCACGGTTACACCGAGTTCGGCCAGATTGACGACTATCCGCCCGGCAACAAGCGCTTCTTTTTCCAGAAGCGCCTGCCGAACACAACGGCCTGAGACTTGCGTCAGACCTTGAACTTGCCCACCAGATTGTTGAAGGAAATGGCCAGACGCGACAGCTCCTGGCTTGAAGCACTGGTCTGGTGCGCACCTGCGGCGGTCTGGGCGGAGAGGTCCTGAATGTTGACCAGGTTGCGATCCACCTCGCGCGCAACGTGGGACTGCTCTTCGGAGGCTGTCGCAATCAACATGTTGCGGTCGTTGATCTCGGCGACGCTCTGCGCAATGCGCTCCAGCGACTGCCCTGTGGCCTGAGCCAGGGTTTGCGTGTTGCTGGCCAGGGTGCGACTGTTGCCCATGGCCCGCACGGCCTGATCGGCACTGGCCTGGACACTGCCGATCATGGTTTCGATTTCGCCGGTGGACGCCTGGGTTCGAGCGGCCAGCGCCCGCACTTCGTCCGCCACTACAGCAAAACCGCGCCCCTGCTCGCCTGCACGTGCGGCCTCGATGGCAGCGTTGAGGGCCAGCAGGTTGGTCTGCTCGGCGATCCCACGGATCACGTCCAGTACTTGCCCGATCTCACGGACGCGCCCGGCGAGTTCTTCGACCATGGTGGTCGAACTGCTGATCTCGGCACTGACGGTATTGATCGCATTCACCGCATCACGGGCCTGATCACGACCGGCAGCCGCGTCGGTGCTGGTCTGTCGGGACGCTTCCGACGTCGACATGGCGTTACGCGCGACCTCTTCGACCGCAGCGGTCATCTCGTTCACCGCCGTAGCGGCTTGCTGAATCTCATCGTTCTGACGGATCAGACCGCGACTGCTTTCTTCAGTCACGGCATTCAGCTCTTCAGCCGCCGAGGCCAACTGGTCGGCAGCACTGGATATTTGCCCGATCGTGCTTTTCAGGTTGTCCTGCATATCACTCAGTGCAACCAGCATCATGCCGGCTTCGTCGTGATATTGACTGGCAATCGGCAGCGTCAGGTCACCGCTGGCTATTCGCCGGGCATTGGTCACCGCAGTATTGATTGGCGTGCTGATAGCGCGACTTATGAACAGGCCCATCACAAACGCGGCAAAGAATGACAAACCTATGCCGATGTAAAGATTTCGTTGCGCAGCGTCCTGCGTCTGGTCGGAAGCCACAGCGGCCTCGCCCGCCTGACGATTATTGGAATTGACGATGGTGGTCAGCTGATCCATGACCTTCAGGTAACCGCTGCGAACATCACCGTCGATGATCGCTCTCGCACCCGCAATATCCCCGGACAGGGCAGTGCCTTTGGCCCGCTCGATGAGTGCCTGATAGCCAGGCCAGTCTCTGTCCATCTGATCACCGGCAGCGCGCTCGTCATCTTCAAGCGGCGTAGCCCTGTAAGTGGCGTAGCTCTTTTCAGCTTGAGTCTTGTTGGCGGTCATGCTCGCGAGAATATCGTCCTTGACGCTTTGCGGCGCATTGCCTGCCATGGCGGCCAATAAACGATAGAGATCACGGTTCTGAGCAATGACTGAGGCCTTGACCTCGCCGGTTTTTGTAACCGACAGCAAGCTGTTGGTAAACACGTTATCAAGGCTGCTGGACAGGGCACTGATGCCGCGACTGCCTATTACGCCCACCCCGAGGGTGAAAAGCGCGCACAGAGCAAAAGCCATAAACAACTTGGCGGACAACCTTGCGTTGTAAAACCATTTCATAGCCGGATTCCTTATGAGTAAATATGGCATAACGCCATAAAAACTTTATGGAATTGAGATGCCCTCTGCATAGGTGTATATCGGCATTTTCAGCGCACTCTGCAGACGGTTAACAAAGTCTTCATATGAGTAAGGCTGAGCGCACCGTTTTGCATGGTCTGCAATGTCCGGAAACACGCGTTCGCGTGGTGTAACAAGAACTTTCCAGGCCTGTTGCGTTACCATCCCCGCCTATATCCCACAGAGCCATGAGTCAGGATGTCAGCTTCTTCCTTTGATCAACTCACTTCGCTGCCGTCCATCCTTGCCGGCCCGCTGTTGCGCCGTCAGGAAGCCAGCCGCCTGGTGTTGTGGCTGGTGGGGTCTCGTCCGTTGCGCCTGACCGTGCGCCTGCGTCATGCCGCTACTGATGACTCCACTGCGGGCTTCAACGATTACGTACTCGACGACCGGCAATGTCAGGTCATCGCAATTGGGCGCCATGCGTTCATTCACCTGATCGACCTGCAACTGGAAGCCGAACTGCCGCGCGACACCTGGATCGATTACGACCTGCTTGTGGAGGACGAAGGCGGTATTGCCGAGTGGGCGCCGCACCTGCTGTACGAGGGCCACCGCTATCCGAACTTCGTGGTGCGCAGCAGCATTGATCACCTGCTGCATGGCTCGTGCCGCAAGCCGCACCACAGCGCGGCCGAAGGTCTGCTTTGCGTGGACCGCCTGCTGGCCGACATCAAGGAGCCGCTGCAACGCCCTGCGCTGTTGATGATGAGCGGCGATCAGATCTACGCCGACGATGTCGCAGGGCCAATGCTGCGCGCCATCCATGTCTTGATCGAGCGGCTGGGGTTGTTCGACGAGCGACTCGACGGAGCCATCGTCGATGACAGCCCTCGTCTCTATGCGCATCCGGCCAGCTATTACCAGCGTGCCGACCTGCTGCCGGCCCTGAAAAGCAACGACACACTGCGCGAGCGCTTCTTCGGCGGCACCAGCAAGCCGGTATTCACCAGCAGCACAGCGGATAACCATCTGGTCACCCTGGCGGAAGTCATGGCGATGTACCTGCTGGTCTGGTCACCCACGCCCTGGACCCTGATCGAACCCGGCAGGCCGCAACTGGAAGACGGGGAAGTCGAGCGCTACGCCAGGGAGCAGCACTTAGTCGAGGCGTTTGCCGAGGGCCTGGGCGGCGTAGCACGGGCGATGGCGCATCTGCCGTGCATGATGATTTTCGATGACCACGACATCACCGATGACTGGAACCTGTCGGCGAACTGGGAGCAAACCGCGTACGGCCATCCCTTCTCCAAGCGCATCATCGGTAACGCCCTGCTCGCTTATCTGCTGTGCCAGGGCTGGGGCAATAACCCGGATGCACTAAACGGGCTGGTCAAACAGGCTCATGCCCTGAGCAGCGACGCCGTGTCGAACGACAACTGGCTGGACAGCCAGGCCCAGGACCAACTGATTGATCAGTTGTTGAAGTTTCAGCAATGGCATTACGTGCTGCCGACCCACCCGGCACTGGTGGTACTGGATACCCGAACCCGGCGCTGGCGCAGCGAGTCGAACTTCAATCACCCGTCCGGCCTGCTGGACTGGGAAGCGCTCAGTGAACTGCAACAGGAGCTGATCGACCATAAATCAGCGATTATCGTCTCGCCTGCCCCCGTGTTCGGCGTCAAGTTGATCGAGGCGATACAACGTATCTTCAGCTGGTGCGGCTATCCGTTGCTGGTCGATGCGGAGAACTGGATGGCGCACCGTGGTGCTGCCAACGTGATTCTGAACATCTTTCGCCACTCCAGAACCCCGGGCAATTACGTGATCCTGTCGGGCGATGTGCATTACTCGTTCGTCTACGAAATCCTGATTCGCCAGCGCAGCGGCGGGCCTCACATCTGGCAGATCACCAGCAGTGGCATCAAGAATGAATTCCCCCGTCGTCTACTCGACACTTTTGATCGGCTGAATCGCTGGTTATACTCTCCCCGCTCACCTCTTAACTGGTTCACCAAGCGCCGCCTGATGAAGGTTGTTCCGCGCACGCCCGAGCACAGCAAGGCCGGTGAACGCTTATGGAACTCGGCAGGTGTCGGGCAGGTACTGTTCAATGAACAGGGCCAACCGACCCTGATCAACCAACTCAATGCCAACGGTGACGCGCCTACCTGTTTCGTCGAACCGGAAGAATACAGAGACCCGCGATCAGACGAAGAGCGTGGCTTTCTGGAAAACAACCGGGAAACAAGGGATAGTCACCGCTAAACTTATCGGCAATTGCCGGGTCGATAGTTGCTACCGGTCAGGTTTGCGGCACACCCTGGCAAGCATTACTTCCTGGAGAGCGCCCCCGTGATAACCAATCAACGCATAGCCAGACTCAACGCATGGGGGGCACATGGCTTCACCGCCACCGGCGTAGTCCTTGCGTTCCTGGCGACCATTGCCTTGTTCAACAACGAACCCAAAGCCTGCCTGTTGTGGCTGGGCGCGGCCCTGATCGTGGATGGAGTCGACGGCTCACTGGCTCGCAAGGTCAACACCACGTCGGTACTGCCACACTTCGACGGCTCGGTACTGGATCTGGTCATCGACTACCTGACCTACGTGTTCATCCCGGCACTGTTCATCTACCGCTATATACCGGTGCCGGATTACACGCTGCTGCTGAGTGTTTCGGTCATTCTGGTTTCGTCGCTGTTCTGTTTCTGCAACGTCGACATGAAAAGCAAGGACAACTACTTTCAGGGCTTCCCCGCCGCCTGGAACGTCGTTGCACTGTGCCTCTACATTCTGTCACCGGCCCCATGGCTGACGTTCATCACCATCATCGCCCTGGCGCTGCTGACCATGACCCGCATGAAGTTCCTGCACCCGTTCCGCGTGCGCCGCTTCATGCCGCTCAATATCGCGGTGACCACCGTATGGTTGCTGTCCAGCGCACTGCTGATCATCAACCACCCGCACAACGGCCCGGTAGTTATGGGGCTATGGCTGGCGATGTCGGCGTATTTCCTGGGTATTTGTATCTGGAGAACGTCGCTGGAGTGGCTGGGTCGGCTTAAAGCCTGACCTGCAAGCCAGACCAAAAAGCTCGCTGAACGCATTGCGCGTCAGCGAGCTTTTTTATGCGCGGCCTATTTGCTCTCGGCCTGCATCTCGGCAGCAGGCCGCACCTTGCCGAAGTGATGCGTTGTATAGCAGCACAACCCCAGCCCGCCGAGGGCCAGCAGGCCGCCGACGATGCCGACATTGGCAACCCCGAGATGGCTGCTGACCACGCTGCCGAGCAGCGCGCCGCCGCCGATACCGATATTGAAGATGCCCGAGAACAGCGCCATCGCCACATCGGTCGCATCGGGTGCCAGCGACAGCACGCGCGCCTGCAAGGTCAGGCCGAAGCACATGATCGCCATGCCCCAGATAATGGTCAGCGTGCCGAGCGTCACGGCATCCCCTGAGAGCGGCAACAGCATCAGCAGGCACAGGGTCAGCGTGCCAATGGCGGTGATCAACAGCCCGTTGGGGAAGCGGTCGCTGAACAGGCTGAAGATGATCGAACCCATGATCCCGGCACCGCCAAAGACCAGCAGCAGGATCGTGGTCATTTCGCCGCTGAGCCGGGACACGGTCTGGGTGAACGGTTCGATATAGCTGTAGGCGGTGAAATGAGCGGTCACCACGATCGCAGTCAGCAGGTAGATCGCCATCAGCCGTGGGCGCTTGAACAGGATCGGCAGGCTGCGCAACGAGCCGGAGTTCTGGCTGGGCAGCAAAGGCAGCGCGCGAGCCAACAGGAAGACTACCAGCGCAGCGATGCCGGCGATGCCCAGAAAGGTGGTCCGCCAGCCCAGGGCTTCACCCAGCACGCGGCCCAGCGGAATGCCCAGCACCATCGCCAGCGACGTACCGGTCGCCAGCAGGCCCAGCGCCTGAACCTGCTTGCCGGGCGGTGCGATACGCACGGCCAGCGACGCCGTGACCGACCAGAACACCGCATGTGCAAACGCGATACCGACCCGGCTCACCAGCAGGATCGCAAAGCTGGGGGCGATCGCGGAAAGGACGTGGCTGACCACAAACAGCCCGAACACGAACATCAGCAGCTTGCGGCGCTCGATGTTGCGCGTCGCCAGCATCATCGGCAACGACATCAGCGACACAACCCAGGCATAGATTGTGAGCATCAGCCCGACCTGGGCCGGGGTCATTTCGAAGCTCTGGCCGATGTTACTCAGCAGACCGATCGGCACGAACTCGGTGGTATTGAAAATGAAGGCCGCCAAGGCCAGCGCGAATACGCCAAGCCAGCTACCTGCCTGCTCGTTTGGAGGTGAAGTTATCAAGAATCACAACGCCCTGAAAATGTTCCGACCCGAAGGCCGACCGCCACGCGTGCACACGCACGCCTGACACCTGTATGCAAAACCGCGGCTCGCCCCACTGAAAAACCAACGCAAAAACGCTCCGCTCGACCTTCTGAATCGGGCGCAGTGTGCAAAGTGGATTATTGTGGATATGGGGAGTGAAGCCAGATGACACGAATTCTACGGACCACAAGAGTGGATCACAACCCGTGCGTACCTGACAGACTTTACAAATGACCGCCGGTCGTCAGCCGTCAAGGAAGCGCTGCCGGTGTTCGGGTGATGGCAACAGACAGTGATCATAGCGCCCGAACAGGCGATATCGGTTGAGCGCGATGCGGTTGTAGGCCCAGTCGCGTAGAAAGCGCGGAAAAATCCCCAGCACTTTGAGCAGCGGCCACGGCGCGGGCAACAGCCCCATGATGTGCAGAAAGGCGTCCGAGCGTACGAATACCCGATTGTTGACGATAACCGCGATGGTATGAAAATCGTCGAGCGGCAGCCCGGCCCATTTCAGCAATGCCTGACCTTGTTCCGACTGCACGGCGGCCAAGCGCAGACGCTGATGCGGATCATGGCGAATCAGAAACTTCACCACGCCATTGCACAGCTTGCAGACGCCATCGAACAGCACGACACATTCATCGGGTTTCAAATAAGGGGCGGGGGTGTTCGGCACGGTATTCACCTGTTCAGGAAAAACAGCCCTGGCGCGCCCGGAAACATGAACGCCCCGCCAGTCGAAGGACCGGCGAGGCGTTCAGGCTAAAGCCATTGCCCGGCAGAATCAAACCTTGCGGACGAACTCCGACTTCAGCTTCATCGCGCCGATGCCATCGATCTTGCAATCGATGTCATGGTCGCCATCGACCAGGCGGATGTTCTTGACCTTGGTGCCGACCTTGACCACCAGCGAGGAGCCTTTGACTTTCAAGTCCTTGATCACCGTGATGGTGTCGCCGTCCTGCAGCACGTTGCCCGTTGAGTCCTTGGTGACTTTCACGTCATCGGACGCATCGGCGCCAG
Organism: Pseudomonas syringae pv. coryli str. NCPPB 4273; assembly: GCF_000972175.1. Lineage (NCBI taxonomy): Bacteria > Pseudomonadati > Pseudomonadota > Gammaproteobacteria > Pseudomonadales > Pseudomonadaceae > Pseudomonas > Pseudomonas syringae pv. coryli. The sequence goes on along the minus strand of NZ_AWQP01000025.1, from coordinate 13,875 downwards.
CGGCGTCGGCAGACCATTCATGGGCGCATTCCGGGCAGATCAGCAGGCTGCCGTCTTCGTAGGTGTATTCGGAATTGCATTTCGGGCAGGACGGTAAGCTCACAATGGTTCTCGCATCGAGGAGGGGTAAAACCATGCATTATAAAGGGCTTTTCCCGTTTCAGGTGGGAAGAGACTGATCTGTCGTCATAAACCTGCTTCAGTCATTGGACAGAAGCGAAGACCTGAACTAAAAAATACAGCACGCTCTGTCCGGCAACCTCCCTTCGTCTTCTTCCTACACGACCCCTGCGCCTCGCGCTGGCGGTAGCTATTGCAGCGTGCATTTACCGTCTCTTGCCACTTACTGCATGAGCACATCACATGGGCATCCCTCACAATCCGGCACTCGGCTATCGGCCCGAGATCGATGGTCTGCGCGCGCTCGCGGTCATTCCGGTCATTCTGTTCCACGCGGGCTTGCCGCTGTTCAGCGGCGGATTCGTAGGCGTCGATATCTTCTTCGTGATCTCCGGCTATCTGATCACTTCGATCATCCTCGCGGAGAAGATCAGAGGGCGGTTCTCGCTGATCAACTTTTATGAACGACGTGCGCGGCGCATCCTGCCGGCGCTGTTCGTGATGATGCTGATCTGCTTGCCTGTCGCGTGGTTGACGCTCGATCCGTCTGACCTGAAATACTTCGCCAAGAGTCTGGTGGCGGTGCCGACCTTTTCATCCAACGTGCTGTTCTGGCTGGAAAGCGGCTATTTCGACGCCACGGCAGAACTCAAACCTCTGCTGCATACCTGGACGCTCGCGGTGGAGGAACAGTACTACCTGTTCTTCCCACTGCTCTTGATGCTGGCCTGGGGCCTGGGCCGCAAGCGGCTGATTGGGCTGCTGATGTTCGTCGCCCTGGCCAGCCTGGCGCTGGCGCAACTGGGCGCCCATCAAGCCACCAGCAACGCGTTTTATCTGCTGCCGGCACGTGCCTGGGAATTGCTGGCGGGCTCGTTCATCGCCTTCTACTTTGCCTGGCGACCGCGCAGCATCGGGCGCGCGAGCGTTGTCGATCAGGCGGCGACTTTACTGGGGATTTCGCTGATCGGTTATGCCGTGGTCGGTTTCGACAGCAGCACGCCCTTCCCCGGCCTCAACGCGCTGGTGCCCGTGCTGGGTGCGGTGTTGATCATCGTCTTCGCCCATGGCAAGACCTGGGTGGGGAGCGCCCTGAGCTCACGCGCGCCCGTCGCGATCGGCATGCTCAGTTACAGCGCCTACCTGTGGCATCAGCCGGTCTTTGCCTTTGCCCGCCAGTACAACCTGAATGAGCCAGGCCTGCCACTCATGCTGGCGCTTACCCTTGTGTCTTTGGCGCTGGCCTGGCTGAGCTGGCGTTTCGTCGAGCAGCCGTTTCGCAAGGCCGGCACCTTCAATCGTCGTCAGATTTTCACCACAGCAGGTGCTGCCTCAACGCTGTTTGTCGCGCTGGGGCTGGTCGGCTATGTGAATAACGGCTTTCCCCAGCGCTTCGCTGTCGACCCGGAGCTGCATCAGGCATTCGCCGACCCGTTGATACGCGACAAATGCGACCAGCCTCTGGACGGCAAGAGCGGCAACGTCGATTTTTGCCTGTTCGGCCTTGCTGACAAGGAGGCAGTACCGGACATCGCGCTGTTCGGCGACAGCCATTCCGAAGCGCTGTTATCGACGTTCGACGCTGCCGCCCGGGATCAGGGCAGAACCCTCGCGCATATCGGCCTGGGCGGCTGCCTGCCCTTGCTCGGCGTGGACGTGGCCAACGGCAACTACGCTGCCGGGGTCTGCGAAGCGCTGGCCGAGCGGGAATTCGACTACGTGAAGCGGCAGCGGATCAAAAAGGTCGTGCTGGTGGCGCGCTGGACGCTCTATACCGGTGACGATTACAGCGAAAGGACGATGAGCAAATATTTCCTGACCTCACGCGCCGATCCGCAGAAAAGCCGCGAAACCTCGCGCAGAGTATTCAGCCAGGCCCTCGAAGACACGATCGAGGCCTACCGCAGTATCGGCGCCGAGGTGTTCATCGTTGCGCAGGTGCCGCAGCAAATGATCAACCCTGAAAGTCTCTATTACCGCCTGGCACGGGACGCTTCGGAAGACGATGCGCAGGCATTACAGCGGGTCAGCGAACTGTCGGTGCCGGTGGAAAAACACGACCTGTTGCAGCGTTTCACCCGCCAGCTGTTCCTGCGTGCCAGCCAATCGCAACACATCAGCCTGATCACGCTGGATGACGCCTTCTGCAAGGACAGACAATGCCTGATCGGCGACCTGCATTCGTACTACAAGGACTTCAACCACCTCAACGCACGGGGTGCGGGGCTGCTTGCCGGCCAGATCAGCCATATTCTTGATCAGTGACGGGGTTTTATCAGGCAGCATTGTCTGTAATGCTGATGCCTGACCAGCCCCCCCCCGAGGACCGCCGCATGACCGCCGCCAGCTTCACCCCCTTCGAGGATCTGGCCAACCTGCTGATACCCCACACCCACGCAGAGAAAATCGACGACTCGCACGATGTCTCGCACTTGCTGCGTGTCTGGAAGAACGTCTGCGCCATTCGTGACTGTGAAGGCGGCGATGCCCGCATCCTGATTGCGGCAACGCTGCTGCATGACTGTGCTTCGGTCGAGAAAGACTCGCCGTTTCGCGCCAGCGCATCGCGACTGGCGGCGACGCGGGCCCGCGAGTTGTTGACCGAGATGGGTTGGGATGAGCAGAGCATCGCCTCCGTCGCCCACGCCATCGAAGCGCACAGCTTCTCGGCGGCGATCACGCCCTTGACCCTCGAGGCCAGAATACTGCAGGACGCCGACCGTCTCGACTCGCTGGGCATGATCGGTGTGGCCCGCACCTTCTACGTATCAGGGCGGCTCGGCAGAGCGCTCTACGACCCGAATGATCCGTATGCCAGCCAGCGCCCCTACGACGACATAAATTTCGCTGTCGACCACTTCCACACCAAGCTGCTGCACCTGGCCGACGGTTTTCAGACCGATACCGGCGCACAGCTGGCGAAAGTCCGGCACCACCGGGTCAAGCGCTTTCTGGATGAACTGATGGAGGAAGTTGCTCCCCCTCAGCCATGAATCGTCGGCTGCCCACCCATCATTCATTAGATGTCATAAAGACATCACACAATTGCCCTATAAACGGCTCTCCGAGAAGGTCCGTGTGTTTATAGAGGTTGTGTGCCGTGAAAAGATTGATGCCTCGTTTCTTACGTCGGCAAGCCACAACGACAACACTCTTGCGCCGCTTCAAAATCACGCTGCGCCTGGTGATCTGCTTCGCCGTCACCTCTCTGCTGATGGTCGCGCTGGGCGCGTTCTGCCTGTTGCAGATGCAGGCTATTCGTACCCAGGGCGAGGCGGTCGAGAGCGGCGCCCTGCCCAGTATCGCCACCGCCGATGCCATCGCCATCGGCCTGGTCAAACTGCGCAGCGAAACCACCCGTCTGATCGCCAACGCCGACGATCCGGGTGCCGTCATCAACAGCAAGATCAATGTCGAACAACTCAGGAACGAGGTCGAGAAAGGCTTCTCGGAATACCTCGCGCGCGTTCAGTCGGGCACTGAGCATGACTCGATTGTTGCGTTGCAGGATGCCTACAAGGCTTTCATGCCCGGCTTGCAGGATCAGATCGCGCTGATCGAGCAGAACAAGCTGGACGAGGCCAGGATGCTGGCCAACACCATGCTCTCGCTGCAAGGCGACCTGATGGACATGCAGGTGCAACTGTTGCGGGAACTGAACAAACAGAGTGCGGCCACCGCTGTAGAGGCCGCAAGCGCCAGCTACGAGCAAACGCGGATCATCGCGCTGAGCGCCATCGGCCTGGTTCTGGCGCTGACCCTGTTGCTGGCCTGGCGCCTGAGCGTCAGCATCATCCATCCGGTGCGGCAGGCTCTACACATCGCCAGCACCATTGCCGATGGCGACCTGAGCGAGCACCCGATACCGGACGGCAAGGACGAAACCGCGCAATTGCTGATCACCCTCGGGCGCATGCGCACCAACCTGCACAGCACGATTGACCAGATCTACGCAGCGGCGACGCAGTTGTCGCAGTCGGTTCAGGAGATGGGCAGCATCGCCGAAGCCAGTGCGCTCAATCTGCAGCTGCAGAACACTGAAATCGAGCAGGCCGCTGTCGCGGTCAATCAGATGAGTCAGGCGGCCATCGAGGTGGCAGGCAACGCCAGCAATACCGTGACCGAATCGGAGGCGTCGACCCAGGCGGCAGCACAAGGGCAGGACAAGCTGTCGGCAACCATTCTGTCGATCAAGGAACTGACCGAAAACGTGCTGGACTCGTCGCATCAGGCGCAAGGGCTGGCCGAGCGTACCCAGAGCATCAGCAGCATCCTCGATGTGATTCGCGCAATTGCCAATCAGACCAATTTACTGGCCCTGAACGCGGCTATCGAAGCGGCTCGTGCAGGCGAAGCCGGGCGCGGCTTTGCCGTGGTGGCCGATGAAGTCCGCTCACTGGCGCAGCGCACCAGTGCCTCCACCGCGGAAATCGAAGGGCTGATCAGCGGCGTACAGCAAAGCACTCAGCAAACCGCCAGCTCGCTGCGCCACACGGCGACCCAGGCCAGCCTGACAATGGAACAGGCCGCCTCGACCAGCGAAGCCTTGCAAGTGATTATTCATTCAACCGCCACCATCAACGACCGCAACCTGCTGATTGCCAGTGCCGCCGAGCAGCAGGCCCAGGTGGCAACCGAGGTGGACCGCAACCTGAGCAGTATTCGCGACCTGTCCAGCCAGACCGCATCAGGCGCGCAACAGACCACCGTCGCGAGCAACGCACTGTCGATGCTGGCGACGGATCTGAACCTGATGGTGCAGCGTTTCGTGCTGTGATCGGTTGAACGTCGCCAGCCCCCCTGCAACAACAGGCTGGCTGGCGATCAACGGCTGTCAGTCCTGCGGACGCAGACGGTATTGCGGCGGCAGTTGCTCGAAACCGCTGATGGTCACGTCGAGGCTTTTCCAGCGGCCATCCTTGATGCCGTAGATGCAGCCATGCACAGACAGGCTCTGCCCACGGTGCCAGGCGTTCTGCACAATGCTGGTGTGACCGACATTGGCCACTTGCTGGATCACGTTCAATTCACACAGGCGGTCGACGCGCTCTTCCTCGGTCGGCAGCTTGGCCAGCAACTCGCGGTTTTCGTAATACAGGTCACGAATCGTGCGCAACCAGCCGTCGATCAGGCCGAACTGGCGGTCCTGCATGGACGCCCGCACGCCGCCGCAACCGTAGTGGCCTGTGACCAGAATGTGTTTGACCTTCAACACATCCACTGCGTACTGGATCACTGACAGGCAGTTCAGGTCGGTGTGCAGCACGACGTTGGCCACGTTGCGGTGAACGAACAGATCACCCGGCAGCATGCCGACGATCTCGTTGGCCGGCACGCGTGCATCGGAGCAACCGATCCACAGGAACTCAGGGGTTTGCTGGCGGGCCAGTTTGGCGAAGAACTCAGGGTCTTCCTGCTTTATCGCATCGGCCCAACGTGCATTGTTATCAATCAGGTCTTGTAGCTCGTTCATGCTTTGACGCCTCGATAATGATGCCCAGCCTTGGACTGGAGTCGAATCCTTCAAGTCACGCCTGTTTGCCACTACTGGCAAAATTCACCAAGGCTCGTCGGTCAACAAAAAGGAATCTTCAAAGTCATGGCCGGTCCACTTTTTACGACCACCTGAAATGAGGATTTCCCATGAATGATTCACGCCGCCCGTTCGGTGCTACCGAGCCGGAACCCATCGACGATAACGAAGACCGCATGGGCTCTATGGAGACACTCGATTTCGACGAGGAAGAACCGGGCCGTATCGGCGATCTTATCCCTGAAGGCGAGCTGCAACATGAAATTCCCGATCAGCGCGTGCGTGAGGCAGGCCTGACGGGGGCGTCCACTGATGATCATCATTCGACTGACGATGATCTGTCTCCGGAAACCCTGATCCGTGAAGACGGTGCCCGTTCACCGTCCGAACAGGGCGATGGCGACCCGGCGGACCTGGACCTGACCGTAGTCGATGAAGATGACATTGGCGGTGGCAACGGGCTGGATGAGGAAGAATTGGCACTCATCGACCCGCTGGACGACAACCAGCGCTGATCCGGACACTCAGTCCTGCAGCGTGCAGGCCATCACTACTGCATCTTCACGGCCGCCGTCAGATGCCGGGTAGTAGTCACGACGCCGGCCTATCTCGTTGAAACCGTAGTTTTCATACAGACGATAGGCTGGGCGGTTGCTGTCACGCAGCTCCAGAAAGCATTCCCGTGCATTGAGCTGGTAAGCGCGCTTCATCAGGTGGTCGAGCAGTAACAGGCCAAGACCCCGCCCCTGGTTTTCAGGTTTGACCGTGATGTTGAGCAGGTGCGCTTCGTCGATGATGACCTGAATGACGCCGTGCCCGACCTGCTGCGCGCCCTCGAACATCAGCCAGATCTCGTAGGACTTGAGCCCGTCGAGAAAGATGCCGCGTGTCCAGGGATGACTGAACGCGGCATATTCGATTTTCAGCACCGCGTCCATGTCGGCTTCGGTCATGCGGCGGAAGGTTACGGCATCACTCATCGATCGATTTCCAGCGCGTCATCAGCCGACGCATGGCTTTCCAGACATCCGCCTTGCGCTCAGGCTCGTCCATCAGTAATTCAAGACCTGGCAGCGCCCAAGCCGTGCCCAGACCTTCAATCTGCAGTTCACGGTGGTAAGACTCGGCATCGGCTTCACCGGCATACTTCATCGACGGCAGACCGATCAGCCACAGGCAGGCACAGGGCTCGTCCTCGAGCCGCGCGCCGACGAAGCCCTGCACGAAATCACGCGCCGCTTCCGGGCCCTGGTCCATCTGGCCGCGGACCAGCAACGGCCAGCGCACGGGCTCGCCGATGATCTGCGGGCTGTCGGGCAGACCGGCGGCGCGCAGCATGTCCTTGAGCAGCAGGTAGGACGGATCACGGCTCTGAAACGGCTGACCCGTGGTGAGTTCGACCAGTAACAGGCAGCGTCCGGCGCGCAACAATTGCAGGGCAAAGCGCGGTGGCGGTATCACCGGCGCCTTGGGCGGCGCCGGCTCGGCCTCTTCGGCGGCCGGGGTCGCTGTGCGCGTGCTGGCCAGTGAGGGGCGCGGCACCTCGACCCTCGGGCGCTCGGGCTGCCGGGCAATCGGCTCGACGTTCGACGTTTCGGCAGGCGCAGCGTGCTCCACTGGCGAAGCAGCAGGCGCGACGCGTTGCACCTCGACCGGCGGCGGCAACGGCACAAGCAGTTGCGGACGCGACGGCGCGGCGAATGGCAGTTCTGTGCGCGGCAGCCAGTTGACCACCTGCATGGCAGTCAAATAAGCGCGGCGACGGGACTCGTTGAGCAAGGGTCAGCCACCTGTGGATAAGTTAAGCGCGCAATTCTAGCGTTGTTCGCCTTTTTGCGCTGCAGCATATCGCCCGCAGGTGAAATATCAGTCGGCTGATGCAGTACAATTGCCGCTTTTCACTTGCCAACAGTCGGCCTAACGATGATCGAACCCAAGCGCGTTCTGCGCGCCCTTGCCGAGCACTGGGCGCTCCTTGAGCCCTTATGCGAACATTTCGACCAGGGTACGTTGAGCCTGAGCGAGCTGCGCCTGCAACTGGGCGCTCAGCAGCAGGACAGCACTCCGCAAGACATCACCAATCTGCTGGACGTGTGGATCCGTCTGGACATTCTGGTGCCCGTCGCGAAAAGCCCGAACCGTTTCGAGCTCAACGCACAGATCCATGACTTCCTGTCGTACCTGCGCCGCGAGCACCGTCTGGGCCTGTGCCTGGAAATCGAAGCCTACCTGCGCCACCTGGAGCGACTGGCCGGCTACATTCAGGACGCGTTCGAGGTTCGCGACGCCAACGACCTGGCCAGACAGCTGCGCCTGCTGGACATGCGCGTGCGCGACGTACTCAAGAAGCTCGCCAACGACGAACAGGCGCTGGTCGCCGTGGCCGACCGGGCCAAGACCAGTGACCGGCAGATCCCGTTACGCCAGCGTTACGCCGAAGTGCTGGCGACGTGGGACGAATACGTCGAGCCGATGATTCAACTGGTCAACGCAGACGGTGCGTTCGAGCAGGGCGTGCGCAAGGTCGAAAACGTCCTGCTGCGCCTGCTGACCGAGCAACAACGTCTCGGTCACTTGGTCGACGACGATATGCTGCTGCGTACCCACGCGCGCATTCTGGAAATGCAGACCAGCGCCCAGCTGACCTTGCGCCATGCGCGCGAACTGCTGCTGCCACTGCGTGAAGAAGCGCGTCGCCATAACGCGGTGACCCGCGGCGCGGCGCTGGCCTTGTCTGCGATTCGCCGCAAAGGGCTGGATGCAGTGCCTCAGGCTGCCATGCCGATGTTCACCCGTCCGCAAAGCACGTTCCTGGGCAGTGCCAGCCAGGTCGAGGCCTACGTGTATGCCCTGGCGCGCTTCGAACCCAAACCCGCGAGATTCCCCAAGGCCAGCGGCACCCGCAAGGGCCAGGCGCCACGCGCACCGCGTACGGTCAAGGAGATGCTCGAACGCTGTGAAGACGCCTTGCCGATGCCTGACCTCATGGTCTGGTTGCTGGAGCAGGAGCCGACCGGCGAGACCGACGAGCTGCTCTACTGGTTCTCGCGCCTGTCGCGAGACAAGCGCTTCGCCCGTGAACGCCTCGAGCGTCGCGAATATTTCACCCGGGAGCACCGCGTCAGCCTGCGCTCCTTTGCCCTGCTCGCTGCAAAAGACGAGCAGGCCGAGCATTCCGAGAGCACCGTTCATGCATCTTGATCTATCCGAAATGTCCCAGCTCGCGCCGATCTTTCGCGAGCTGTTCAAGGGCTATCACATCAGCCGCCGCGACCCGGAGCTGTACGCTCAGCTCTCCAACTGCCAGGACCAGTACCGCACGCTGTTCAAGGCACTGGGCTTCGAACTGGTCTGCGACACGCGTGGTTTTTATTACTTCGTGCCTGAACTGGCTGCCGCGCAGGTCAACAAGACCGCCCAGCGCTTGGCGCTGTTCACCTTCATCCTCGTCGAACATCTGGCAGATCAGGGCCGTGACCCCATGTCGGTACTCGACGGCGGCAGCCTGGGCCGCGACGAGCTGCCTTCGATGCTGGAAAAGTACCGCGACCTGTTTCTCCAGGCTGAAGTACAGACCCCGGAAGAGCTCGAAGAAAAGATCATGCGGCGCATGACGCAGTTGGGCTTTGCCAGTGAGGAAGTGGGTATCTACCGCTTCCTGCCGCCGATGCACCGTTTTCTCGATGTGTGCCTGTCGGTGCAACAGGACCGCGATCTGGCAGCCAGCCTGCATAGCGCCCTGCCGCTGCCGACGCCTGTGCTTATCGATGACGACAGCGACGAGAAGCTGCTGGAAACCGATGACCCTCTGGACCTGGCTGAATTCGGCGAAGAGACCGAGGAAGAGGCACTGGCCCGGGCAATCGCCGATGAGCAACGTCAGGAGATGGACACATGAGCCAGGAACGTTATGGCATCCGCCGCTTTGCCCTGTTGAACACTGCCGGTTACAGCCTCGGCCTGTTCCCGCTGGAAAATCCGCTGTCGGTATATGGCGCGAATAACCTCGGCAAAAGCGCCTCGATCAACGCCCTGCAATTCCCGATTCTGGCGCGCATGTCGGACATGAGCTTCGGCAAATATAGCCTGGAGCAATCGCGGCGCTTCTACTTCGCCTCCGACACCAGTTACATTCTGGTGGAAGTCTCCCTGCCTCACGGCCCGCATGTCATCGGTGTCGTGGGTCGCGGTCCGGGCGGCGGCTTCGGCCATCAGTTCTTCGCCTATGCCGGCGAGCTGGATCTGGGTCATTACCAGAAGAACGACACCTGCCTGCGTCAGAAAGAGCTGTTCAGCAACCTGGAAAGCCAGGGCCTGAAAGCCTACGAGCTGAAACCTGACGAACTGCGCCGTCTGCTGGTCGGCGGCCACACGTCGATTCCGCTGGACCTGACCTTGATCCCTTTGCGCTCCACCAGCGAGCAGAGCCTCAAGACCTTCCGCGCACTGTTCATCAACCTGCTGCACATGCGTGAAATTACCGCCGCCAAACTCAAGCAGCTGTTTCTGGATGCTTTCGAGCACAGCCTGCGTTCGGGCAGCGTCGACTATATTGCCGCCTGTGAAGAAGCCTTCCGCGATGTGCGGCGTATGGAACAGGACTACAACTCGCTGGTGCTGGCCGGCCCTCTGGTCGAGGCGCTGGCCGCTGGCGTCAAGCAGCGCGATGTGTTGCGCGGCAAACTGCATCGTCTGTCACCGATCCTCGACTCACTGCTCGGCACCTGGTCGGATTACTCCGGTGCGCGCAAGGAAGAGCTGGTCATTCAGGCTGAGCATTACCGTGCCCAGCAGGATGAGATGCAGAACGATCAGCGCAGCAGCACTCAGGAACTGATGCGCCTGGAGCGCGAGATCAGCAGCATCCAGCGCTGGGTCGGCGAGCTGTCGGTACTGAAGAATCGTTTTGCGCTGGTCGATGACGTCAAGGTGCTGGAGCAACAGCTGCTCGCCGCCAAGGACGCTCACGATGAGCTGGCCGGTGCGCTGGCCCAGTCCCGGCAGTTCAGCGCCGAAGACCTGGACGAACGCCTGCGCGATCTGGAAAAACGCCTCAAGTCGGTCAAGCAACAGCTTGATCATGCGGACAACAACAGCTATGCCCGTCTGCGTGAAGAGTTTTCCCAGCCGGACGTCGAACGTCTGATGCGTCTGTTCAATAGCGCACTGTTCAGCTTGCCGTTGGGTGAGCAAGGCATTGCGCTGGATGATGGCGATGCGTGGGTCAAGTCGCTGGAAACCATTCTGAACGGCTTCAAGGGCGATCAGTTCGCGGTACCGGGGCTGACCATCAACCTGTCGAGCATCGAGCCTCCTGCCCTGCAGGCGCTGGCCGATCGCGCCGCATTGCGCGATCAGAAAGAGCGACTGGAAAAAGAACTCAAACAGCTGAAAACCCAGCAGGCTGTCGCTGCCGACCGTTCGGCGAGCAAGACCCAGACCGAAGCGCTGTATCAACAAGTGCTGGATGCGCAAAAAGCGCTTGAAGACTTCCGCCGCTGCCAGACCTTGAGCGCGGAGGAATCCACCAAGCTGGAAGAACTGGCGCAGATGGAAGCCGCTCAGGATGAACTGAAACGCTCCAGCGACGCGTTCACCGAGCGCGTGCAGCAACTGTCCGCCAAGCTGCAATTGATCGCACGTCAGATCGGCGACATGGAATCCAAGCAACGTACGCTGGACGATGCGCTACGTCGCCGTCAGTTGCTGCCTGCGGATCTTCCGTTCGGCACACCGTTCATGGACCCGATCGACGATTCGATGGATAACCTGTTGCCGCTGCTCAACGACTACCAGGACAGCTGGCAGGGTCTGTTGCGCAGCGATGGACAGATCGAAGCGCTGTACGCACAGGTTCGCCTCAAGGGTGTGGCCAAGTTCGACAGCGAGGACGACATGGAGCGTCGCCTGCAGCTATTGATCAATGCCTACGCACACCGTACCGACGAAGCGCTTACGCTGGGCAAGGCTCGTCGTGCTGCGGTCACGGATATCGCGCGTACCCTGCGCAATATCCGTAGCGACTATGACAGCCTTGAGCATCAACTGGCGCTGTTCAACCGCGAGATCAACAAGCGTCAGGTCTCGAACCTGGCAAGCTTCCGTATCGTGCTCGCCCCTAACAAGGAAGCGCTCAAGCACATCGACCAGATCATCCACAGCGCCGGGCAGTACGAAGAAGGCGAGACGCTGTCGGTCTTCGACCTGAGCCAGAGCGCAGAGCAGGACAACAAGAACGAAGAAGCCAAGGAATATCTGGCCCGGCTTGTGGCTGCCAACCACAACCAGTTGGGCTTGAAGGACCTGTTCGAGCTGGCATTCGAAATCACCAAGGTCAATGGTCAACCGGTTATCCACACCGATATCGATGGCGCTGCTTCCAACGGCACCACGATGACCATCAAGGCATTGACCAACATGTACCTGCTGTTGCACTTGATGGATCGCGACCAGGCCGGTCGGGTGCGTTTGCCTTACTACCTCGACGAAGCCGCAGACATCGACGAGAAGAACCAGGCAGCCCTGCTGGAAACCAGCCTGCAACTGGGCTTCGTTCCAATTCTGGCCAGCGTGAAGCCACAGGTCTCGGCTCACGTTGCCATCGACCTGGAAGGCGGCAGCGGACCCAATGGTATTTACATTGATGAAGCGGACTGGAAATACATTCAGCGTCGTGACGATGTGAAACCAGAGGTCCCGGAACTGGCATCGTAAGCGCTGTAAGTTGTCGTCAGGAGGCCGCATGAGAATGCGGCCTTTTTTATTGTCTTTGAATTGAGTGAGGCTCTGTTGCAGGCCTTGGCGAGCAGACTCTTTATTCATCGAATTCATAATAAGGGGCAGCAAACACGCATACGATTACACCAGGCAGGCTTGGAGTGATCCCATGAGAACGATACTGCTGACGGTCTTGCTGGTCGTCGCTGCAACAGCGCATGCAACTGACTACTATGTGGCCCCCAATGGCGATGATCACGCTGCGGGTACCAAAGCCTCACCGTTGCGCACCATCATGCGTGCGCAGCAAGCCGCAATAGCCGGCGACACGGTGTACTTTCGCGGCGGCCTCTATGCCTACACAGCCGGCATCAACCGCTGCGCTAGCCGTACGGACACGGTCAATGCCATCACCCTGAACAACAGCGGCAGCGAAAACAACCCCATACGCTACTGGGCCTATCCGGGCGAAACACCGGTTTTCGATTTCTCGGCCATGAAAGACGATTGTCGCGTCAAAGGCTTCAACGTTACCGGTAGCTGGCTACACCTGAAGGGTCTGGAGGTGACCGGCGTGCCGCAACAGCCCGAAAACCATCTCAACCACGAGTCATGGGGCATCTGGAACAGCGGCAGCCACAATATCTTCGAGCAACTCAATCTGCATCACAACATGGGACCAGGCCTGTTCATTCAGAACGGCGGTTATAACCTGGTACTGAATTCCGACTCTCACCACAACTACGATCCTTACACCTCAAACGGCGCAGGTCAGAGTGCAGACGGCTTCGGTGCACATATCAAGGCAGGCCATCCAGGTAATGTATTCCGCGGTTGCAGAGCGTGGGCCAATTCCGACGACGGCTTTGACCTGATCAATGCCTTTTCGCCAGTGACCATCGAAAGCTCATGGGCATGGCAGCAAGGTTACCTGCCTGGCACGCGCACAAAACTTGAAGCCGGCAATGGTAATGGCATCAAAGCGGGCGGATACGGTGGCAAGTATGTGCCTGACGGCGTGAAGCATATCGTCCGTAATTCCGTTGCCTTCGACAATAAGTCCGCTGGTTTCTATGCCAATCACCATACCCTGGCACTGGACTTCATCAACAACACGGCTTTTGCAAATGGCGTGAACTACAACATGGCAGGTATCGCCCCGGATGGTTCGCTGATCCCTCTCGGTAACCTGTTCAACAACATCGCCTACAAGGGACGGTTGACCGTTAACACCGAAGGACTGGATATGGCACACAACTCCTGGACATTGCCAACGCCGGTAACCGCTGCAGACTTTGAGGATGTCTCGGAGACGGGATGGGATGCGCCACGTCAGCCGGACGGAAGCCTGCCAGTGCTGCGCAGCTTCCACCTGCGAGCGGGCAGCAGACTGGCAGGGATGGGGGCGTTTCACTAAACCCTGGGGGTCTCTGGCGCTAATTCCGCTACCTTGTAATGAGGTGAGCCCGGCAGAGTGATAAACCCCAGACAAACAAAAACCCTCA